>CAYYCV010000080.1:0-19474 GCA_964470405.1 uncultured Caryophanales bacterium
ATATATTATTGAATGATACTAAAAGAATGGGTAGAAGGAGAAACCGATATGATGGCCATACCGAGAACAGATTATCCAAGACCGCAATTCCAGCGAAAAGAATGGTTGAATTTGAATGGCGAATGGGAGTTTGAATTTGATGATTTGCGGGTGGGAGAATCAGAAAAGTGGTATTTGGGAAGTCATTTATTTTCCCGCAAAATTATCGTCCCTTTTGCTTTTCAAAGCAAATTAAGCGGAGTGGCCGAGCAGTCCTTTCATGATGTTGTATGGTACCGAAGAAAAGTCGATATGCCATCATCTTATGCTGGCAAGCGGATTCTGCTTCATTTTGGCGCTGTGGATTATCGGGCCAAAGTATGGGTGAACGGCCAACTTGCGGCCTTGCACGAAGGCGGTCATACCCCTTTTTGTGCGGATATTACGAATGTTTTGAATGACAAGGAAAATCATATTACGGTATGTGCGGAGGATTTTAGCCAGGATTTATCATTGCCCGTCGGGAAGCAACACTGGGAGGAAAATTCGGACAGCATTTGGTATACAAGAACCACGGGAATTTGGCAAAGTGTCTGGTTGGAGCCCGTCTCAACGACGCATATTCAAAAAATCAGGATGGTCCCCGATATCGATGCCGACATGATCCATATTGCAACACATTTGAAGAACGGGGATCATCGGGCGAAGATCGCGCTTCGTATACAGATTTCCTTCCGGGGAAGGGTGGTCTCGGAGGATACATATTCGATGTTGGATGAAGTGGAAACCCGAAGCATTTATTTGCGCGATTTCAATAATCATAGTCTCGGGCGTTTATGGTCGCCGGAAAAACCTAATCTTTACGATATTCGACTCACATTAATGGAGAATGGACATCCTGTGGATGAAGTGGAAAGTTATTTTGGCATGCGTAAAATATCGGTTGAGAATGGAAAGTTATGTTTGAATAACAAGCCCATTCAAATGAGGCTCGTCCTCGATCAAGGCTATTTTCCCGACGGTAACCTTACTCCCCCATCGGACGATGCGATTCGCAATGATGTGGAGTTGGCCAAAAATCTGGGGTTTAACGGTGTCCGAAAACATCAGAAAGTGGAAGATCCGCGATATTTGTATTGGTGCGATCGTCTGGGGTTGGTGGTTTGGGGGGAAATGGCCAATGCCAATACGTTCAACGAACGATACGTCAACCGTATAACATCGGAGTGGCTGCAAGTCATAGAACGGGATTTCAACCATCCTTGCATTGTGGTATGGGTGCCGTTGAACGAGAGTTGGGGGGTTCCCAACATCCAAATCGATGCCCGTCAGCAGCATCATTCCCTGACGATGTATCACCTGACGAAATCCGTGGACCCGACTCGCCTGGTTGTTTCCAACGATGGCTGGGAACATACGAAGTCCGATTTATGCACCCTGCATGATTATGAATGGAGGGAAAACGTTTTGAAAGAAAGGTATCGTTCTTTGGAGCAGTTGATGCAATTCATGCCCAGCGGCAGGTTTATATACGCGGGCCGCTCCGCCTATGGGGGAGAACCGATTTTGGTTACGGAATCCGGAGGAGTTGCATTCATGAAAAACAAACAGAACGGATGGGGGTATTCCGAGGCCGCAAGTGAAGAGGACTTTTTGCAAAGGCTCCGTGCCATTGTCGGATCCCTGCATGCTTCTCATCTGATTCAAGGTTTTTGTTATACGCAATTGACAGATGTGGAACAGGAAATCAACGGTTTGCTCACTTATGACAGGAAAGCGAAAACATCGATTGAAAAAATTCGCGATATTATTTTGAATCAATCGGTTGAAAGGTAGGGAAGAGCAATGGCTGATCGACAACCTCACATTGTTTTCATCACGATGGACGAATTGCGAAAGGACGCCTTGGGCTGTTATGGCAATCAAACGATTCGCACCACGCACCTGGACCATCTGGCCCGGAAAAGCATCCGTTTTGAGAAAGCCTACACCGTCAGTCCATGGTGCCTTCCTGCCCGTTGCGCGATACTGACCGGTTTGCTGCCCCACAACAGCGGGGCATACAGCAATTTTAGAAAAGGCGGTTTGAGTTCCGATCTGCCCAATTTGTTTACGGAGTTGAAAAAAAACGGTTACCGCACGTCTGTTCACGGGAAATGCCATTTCGCGCCCGTGCCTTATGAGGATACGCGTCCCGATCTCACGCTTCCCTATAATGAGTTCCGCAATGATTACATGCGCTTGGGCATTGATCATTTGGATCTTCAGGATGACAAGCAAGTTTCCGTGTGGTTTTACGACGATTATGCCAAGGAACTGGATCGGGCCGGATATTTGAAAGCTTACCGCGATAAAACGTGGGATGCGGAAGGGAACGGAAAGATCTTTTCGTTCCCCGGGCCGGAAGAATGGCACCCGGACAATTGGGTGGGGAAGAAGGCCAGGGAATACATCGAAAATTACGATGATGAACATCCGTTATTTTGCTGGGTTTCTTTCAGCGGCCCGCATTATCCTTTCGATCCCCCCGCTTCCTATTTGTCCAAGGTGGATATGAGCAAGGACAAGCCCCGCATCTTCAAGGAAGGAGAGTACGACGATGAACGAAGAATCCATTATCGGAGCTATCACGGGGATGGAAGGGGGATTGCGGATGGGAGCTATTGTGCGCCTGGTTACGCGCAGAAAAACTATTCCGAATCCTATTGGCGGCATTTGCGGAAAAGCTACTATGCCAATGTGATGCAAATCGATGAAAATATCGGGATGATACTGGAAAGCGTGGATCGTAAATTTGGCGATAACGTACTGATTATTTTTACCGCGGACCATGGGGAAATGTTGGGGAACCACGGGATTTGGGGGAAAGGCGATTGCGGGTACGAAGATGTGCTGAATGTTCCGTTGTTTGTGCGATATCCCGGTGAAGCAGAAGGTCAAAGCACGAAGGCGAAGGTGATGCTGACGGATATCATGCCGACATGCTTGAAGGCGGCGAATGCCCGGACCATGCCGCAAACGGACGGCAACGACCTCAAAGAAATGATGTCAGGCGGCGGGTACGATTACGTATTCAGTGAAGGAGAAGGCTTTGTCACGGTCAGCAACGGCAGATGGAAGTATATCCATGTCCGTAAAGGGGATCGTGAACATGATGAACTGTTTGATCTGGAGAAGGATCCGAACGAAATGGACAATGTGGTCGATCATCCCGAATATGCGCGGGAATTTGCCGATTTGCGGGGCGCGATGATCAACAGGTTCATGTCTGCATTGCTTTCTTAATATAAAACT
The DNA here is from genome assembly GCA_964470405.1 of uncultured Caryophanales bacterium. Taxonomy (GTDB): domain Bacteria; phylum Bacillota; class Bacilli; order Paenibacillales; family CAYYCV01; genus CAYYCV01. The sequence goes on from CAYYCV010000080.1 coordinate 3,274, forward strand.
TTCGATAATACGATTCCACTTGTCCCGAAATGGCATAGGTTTTATGCATCCCGGGACAGGGGGATACTCAAGGATAGAACACTGCTGTGAGGAGGTGTTGGAAGGAGCGCTTCGGCGGAGAGGCGGAGAAGTCAGTGCTGGAAAATAAATAGTCAAGGAGAGGTTACACATGAAAACAGTGCATATCAGGGGAGTCAAGTGGATTGGAATGTTGTTGCTCGTCGCTGTGATGGTCTTCGTTTCGGCATGCGGCAACAATAATGCGGGCGAATCTTCAAACGACGCTGCGGGAACAAACGTATCCAATGAAAACGCTAATAATGCTTCCGGAGATCCGGCCGAAAATGCCGGTAAATCAGACGAGCAAAAAGTCACGTTAACGTATTGGAACGGATTCACGGGCCCCAATCGCGCAGCCTATGAACATGTGGTCAAAGAGTTCAATGCATCGCATCCAAATATTGAAGTCAAAATGAATATCACGCCGTGGGATTCCTTGCTGCAGAAGCTGCCCACCGCTTGGAAGACGGGCACCGGTCCGGATTTCGCCGCGGTCAATACGCAATACTTGCCGCAATACGCCAATGCCGGATTGATTTCGCCGATTGATGAGCTGTACAAAGAGGATGGGCTGTCGCTGGACATATTCGCGCCTGCGCTCAAGCAAAACATACAATACAAAGACCATTATTATGCGGCTCCGGCCAATTATAATCCGTTGATGCTCTTCTACAACAAAGACATATTTACCGAAGCGGGATTGGATCCGGAAAACCCGCCCCAAACAAGAGATGAATGGATTGAGGCTATTGTCAAAACGACCAAAGCCGACGGGGGCAACAAGCAATACGGATTTGTACTGGGAGACCACGGCTTGGCGAATTGGCCGATATTGATTTGGCAAAATGGAGGCAGCCTGATTTCCGAAGATGGAAGCAAAGGCACGCTTACGGATCCGAAGACCGTAGAAGCGTTGAAATTATGGAATGATCTGGTGATTACGAAAGGCATTACCCCGATTAACCTTGCGGGAGCGGATGCGGGCAAATTGTTCAGGTCGGGAAAGGCCGCCATGATGATGAATGGTCCGTGGGCCACGAATGGTTTCAAAGAAGCCGGCATTAACTTTGATGTGGCTCCTCTGCCTGAAGGCCCGGGCGGAAGTGTGACATTGGCGAATTCCGATGTGATGGTTGTAAATAAAGACACGAAGCATAAGGCGGCCGTATTGGAATTCATGAAATATTGGAACAGCAAGCCGTCCCAGGAAATTATCGGTTTGGAATCCGGACTTCCTCCCACCCGCATCGATATGCTGGATGACTCGAAGCTGGAGGAGAACCCGTTCGTATTAAAGTTCGCTTCCGTATCGAAGTTCGGAAAATTTTACTTGGAAGGCCTGGAGCAATTTCAGAAAATCGATAGCGATATCATTGTGCCGATGATTCAAGCCATCACGAACCAGACCAGCACGGTGGAGGAAGCGACCGAAAAAGCCAACGAGGCGCTGAATGCCATTTTGTCCAAGTAATCGCGAGAGGGTGGATGTCGGACGATGAACGTCTCTTTCAAGATCGCGAAGCAAGAAAAAGCAGCTTTCTTTTTCTTGCTTCCCTCTTTACTCTTACTGCTGTTGTTTGTATTTTGGCCCATTATCCATTCGCTTGTGCTCAGTTTTCAAGATTGGAACCTGCTTGATGACGAACATGCCTTTATTGGAATGCAGAACTACGAACAAATGTGGCAGGATTCGAGATTTTGGAATTCCGTTCTGCAAACCGCTTTATTTACATTGGGCGTCGTTCCGATCGGCATCATGTTTTCGTTGGGCTTTGCGCTTTTGTGCAACGAATCGCTGAAAGGGCTGTCCTTTTTCAGAACGGTATACTTTTTGCCTGTCGTGACGGCATTTTCGATCATCGGCATCGTTTGGACCTTCATTTTGAATCCGGATATCGGGATCATCAGCTATCTTTTGAATTTTCTTCATATCCCCATGGTCGATTGGCTGCACAGCACGACTTGGGCGCTGCCCGCCGTGATCATGGTCGCGATATGGAAAAGCTTCGGATTTAATTTGATTATCCTGTTGGCGGGCTTGCAAGGGATTCCGAAGTCGTTGTATGAGTCGGCCCAATTGGACGGAGCCACCGCCTTCCGACGCCTGTTTTCCGTGACTTTACCCATGCTGAGGCATACGATGCTGTTTGTGGTGATCGTGTCGGTCATCAATTCATTTCAGGTATTCGACCTGATCTATGTCATGACCGAAGGCGGCCCGCTGTACAGCACCGAGACCATTGTGTACTACATTTATCATCAAGGCTTTCAATTGCTGAATATGGGTTACGGCTCGGCCATGGCGTGGTTGTTGTTTGTTTTCGTATTCATCATCACCATCATTCAACTCAGATGGTTCAGATACAATGAGAATGATTAGAGGAAGGCGGTGGGCAGATTGACTTCTTATAGATGGCGCATCGTTCAATATATTCTGTTGATTGCGGCTGCCGCGGTGATGATCTTCCCCTTTCTGTGGACGATAGTCACCTCCCTGAAGCCGGAGGGGGAAATTGTTCGTTATCCTCCCGGTTTCTTGCCGGAGGTTTGGACGTTCACAAACTATATTGAAATATGGGTTCAACTTCCTTTTTTTACTTTTCTCAAGAACAGCGTCATCTTTAGTATCGGGGTGACGTTCTGTACGTTGCTTTTTGACTCCATGGCGGCCTACGCTTTCGCCCGCCTGCAATTTCGCGGCAGGAACCCATTGTTTATTCTCGTGCTTTGCGCGTTGATGATCCCTATTCAAATTACGATGATTCCGCTGTTTATCATGGTGAATTCTTTGGGTTGGATCGATACGTATGCCGGATTGATCGTGCCCCGGTTGACCAACGCATTCGGCATATTCATGTTGCGCCAGTTTTTTGTCGGCTTGCCCAGGGAATTGGATGACGCGGCCAGAGTGGACGGATGCAACGAGTTTCGCTTGTATTGGCAAATTATTTTGCCGCAGGCCAAGAGTGCCATGATTGCTTTGGGTATTTTCAACCTGATGCACAGTTGGAACGACTTGCTTTGGCCGCTCGTGATTACGAGTACGGAAAGCATGAGGACATTGACAGCGGGTTTGACTTTGCTGGTGGGACAACATGTGGTGGAATACGGACTGCTGACGTCCAGTTCCATTCTGGTGTTGGCTCCGTTGATTATCGCCTTTCTGTTCGCTCAAAAATATTTTATTCAGGGAATCACCTTTACCGGCATCAAAGGCTGATTCAAGTATGATGAGAGGGATGAGTGCGTAATGAGCAAACCCAATATATTATGGATTTGTACCGATCAACAACGAACCGACACCATACATTGCTACGGGAATCCTTATGTACGCACCCCGCACATCGATAAATTGGCGGAGGAAGGCGTTCGCTTCACCAGAGCTTATTGTCAGAGTCCGGTTTGCACACCCAGCAGAGCCAGCTTTTTGACCGGCCGATATCCCAGAACGACAAGGTGCAGACAAAACGGGCAGAAAATGCCGGCTGAAGAGAAGTTAATATCCAAATTGTTTGCGGAACAAGGTTATGATTGCGGTTTGATCGGAAAGCTGCATTTGGCCCCTTGCCATCCCGATGTTTGCGAAGGACCGGAAGAAAGAGGCGATGACGGTTACCGGGTATTCCGATGGTCGCACGCAGTGGGAGGCATGCATGAGTGGAAACGGGACGATTACAGGACCTGGCTCGCCGGGAAAAAGGCGAAGTCCCGCAAGGAGCCGATTCCGGGCTCGAGGCAGGTTTTTTATGGCCACGATCCCGAGCACCGGCAAGGGGTATGGTGTGTGGATGAGGCCATTGATTTTTTGAATTCCGGGAGGGAGAAAGATGAGCCGTGGTTTTGTTCGGTCAATTTCTATGATCCCCATCATCCGTTCGATCCGCCGAAAGCTTTGATGGAAAAGTATTTGAACCAATTGGACGATGTTCCTTTGCCCCATTACGAAGAGGGCGAGTTGAACGAAAAAACGATTTACCAAAGAATAGATAGCGCCAAAGCCTATAATTTTGCAAGTCAATTTTGTTTCCAAGAGATGTCCGATTACGAACACAAGGTGGCAAGAGCTTCCCAATGGGCTCTGGTTGAACATCTGGATGCGGAAATCGGCCAATTGCTTCGGGGGCTGGAGGAATCGGGGCAAAAAGAGAATACATTGGTGATCTTCATGTCGGATCATGGCGAAATGCTGGGGGATCATGGGATCTATTGGAAAGGGCCTTATTTTTATGAAGAGTTAGTGCGTGTGCCCCTCATTATTTCATGGCCCGGCGTCATTCAAGAAGGAATTGAATCGACAGCTTTGGTAGAGTTGGTCGATTTGGCTCCCGCTTTATTGGAGGCGGCTGAATTGCCTCCATATCCGGGAATGCAGGGCAAATCGTTATGGAGTCTGCTCATTGGCGATGCGGCGGCCGATTACCATCGGGACAGTATATATTGCGAGTATTATAACGCCCAGCCGTGGCACCCCGACAACCCTCCCCAGTGCACCATGGTATCGGACGGGAAATACAAGCTGGTTCGCGTTCACAGCAGCAATGAGGGAGAGCTATATGATTTGGAAAATGATCCGATGGAGAGATACAACCTTTATTCGGATGATCGTGTGGCGGCTGTTCGCATACGCATGCTGGAGAAACTGGCCGATCGGATGGCGTGGACGGTTGATCCTCTTCCGGTGCGAACAGCGCCGTGGTGATGCGGATGGATGCGAATGCGCCGTGGACTTTTTTTCATGGACATGGATGGGAGATAGGGAAGTGGATTCAACTCGACCGAATATAGTGTTGATTACGACCGATACGCAACGTTGGGACACGCTGGGCTGCATGGGTTCTTCCCATGCGCTGTCCCCTTGCCTGGACAAGCTTGCCGGCGAAGGCGTGTTGTTCGAGCAAGCGCATACTTCATCGCCTGTCTGCTCGCCGGCCCGAACCAGCTTGATGACGGGATTGCACACACCGGTGCACGGTTGTATTGAAAACGGGATAGCGCAGCGGAATACCCATGCGTTTTTTACCGATTTGTTGAAGGAACAGGGATATACCAATTTGATCGTTGGCAAAGGCCATTTTGGCTCCAATCTGGCGTCATTCGATATTCAAAAGCTGATAAAGGGAGAAAAAAGCAGCGATTGCAACGACTTTTACGCCCGTCATTTGAAAAAACACGGTTTTGCCAGAGCCAGCAACCATCCCAATCCGATTCCGGAAGAATGGTTTATGGACGCTTTTTTGATCGATACGGCCATTCAGGAAATCGATCATGTGGTAAAGACGGATGCAGGCCCGTTCTTTGCGTTTTGTTCGCTTCCCAGCCCGCATGAGCCGATCGACCCTCCCGGCCGTTGGGCGTCCCTGTATGACGGCAAGCCCCTTCCGCCGATCCAATACGAGCCGGGTGAAATCAAGCGATTTCCCTTGCAGCTCAAGCGAATGCTGGGCATGGAAGGAAAGGAAAGCGAAGCGGAGGCATGGCTGCACTCTCCTGCGGGTCAGGAAGAAATGGATCATCGGCGCAGGCTTTACTATGGATTGTCCGCCTATTGCGACGCGCAAATCGGCCGGTTGATCGAGTTTTTGGATCAGGCCGGGCTTGCCCGGAACACGTTGGTCATCTTTACGTCGGATCATGGCACCCAATTGTACGAGCATGGCTTTGATGACAAACACAACTATTATGACGCTTCCTGGAGGGTTCCCCTAATCATGCGAATGCCGGGCACGCTTCCGCAAAATGAAAAAAGGGATTTTGCCGTCTGGAATGACATCACAGCAACCATTTTGGGGGCGGCCGGAATCGAGAGCCCTTATGTGCAAGGCTTTGATCTGTTTACGCCGCTGTCCCGGGGGGAACGCTCTCCTCGCCGCTGTGCCGTTGGCACGTTGTACAAGTCGGCGGCGCTGGCTACCCGAAGCTGGAAGCTGGAATATTATTTTGAGGAAGGAACAGGGCGGTTATTCGACCGCAAGCATGATCCTCTTGAAATGCGGGATTTGTTTGAAAGCCCGAATTATAAGGAAGTCAAAAATCAATTGACCGCCGCATTGTTGACATGGAGGGCCGATTTGAGCGATATCCAATATTTGATCCATTCCACCGGAGGCGGCGGTCCGGTTGCCCGGAGAATCGCGCGTCATACGAAGGCGATGAGGGGGGTGGATGCCGAGCGGAGGCTTGGCGAAGCAGCCGAGCGAATCGATGGGGAATTTTAATTGTTCAAAAGTTGTTTTTCAAGCCAAAAGGGGTGAAACGATTTGTCTGCTCTTCAAGCAAAAGTAACGATAGATAAGGATTTCGTGATCGCCGATATTGATCCGCGGATTTATGGGGGATTTATCGAGCATATGGGTCGTTGCGTGTACGGTGGCATTTACGATCCGGAGTATTCCGATGCGGACGAACTCGGCTTCCGCCAGGATGTGCTTTCGTATGTCAAGGAGCTGCAGGTGCCGATCGTGCGCTATCCCGGCGGAAATTTTGTTTCCGGATACCGCTGGGAAGACGGAATCGGAGCGAAGGCGAGCCGTCCCGTACGCCTGAACATGGCCTGGAGAAGCCTTGAGAACAATCAAATCGGACTGAATGAATTTATCGAATGGGCAAACCGGGCGAATTCCGAAGTGATGATGGCCGTCAATTTGGGCACCCGCGGAGTTCAGGAAGCGATGGACCTTCTGGAATATTGCAATTTTCCGGGGGGAACGCACTGGAGCGATTTGCGGAAATCCCATGGGTATGCCGATCCTCACCGAATAAAAGTATGGTGCCTGGGAAATGAAATGGACGGGCCGTGGCAAATATGCAACAAATCGGCTGAAGAATATGGACAATTGGCGCGGGAGACGGGGAAGCTGATGAAGCGGTTTGACCCTTCTCTTGAATTGGTTGCCTGCGGCAGCTCCGGTTCCCATCTTTCGACGTATCCGCAGTGGGATGCCACGGTTCTGGAATATTGTTATGAACAAGTGGACTTGTTATCCGTCCACATGTATTTGAACAACAAAGAAGAGGATTTAGACCATTATCTGGCCAAATCGGTCCAAATGGATGCGTACATCCGATCGATCACTTCCGTCTGCGACTATGTGAAGGCTAAAAAAAGATCAAGTAAAACGATGCGGCTTTCATTCGACGAATGGAATGTGGAGCCAAGCGTCTGGGACAAGCAAGAGGTTCCGTTATGGCAGACAAGCCCGCCGATTTGCGAAGGCGACTTCACCTTGGCGGATGCTTTGGTTTGCGGAACCATGCTGATCACCTTGCTTAAGCACTCCGCTCGTGTCAAGATCGCTTGTTTGGCGCAATTGGTCAATGTCTTTGGGATCATTATGACAGCTCCGGGCCGACCTGCATGGAAGAGCGCCATCTACTATCCGTTCCTGCACGCTTCCCTGTATGGAAGAGGTCAAGCGATTCAGGCGAACGTGAATGCGCCATTCACGGACACCCGCGATTTTGGGGAGGTTTCCCAGATCGAAGCGATTGCCGTGCACGATCCGGAAAGCGGCCGGCTGACTTTGTTTGCGGTCAATCGCAATACGGAGGCGCCGCTTGAAGTGCTTCACGATTTGAAAGGATTTCACCCGTTCGATGCGTATGAACATATCGTGCTTGGCGGAGAAAATCCGGAATGGGCAAACACCTTGGAAGCCCCCGACCGGATAAGACCCCGATCGCAGGGGAAATGTCAAATGAGGGGGAATGAGATTTCGATCTCATTGCCGCCGCTTTCCTGGAATGTGATTCGTTTCAGTACGAATCGACAGGCGGAATAGTGATTTTATATATAATTTGAACAAACGGAGGATGAGGTTGCAATGAGAAAGCTTCAAATTTTTCTGGTGTTGATTCTCGGCGTCGCGTTGTTTGCACAAACTCCCGGAAATACAGAGGCGGCGGATTTTACGGCAACTGTGAATATCGATACCGGCACAGCTTATGGTTTGCAAGAAGGCTTGCTGGGGTACAATCTTCACATCACCAATCGGGCATACGATTTTACCGACCCGGATTTTGTGGACATGGCCATAGATTTGAACGGCAAATGGGGCCGATGGTTTGCCGGAACGGCCAACGTTCCGTTTAATACCACTACCGGACAGATGACCGAGGAAAGAGATGTTCAATTATATGGCAATGGGAAATTGTATTATAAATATCAGGATGAGATGAGAATGATCGAAGGGAAGAACGATAAGCGCGACAATCTGATTGACTATTACGAATTCCTGAGAAAAACGGGTTCAAAACTAACCATTGTTGTGAACGCTTTCACGGGGACGCCTGAAGAAGCGGCGGATCTGGTCCAATTTTGCAAGGACAATGACATTATCGTGGAGTATTGGGAATTAAACAACGAACCTTACTTGTTTTTGGACGGAAGTGTTTTTCCGAAATTTTTCAAAAGCGCAACAGACTATTTGAATAAGCTCAAGCCCTTCCGGGATGCGATCAAGTCCGTTGACCCCGGCGCCAAGACGGCGGTGGCATACAGTACAACCGGCAACAAAACCTGGGATCAGAAGATCCTGGATTACACCGCCGGCAGCGCCGTGCCTTATTGGGATGCGATTGTTTGGCACACTTATGAAGCTACGGACACGTATAAGGCGAACGGCACAACATTTGAAGAAGCGATGGAGAATGGGAATTGGCTTCTTCCCCGGTATCGCTCCCGAATTGACGCCAATTATTTGGCCAACAGCGAACTAAACCCGACGCCGATCATTCAAAACGAATTGGACGTCAAAGTAGCGGGCCCGCTGTATAATACCCAGTATAACGCCGTTTTTAATGCGGAAGCGGTCATGCGCCTGACCACAGTTCCGCAAGAAAATTTGGCGATGCTTACGGGGAGCGGCGGCATTGCCACGTGGGTATTGGATGCGGCCGTGGACTATTCGGACAGGGTGTTGGACGAATATGAACGGGATCAAACCTTAAATACGGCCGGCGTAGATCACGAGCTGTTTTACAAAACGCCCGGTTTGTCCAACAAGATCATTAATCAAGCGATCAACAACAGCACGGCCAGATGGGATACGTCGGTCTCCGGCGGGACAACGGTAGAAACGATGGATGACCATCCCGTCTCTCCAGTCCGATCCACGATGCCCGCACTATACGCCATGGCCTATAAAGGGGATTATAACAACAATAATAAGAATTATGTACTGATAACGAATAAATCGGATAAATCCCATGACGTCACCATCCAGATGGATGGCACGAATGTTTCCGCCGCGATGACGAAAACCTATATCACTTCCTCGGATCCTCAAGCAAAGAACACGGCGGAAAATCCCAATACCGTCGCAATCCAGAGCGCATCGACATCCAATCCCGTCTTTGTTCCACCGTATAGTGTAGTAAGGGTTGAATGGAATCGGGGCGATTCGCTTGCCGCACCGGTGTCTACCAGAATTGCCCGTACGGATGTCGGGAATCAGAAAGTCACTTTGGGCTGGTGGCCGATTGAGGGAGCAACGGGATATCGCATACAGTACGGTACGGCTCCCGGTCAATACACTTCAACCTTAAATGTAGGGAATGTGACAACCTATGAGGTGACGGGGCTGGACGGCAACACGGATTATTACTTCACGGTGCAGGCGGGCAATCAAGCCGGTTACAGCGCTGTATCCAATGAGGTGAAGGCCACAGTGGCCGCCCCGGACACCCCGGTCATGACCAAAGCTTTTGGTGAAAGAGATAAAATGTTGCAGGTGGAATGGAAGAGTGTGCCGAACGCTTCGGGGTACAAAGTGAAGTACGGAACCGCTTCGGGAACCTATACCCATACGGTGGATGTTGGAAACACGATAGGTTATGTTCTGGAAAAGTTAAATCCGGGTACAGTGTATTATGTGGCGGTCAGTGCGTATAACGGGATGGGCGAAAGTGGAAATTCAACGGAATGGACAGGCAAGCCCAAAATGAATTTGGCCTATACCCCGCACGAATTGAGAAAAACAGGAGGCTCGGCAACTTCTGTGATATTAGCCTGGGAACCTTCCCCTGTCAGATTGTTTAAGGATTGGTTTGAGGATGGGGTGGCGACCGATTCCTGGACGGAAACAAAAGGGACGTGGGATGTGGTCGATCACCCGGGTTCTCTTCGCAATACGAAGGTGTATAAAGTGGAATCCACCGGCGGTTTGGCTCAAGCTCATGCGGGAGACAGCAACTGGACCGATTATTCCGCGGTTGCCAATGTCGAGGTCGAAACATGGAATGCGAATGGAACGGTCAGCATACTGGGGCGATATACCAGCGATCAGGATTATTATCGTTTCGTTTACAACAATAGCGACAGCCGGTTCAAACTGATTAAAGATGTGAATGGAACGTTTACGACGTTGGCCCAGGTGGATTTGGCCGATGTGTTGGCAGACAGAACGTTCAATCCGCTTGATATCCACAATATGAAACTGATTCTGAGATTTGACGGCAACCGTATCCGTTGTTACGTGGATGACGTGGAAATCATTGACGTGACGGACTCCAGCCATGCATCCGGTGAAATCGCGATAGCCTCGAACAAACAGCAGGCGTTGTTTGACAAAATTTACGTATTCGGAAGCAACATGAGCGGCGGCACTTATAATTTGTATCGAAGTGAGCAGCCGCAATCCGGATATACTCTGATTGCATCCGGATTGACCGCGAATTCCCATACGGATACGGGATTGACCTCCGGACACACATATTATTACAAAGTGACGACGGTAAAAGACGGGGTCGAAAGCGTGGGAAACTCCAATATTTTTACCGTGAATAAATAACCCGCTTGGAAAGAGGTGAAGCAACTGGTGAAAACGAACATACGAAAACCGAAGATACCCAAATTGCATATCATGGCGAGCACCGCTGTCGTTGTCGCCGCAACCGCGCTTCTCGCCGGGTTGGCGGTGGATAAGGCGAAGGCCGATCCGGTGGACCATCCCCCCAATATCGTGCTGATTTACGCCGACGATATGGGCTACGGCGATACAAGGCTGACCGACAGCAACTCGATCGCCGCGACCCCGAATATCAAGTCGATTGGCGATAACGGGGTTAATTTTACGGAAGGTTATGTGGCCTCGCCGGTCTGTTCCCCTTCCCGCGCCGGATTGATGTCTTCAAGATACCCGGCGCGTACCGGGTTCGACAGCAACGCCTTGACCAGATACAATTCGACGAAAAACCCATCGTATTCGATTGCGAGCGTGCTCAAGGGGATTTCCGGCCTTCATTATCAAACCATGGCAATTGGAAAATGGGATTTGGGAAATGGGTGCGATCAGATGCCGGTCGCTCGCGGTTTCGATGATTTCTATGGCATTCCCGGAGGCATCAGCAGCTACTATCGAAAAGACGGAAATGCGCCGTCCGACGCTACTTTCATTGATCCCGCAACCGGACTCATTACAACAAGCGCTACAGTCAAGAGCAATCAGAGTTTGAATATTAAAGAATTTGCCGGCGGCTGTACGTATAGTGCGCCGGCCCAGCCAATGACGCAATACTTGACCGACGAGTTTACCGATCGCGCCGTCAGCTATATTCAAAATCATGGCGGTGCGTCCCAGGATCCGTTTTTCCTCTATTTGGCCTACAACTCGCCGCATGTTCCGCTGCAGGTTCCGTACAGCTATTATGCGCCCTACGCTTCAATGAGCGGATTAACCGACGGCCAGAAGATCTATCATGCCATGATAGACAATCTGGATGATAATGTGGGCCGTGTATTGGACGCGCTGGGCCGAGCGGCCTATTCACAGAAATATCAAGATACGATCGTCATCTTCGTCTCCGACAACGGCCCGCAGATCGGATCGTCCGGCCCGTTGGTGGGCGCCAAGCATTCGCTGTTGGAAGGCGGCATACGGATGGCCTTTGCCGTCCAGTGGCCGGGCCATTATCCGGACCATACGGTTTCCGATACGATGGTCAGCACGCTCGATCTGATGCCGACGGTTTTCAAAGCCGCCTGCCCGAGCGGATGCACCCAGCCGCCGCATGCCGGAAGGAATTTGAATCCTTTGCTGACAGGGGATGATACGAGTCCTCCCCACGACTATCTTTACTGGAAATACGTGAATGAGGACGGCGTCGGTGCGACCGATCAAGTGCAGCTTGCGGTCAATAACGGTGATTACAAATATATGAAAACGATCGATCCCGATGCGACGGTTCATGAATATTTGTATGAAATCCGATCCGATGCATCGCCTGAGCAATCCGGCGACAATCGGTTTAACGATCCCCTGCTTGCAACCGTGCAAGCGGATTTAATCCATGCATTGCACGAGTGGAACAAGGATAATCCGATCGACGAGAATTTCGATGATGGGAACGCGCAGGGATGGTTTTCATACAGCAGGGATTCGGATGCGCCGAACCCGGATTGGGAAATCGATTCTTCGCAGCAATACAAAGGTACCGGGAAGCGCGGCATCCGTTCCATGCAGGTCGGCAGCTACAACGGCGACCTGATATATGAGTCGGACGTCCAGTTGAAGACCGGCGGCAAAGCGGGCCTTATTATCCGCAGCGAAGACTATGGCCAGGATGGCCCGTTTATGTTTAAAGGCTACCTGGTTCAGATCGAAGGCAGTAACAAGGTCACGCTGAGCCGGGTCGATGCAGATGGAACAGGCGCCGTTTTATTGAATTCCGTGGCTGCGACGATCCATCAGAATCAGACCTATCACCTGAAAGTGGACGCGAACGGCCATGTAATCAAAGTGTATTTGGATGGGACGCTGCTGTTCACCCGGGATCTTGCAAAAAATAATAGCGGCGGAACCTCCATCGATCCTACAAATAGCGTCCAGTACCTCGAGGGATCCGTCGGCTTGCGGATCGGAAGCCCGAACGACACAACGGATGCCACGGCAACCTTTGACCAAATTGTCCTTACGAAACAATAGCCATTCTCGCAGACCATGATACAGTGATTTGACGGGCCGATTCGATGCAATCGGCCCGTTGTCACGGTTGCGTATCCTTCGTTGTTGAACAGATCATAATGGATGCGCGAAGCAAACCATCGATACGCATGTTACTCTCGTCGGATGTTTGCAATTGCCCACGTCCACTGTTCGCCTTCCCTTTTGGCAAAAGGACCCTCCTCAATTTCCCCAATGAGCTGATCGAGCCATTTCAACTCCGATTCCAGGAGAGTCAATTCATAATCCGTCTCGATCATAAACATGCGATGAACCCCATTCCGCAAGGCGGCATCTACGGATGACCTCGCTTGTTCGATTCGCCTGCTCAATATATTTCCACGCTCCCGAAGCAGTTCACTCGCTTCCTTGGGAGTAAGATGCCCCAAGAAGGACAAGGCTGCAGCAAATTGCATGTATTCCTTCACGGGTGTTCTCACAAGAGCCCTCAACCAATCGAAAAAATGATCTCGTCCTATAGCCGTTGAACGATAAATGGTTCGTTCGGGGTGCTTGCCTTCCTTTACGGTTTCCTGCGCTTCAATGAGACCGTTTTTGGCCAAATGTTCAAAGACGGCATAGAGAGAACCTGTGTTCAGCTTTATGATATCAGAAAGACCGCGCTGCTTCATCGTGACTCCAATTTCGTATGGATGCATCGGTTTTTCGTTGAGCAAGGATAAAACAGCTAATGCAAGCAGATTACCGCGTTTCGTTTTAGGCACGAGTCCCACTCCTTTCCCCCTCATTATAAAGGTTTCCATTCATTATTGAAATAATAGTTGAAAAATATTACTATTTATAATATAGTCAATATAAACTATTATAAATGGAGTTGAGGAAAATATGCAAAATCAAAACCTGAAAACCAGCGAGAGCATTTCTGGATTCATTCGTATGGATTCGAATAGGTGGCCGATCCTTGGTATGGTCTTCGGACCGATCTTTTTCGTTGCGGCTTACACCATTTTAGGTTTCCTTCGTCCCGGTTTTTCCCAAATCAGCGAACCGATCAGCGGACTTGGCGTAGGGGCTAACGCACTGGCAATGAATCTTTCTTTCATTCTTACCGGGGTTCTCATGTTCGTCGGTGTAGTGTGGATTTCCCGCAACTTCAAAGAAATCGGGGCAATTGCGCGACGAAGTTGCGTGCTTATGCTGATCCTTTCGCCGATCGGATGCATCATCTGTGGATTATACAATTACGAGTCCTCACTCCATTACATTGGTTTTTTTCTCGCTTGCGGGATTCCGGTTGTATGTTTCCCGGTTACAGGTTTCATCCTCCGTCGCGTTCATAACTATCGTCGATTCGGCAACTGGCTGCTATTGGGGGGTCCCCTTACGTTGGTCTTCATGGTATGGTTCATGACCTCTTTCGACTACCTGAATACGGATGTTGGCATAGCCGGCTTAACAGAGCGCATTTTGGTACTGGAGGTCCATGCCTTTTATGTTGCGCTAGGTTGGATTGTATTCTTTAAAAGTGTGGTGAAAAACGGGCGGCTCCAAGATGGGGCATGGGTTTCCGATCGCAGTTGCCCACAGATTTCCCGATTTTCGAGCTATATATAGGGAGAAATCCGCGGGCAAAGGCGACCACTGGCGTTTCTCCAACCCATGCCCCATCCCTACGCCGCTTTTTTCACCACACTTTTAAGAAATCAAGATCATCACTCTGCTAAACATCATGGAAGACGCAGTAATCGAATATTCATTTCGTGAAATGGGGGTAGAAACGATGCATTCGAAACAACAAGCCAAGAGGGTTTTAATTATTGGCTGCGGAATTGCTGGTCCTGCAACGGCGTTATTTTTGAAAAGAGCGGGCTTTGCCCCGGTCATATACGAAGCTGAACATCAGACGGACAATTATGCTGGCTTGTTCCTGAATCTTGCAAGGAATGGAATTCGGATATTGAAGGAGCTCGATTTAGACGGAAAAGTGAGACGTTCCGGCATTCCAATGTGCGCGATGAGGATGGTCAACGGAAAAGGAAAGATATTAGGGCTGATGGGTAATCTATCGGAGGAACCTCAAGGTTATACGATCAAACGAGGTGAACTGCATCAGATTTTACGAGATGAAGCGGTGCGGCAAGGAATCCCCGTACAGCTTGGTAAAAAGCTGACAGGCATCCAGCAGAATCATCACGACCTAGTCACTGCGCAGTTTGCGGATGGTTCATCCGCCAGCGGAGACGTGATCGTCGGATGCGACGGCATTCATTCCAGCACGCGCCGAATTGTGATGCCAGATGCTCCAGCGCCTTCTTATACCGGACAAATCAGTTTCGGTGGGTTTGTGGAAAGCCGTGACATTTCACACGAATATGGCATCCAGAATATGGTGTTTGGTAAAACGGCCTTCTTTGGGTATTCGGTGCGAGATACCAATGAAATCTATTGGTTCGGCAATATGAATTATCCGGGAACGCCTGCGCGGCGCGATCTCTTGCGTATTCCCCAAGCGGAATGGAAACAAACATTGCAAAATCTATATGCCAAGGATATAGATCCGCTTCCTGGAATCGTAAACTCGACCGCGGAAATCGGCGTTTTTCCCATTTACGATATGCCTCCGGTGAAGAAGTGGCACAAGCAATCGGTCATACTGCTGGGGGACGCGATCCACGCAACTTCACCAAGTGCCGGTCAAGGCGCATCTTTGGCGCTCGAAGATGCAGTGGTATTGGCTCAATGCTTGCGGGACATACCGGACATGCAACAAGCGTTCTCTAAGTTCCAAAGCTTGCGTAGCCGAAGAGTCGAAAAAGTCGTGAAAGCCGCAAGGCGCATCGGCCAACGAAAAAATGCCGCAAATCCGCTGCAGGCATGGATACGAGACACCATGCTCACCCTATTCTTGAAAGCGGCCAATCATAACACAAATGCATGGGTGCTTGATTACAAAGTGAATTGGAACGACAAAATCATGCTGTAAACGCCATAAAGGCGCATGGGCAGGACGGGACCGTTTGCCGCAAGACCTGGTGAAGAACATGAAGGGGTGCGGCGCAATCATCAAGCTTCTGAAATAGATACGGCTTGCCCTTCTTTCTCTCGTTCCGAACGATCCACCACGGCCGCTCCCACGATGTCCCCGAACACGTTCGAGGCGGTGCCGCCCATCCCGATGATCACGTCCACACCGGCAATCAGGGCGACGATCTCCAACGGCAGACCGAATAAGGTCAGCACGG
>CAYYCV010000081.1:0-19457 GCA_964470405.1 uncultured Caryophanales bacterium
CGCGTGCGACTTGGCGCACGAGCCCGGTGCGCGACCTGGCGCACGAACCCCGCGCGCGACCTGGCGCACGAGCCCCGCGCGCGACCTGGCGCACGAGCCCCCGCGCGCGGCCTAGCGCAGGAGCCCTGCGCGCAACCTGGCGCACGAACACCGCGCGCGGCTTGGCGCAGGAGCCCCGCGCCCCCCCGCCGCACGATCCGGCGCGCGCGGCGTCCGGCCCGGCCCCTATCGGCGGCCCGCCTGAAAATGCGGCGCATAAGGCCGCGCAGAGGTTGACGCGGGTTCCCGATCGCGGGTTCCCGATCGCGGTTGCCCGCCCATTTCCCGATTTTACAGCCTTTTATCGCGATTCAACCCTGCTTCATCACGCTCCCGCGCACCTCAAACGGGATGTCGGCCGGAAGCACCAGCGTGGCGTTTATCCGCGGATGATACTCGAACAACCCGCCGCGGCTCGGCAGCGGACGGATGTTCACGTACAGCGTATCGCCGACCTGCCGCGTTGACAGCACTTGTCCCGGCAGCCGCTCCGGCGCGTCTTCCGGCGACATGTCCGTCCGGTAGCTGCCAAAAAAGCGAATTTCCTTCTGCGCCGTTTGGTCGATCCATATCGGCTGCGCTTCATTTTGCACAATAATTTTCTGCACACCGTCCGGAAGGCTGCCGTTAAAATCCGCAAGCTCCCCGGTCTGTTCCACCGCATGGACGGCGTGGCGAAGCTCCGGCAAAATGCCGCTCGACGCCAAAATGAAAAACCCGATGCAAACCGTTCCCAACACGCCGACAAATAGGATGCTGAACATATCGTACGTCAATCGCGGGCTCTCCTTTTTGTTCAAAAAGAGAAACAGGCAAATTTCCAGGCCAAGCAAAATAAAAATCAACGGCCACCAGGCCAGAAAAGCGTCCGCCACGGCAAACCCTTTCCACTGTGCAATCAGCAGAAAGCTTCCCGTAAAAATCATGGCGACTCCCATCGAAATCGTCCCCACACGCCAGCGTCTCATCCGCGTTCATCCTCCTTGCCGTTCTTTTTGCCGCTGCCGGAGAGCAGCTTCAATCCGCCGCCGATCAGCAGGATGGCAACGAATGCCGTTTGGAAATATTGGTCAAAATAATACTCGACTCTCCAGCCCGGGAAGCTTCGATTGATCACCGGCAGCACGATTTGATCCAGCAAATAAAACAATCCCAGCGCCAACAGACCGAATCCGAACCACCGCTGATGATGAACGACCCAATCCACAATCGGGACATCCTTGACCTCTTCGTGTTCATCCTTCGGCACATGCTGCAACGCATCGAAAAAGCTGTAGAACCAGATCAGCGGAATGACGAACAGAAAGAAAGACAAATGCAGCGCGTCCAGAATATAGATCGAGAATAAAAAGCCGGCCATCAGTTGCAATCCACGTTTTTGCATGCCGATGTACAAATGGCCCGCTCCGGGGAAAATCGAAAGGAACGTGGCCATCGCCTTGCTCTTCCTTCCCTGCTCCCGCTGCTCCTCCAGTTCTTCCAGAAAAGAGCGGTCCAACAGCTTTTCCCCCCGCTCTTTCCGATTGAGCAATTGCGCCGCGTCGAACAGGCCGTACAGCCAGACGACCGGCAAAGCAAACAGAAAGACGAGGAACCCCGTTTCATTCGTCAGAAAACTGACAAACAAAATCATCGCGAACAGGCCGAAAAATCCGATCAACAGCGTCAGGCCGCGATTCATCAAGCCCATTTGAAAATGGCCCAACCCGGGAATCAACGACAGCAAAATGACGGAAACCCGCTCGTTCCGCAAATTCGGCGGAGCCATTCCCTCATCGCGCGGTCCCGCGTCTTCCGGCTTCCCCGCTCCGGACGCGGATTGCTGCCCCTGAAACAGCAAGGTCGTAATAATCATATCCACGATATTGATCACCCATACAACGAGGGTCACTATAAAAGCGGTGATAAAGGGCTCGCCGTTGCTCGCCGTGAACGATACCACCGCGCCCAACGACAGGATGCCGGCAGAGATCAAAAGATACAGCGTACCCCTGACGATCCGCCCAAAATACAGATGCCCCACTCCCGGAATGACGGACAGCAGCAACGCTAAAAACACGTTTTTTTTCATCGTTTTTATCTCCTTTTATCATGGATCGGAAGAGTATCCAGCAGCAGCGAAGCCTTATCGGTCCATTGCTTGGAAAACGTTTGTCCCTGCGGATTGGCCCAGTCCTCCGCGTACTGCGTAGTCCAATTCACCAATTGCGAGAAAGTTCCGGACGTCATCAGGATCATGGTCACGCCGGCCGCAATGAAATAATGGGACAGACTCCTTCGATGCCATTTCTTCTTTCCGCTTTTCCCGGAAACCGGATTTCCGGCCGCGCGTTCGGCAAACCGCCGCGGATGATCCAGCGAGGGCAACGCTTCCGAGCATTGCTCCACCGCATTTACATACGCCGTCAGGCACCGATCGCAAGCATAAAGATGGGACTCCATCTCCTCGCGTTCACGTTCGTCCTTCAGCGATCCGTCAATGTAACCGATCCACTTCCGCTCGTCATAATGGGTCATCGAACTCCTCCTTCCAACGGCTGCGCATCCACTGCCTGGCCCGATACAATCGGGACTCGACGCTTTTTAATTCGATTCCCTGCTCCAGGGCGATCCGGCGGCACGATTTCTCCTCGAGGTAGAACGCGATCACCACTTCGCCGTAATTCGGCGGCAGTTCCTTGATCCGCTCCCGAATCCGGGCCAGCCGCTCCCGCAACAGTAGCTGCGTCTCCACGCCGGACGAACCTCCGGAACGAATCGGCATTTGGTCGATCGCATCCGTCAGTTCTTCCCTCTGCCGCGCCCGCCTGCGCTTGAAGTCGATCGCCTTATTGACGGCGATGCGGGTGATCCATGCCTTCAGTCCCTGTCCGCGGTATTGCGAGAGCGAGGCGTGAATTTGCAAAAAAGCTTCCTGGCTGATATCCTCCGCGTCCTTCGGATGGCGCAGCACAGCGAAGACCGCCTGAAAAACCAAATTTCCATACTGCTCGATTAGCCTGTGAAACGCCTGACGGTCGCCGGCCACGATGCGCTTCAACAGATCACGATCTTCGATCACGCTTCCTCCTCTCCAAAACAGAGGTCTTCCTTTATAGTAGACGAAACGGGCGGGGACAAACCCTGCACTTCCGATAAAAAAAAACAGGACCCGTTCAGGTCCCTGCCGCTTTTGAGCGAGGTTTAATACAATTCCGGCCGTCGGTCGGCAAAAACCGGGATCGTGCGGCGCACCTTCTCCACCTCGGACAGATCGATCAAAGCGGTGACAATCTGTTCCTGCTCGCCGCCTTCGGCCAGCACGTTGCCCCAAGGGTCAATCACCATCGAATGGCCGAAAAATTCCGTCGTTCCGCTGACCCCCACCCGATTGCAGGCGATGACAAACATCTGGTTTTCGATCGCCCGGGCCGTCAGCAGCGTGCGCCAATGGTTCAACCTGGGCTTCGGCCATTCCGCCGGAACGAACAGCACTTTGGCTCCGGACAAAGCCAATTTCCTCGGCAACTCCGGGAAGCGGATATCGTAGCAGATCGCCATCCCAATTCGGTGCCCATCCAGCCCCGACGTTTCCGCGCGGTTTCCTTCGATCAAATATTTGTCTTCATCCATCAGGCCGAACAGGTGAATCTTGGAATACGCGCCGCGCAACCGGCCGTCCCGGTCAAAATGATAGGCGGTGTTGCGCACTTCCGCACCGATTTTTTCGGAAATCGACCCTACAACATGGACCTGATGTTTCCGGCAAAAGCCGGACAGCAGTTGCTTCGTACGATACCCGTTCACATCGGCCAATTCCTGAATGCGCTCCAGCGAATAGCCGGTGTTCCACATTTCCGGACATACCACCACATCCGGTTTGTTCAGCGCGTTGACGGAATGGTTCAACAGCGCTTCCATCGCGGCAAAATTACGGTCAGGCTGACCGACCCGAACATCCATTTGAATCAAACTGACGTTAAACTGCTGCTGCAATGCCACTCCTCCTCAAGCTTCCGCGGGGAAGCCGCTTCATGCGCCATACGCCGAAAAGCCGGCGAACCGGCAGCCGTTAAACCAGATCTTCCAGCGCCTGCCGCAAACCGGGAAATTGAAATTCAAAGCCGTGATCCAGCAGTTTGCGCGGGAGAACCTTCTGCCCTTCCAGCAACAGCACCGCCATCTCGCCAAACATGATTTTAAATACAAAGGAAGGAACCGGAAAAAGATGCGGACGCCGCAGCACACTGCCCAGCGTTCTGCCGAATTGGTCGTTGACCGCCGGATCGGGGCTGGTGCAATTGACCGGGCCCTCCACCGATTCGTTGCGAATGCAAAACGCGATCGCGCGCGCCATATCTTCAACGTGAATCCAGGAGAACCACTGTTTGCCGCTTCCCAGCCTGCCGCCGATCCCCAGCTTGTAAGGCAAGGCCATTTTGGGAAAAGCGCCGCCATCCTTGCCCAGCACCAGGCCGATCCGAAGCTTGACCAGACGTACGCCCTGTATTTGATCAGCCGCTTTCTCCCATTCTTCCACAACGGAGGACAGAAAGTCAACGACCCGGTGCGGGCTCGTTTCATCGTAAACATCTGTCCGCGAAGTTCCGTAGATGGACATCCCCGAGCCATGGATGACAACCTTCGGCTTGCGTTCCAGCCGATCCACCAATTCGGCCAGCCGCGACGCGGCCTCCACCCTCGATTGAAGAATGCGGCGCTTCGCCGCGGGCGTCCATCTTTGGTTAATGGTTTCGCCCGAGAGGCTGACGATCGCGTCCAGCCCTTCCAGCACCGCGCTGCGCGCGAGCAATTCGTCCCAGGCCACGCAATCCGAAACGCCGGGCGTCTGACGCCGGGCCGAACGCGAAATCAGAATCACTTCATACCCTTCCCGGCTCAAATGCCGAATCAAATGAGAACCGATAAACCCGCTTCCGCCTGTTACCGCAACGCGCATGTTCCAGCCTCCTGTCGATAATGGTGATCGTTCCCTCTATTATCTCACATTCAGGCTTTCTTTGGCATACTTCATAATGGGAGACAGGAGAAATTCAATGATTCGCCGTTTCCCGGTCTTCGCTTCCGCTGGCTTTACGCCGGTTGCATAATGGCCCCAGCCCGGGGAGTACCAAATTTTTTGGGAGGGGGGTATGCATGAGCTCGGATTTGTACATTGTCCCAAATCGTGATAAATTGATTTTATTGAATTTGATCGAACGGGACGGAGGAAGCGGTCATGTCTATGAAACCAGCAAAATCGATATCGATCCGACCGGCGGAGCGCATCAAAAGGCTGCCGGAGCAGTTTTTCGCCGGGATGATGAACACCGTCAAGCGCGAGATCGAGCAAGGCCGCGATATTATCAATCTCGGGCAGGGGAACCCGGATCAACCCACCCCGCCGCATATCGTCCGGGCGATGCAGGAAGCGGCGGAAAATCCGGAATACCACCGCTATTCGCATTTTCGCGGGCACTTGTTTTTGAAGCAGGCGGTCGCCGAACGGTACAAGCAGGATTATGGGGTGCGATTGGACCCTGACAAGGAAGTGGCCATCCTGTTCGGCAGCAAGACGGGCTTGGTGGAAATCTGCGAATGCCTGCTCAACCCGGGGGATACCTGCCTCGTACCGGATCCGGGTTATCCCGACTATTGGTCGGGCGTCGCCCTTTCCGGGGCGGTCATGGAGACGATGCCGCTGCTGGAAGCGAACGGATTTCTGCCCGATTATGCCGCTTTGCCCGCCGCTGCGGCGAACCGGGCCAAATTGATGTTTTTCAATTATCCCAACAATCCGACATCCGCCGTTGCCAACGCCTCTTTCTACGAGGACACGGTCGAGTTCGCCGCCAAATACGGCATCGTCGCGGCCAGCGATTTCGCTTACGGGGCAATCGGCTTCGACGGCAACCGGCCGATCAGTTTCCTCCAGACCGAGGGGGCCAAAGAGGTCGGCGTCGAGTTTTACACGCTGTCCAAAACGTACAATATGGCCGGCTGGCGGGTCGGCTTCGCGGTGGGAAACGCCGAAATCATCGAGCTGATCAATCTGATTCAGGATCATTATTATTGCAGTCTGTTCGGCGGAATTCAGGCGGCGGCCGCTGCCGCGCTGTTGTCTTCGCAGGAATGCGTGGAGCAAACGGTGCGGATGTACGAAAGCCGAAGAAACACGCTGTTTGCGCACTTGCGGCAAATCGGCTGGGAGGCGAAGCCGTCGGCGGGCTCCTTCTTCACCTGGCTTCCGGTGCCGAAGCCGTACCGTTCCGTTGAATTCGCCGACCTGTTGCTGCGGGAAGCCGGAGTCATGGTCGCTCCGGGCGTCGGCTTCGGGAACTGCGGAGAAGGCTTCATCCGAATGGGCTTGCTGACCTCGGAAGAGCGCTTGGAGGAAGCGGTGCGGCGCATCGGAAAACTGAACGTGTTTTAAACATGCGACACATGCGACGAAAAAAATCGGTACAGAACGCGACATGGAGCGGCATGGATTGGAGAAACGGCGGCGGTCGTCCTCATCCACGGTTTTCTTCCCACGAAACAGCGCCCCCTGATCGGCGCAAAACGCAAAATTCTTGCGCTTTGCCGCCAACAGGGGGCGCTTCGTTCAACCGCGCGGAAATCAAACCGCCGGATCGGTGTCGGCGTCATAATCGACGCCCTCCATGCCGAAGCCGAACAGCTTCAGGAAATCGCGGCGGTATCCTTCGATATCGGACAATTCGGCCAGGTTGCCGCTGTCCACTTGCTCCCACAGCCGTCCGACCTCCGCCTGCACATCCTCGCGCATTTCCAGATCGTCGATGCGGATGCGTCCCTCGCTGTCGGTATTCGGCGCTTTCCCGGAATAAAGCTCCTCGCTGAACAGGCGATACATCTGCTCGATGCAGCCTTCATGCAGCCCTTTCGACTTCATGACCTTGTACAGCAGGGAAATGTACAGCGGGACCACCGGAATCGCGGAGCTGGATTGCGTCACCAGCGCCTTGTTGACGGAGACGAAGGCTTTGCCGCCGCCGCTTTGCAAACGGGCATTCAGCTTGTGCGCATAAGCTTCCAGATCGTCCTTGGCTCTGCCGATCGTGCCTTCCCTGTAAATGGCATGGGTGATCTCCGGCCCGATGTACGAGAAGGCCACCGTCGTCGCGTGGGGAGCCAACACGCCCGCCCGATCGAGCGCATCGATCCACATGCTCCAGTCCTCGCCGCCCATGACGGCCACCGTTTGGCGGATTTCCTCCTCGTCCGCCGCCTCGATCGTCACCTGCGTAACCTCGTTCGTTTGCGTGTTGACCGTTTTATTCGTGTAGCTCGATCCAATCGGCTTGATCACGGAGGAGAAGCTCTCGCCGCTGACCGGATGCGTGCGCCGCGGGGAAGCCAGGCTGTACACGACCAGATCCACCTGGCCGAGATGCGCCTTGATCAGGTCGATCGTCTGCTGTTTGATTTCGTTGGAAAAGGCATCGCCGTTCACGCTTTCGGCGAACAGCCCTTCCGCCCGCGCCGCCTTCTCAAACGCGACGGAATTGTACCAGCCTCCGGAGGCCGTCCGGTTCTCCGCCGCGGGGCGCTCGAAGAAGACGCCGATCGTGTCCGCCCCGGCGCCAAATGCGGCCGCGATTCTGGAGGCCATGCCAAAACCGGAGGAGGCGCCGATAACCAGCACTTTTTTCGGCCCCGCCACGCTTCCCCGGCTCTTGACGTAATCGATTTGCTCCCGCACATGCGCCGCACAGCCCTGCGGATGCGCCGTCGTACATATAAATCCGCGAATTTTAGGTTGAATGATCATGGAATCCGGTTCCTTTCCGATTGAAGAGTTGTGATTTTGACCTAATATATTGTAACATACCGCATGAAATTATAGTATAAGAGGAGAACGAAACAAAAACGGGGTGCCGCACGATGAAAAACCGCTGGCAATGGCTCCTATTGATCGCCATCATCGGACTGGCCGGTCTGGCGATCTATCAAACCTCGGAAACGAGGAACGAAACGCTGCCCAAAATCGGGTTCAAAGCGCCGCCTTTTTCCCTGCCGTCTCTGGAGGGTCAAAGCTATTCCCTGGAAACGTTAAACGGCAAACCGGTGGTCATCAACTTTTGGGCGTCCTGGTGCGGACCGTGCAAGATGGAGGCTCCCGAATTGGAACGGCTGTACGCCAAGTATCGCGGGCAACTGGAAATCTACGCCGTGAACGCGACCGCAAGCGACAGCGCAAAGGACGCGGCGGCATTCGCCGAACGATATCAATTCACTTTCCCTGTTCTCCTGGACGAAAAGGGCGAGTTGGTCAAAAAATACCGGGTCGGATCGTTCCCCACCACCTTTTTTGTAAACCGGGACGGCACGATTGCCGATCTGGTCATCGGCCCGATGGATTCGCAAGCGGCAGACGACAAATGGAAGCGATTGTTAAAACAGCCCGGACCGGAAGGCCGGTGAAAAACGGGCGGATCCGCACGAACAGACAGGGGGGGTTGGAATGCCGGAAATACTGCAGTTGGGCCCTTTGGCGATCAGAACGGAATGGATGCTGCTCGCGATATCGGGGGCCGGCGGCTATATGGTCATGAAACAATGGTTCAAACGATCACTCTATCGCGAACAACCGTGTTGGGACGCTTTCTTCAACGCGTTTCTGATCGCATTCCTCGCCTGGAAATGCAGCCCCGTGCTGTGGCATCCCTCCCTGATATGGAACAACCCGCTGTTGCTGCTGGTCACGCCGGGAACGAGCCTCGGCTGGGGACTGGGCCTGGCCGGCGGCCTGTTTTATATGGACCGGAGCTTGCGGCGAATGCGGATCCCGCGGCTGTTTTTCAACGATCTGCTGTCGCTCGGGCTGGCGGCGGCCGTCATCGTTTATTGCCTGCTCCGATGGCAGTACGGCTCGTCGACCGGGCTTCCCTGGGGCATAGCGTTGGAAGACCCCGAATACAAGTATCACCCGCTCAATGTGTATACGCTGGCGGTGACGCTGCCCGTGTTCATCCGGCTGCTGAGGCAGCGAACGTCCCTGGGCAGCGGAAAAATGACAGCCAACTTTCTGACGTTTTACGGGATGGGGCTGATGGCGGTTTCATTGTTCAGAGTGGAAATGTACGACGTTTTTATCGGTCTGTCCGCCTCCCAATGGCTCTATTTGGCTATGATGATCTCGGGGTTTGCCATGCGAATGCGCCTGCCATGATTAACCTTTCCTCAAAATGGAAATAATGTTCATACTTATCCTCTTGAGGAGCATGGAGCATGAAACTGCAGTCTCTTTGGTTTATCGCGCTGAGCATAGCGGCAATGATCCCCGTGCTGATTATTTTTTTCCGAAAAAAGAACCCGAAGCTGATCACCTTCTACTTTGCCATCATAGGGATTGCTTATATGTTGGAGTACGTCGTCAAAGTGCTGTTTGATAGTTACGATTATTATCCCGATCTGTTGAAATACAGGTACTACGACGATCTCTTTGGAGCCAACGCATCGCAGGCGTTCGCCGTACCCGCGGCAGCGCTCTGGATTGCCGTATTTCGGCTGGGCTTCGGATGGATTTTGTTCTTTACGGGACTTTTCGCCGGGATCGAGGAGTTCTTTTTGTACATTCATATTTACGAGCATCATTGGTGGCGAACCGGATATACCGTTGTCGGCGTCATGATCTATTTCCTGATTTGCAAAAAATGGCTGTCGCTGCTGCAAACCGACGGGCATTTTGCGCTGCGTTTTTTCACCGTGTCGTCCGCCACGCTCAGTTTGTTGGGAAGCCTGTTTTTTTATTCATTTTTGCTTTTCGGCACACATGAATATCATATGGGATGGTTTGAAAACAAAGGGCGCGACAGTCTGGCTTTCACGCTTCCTGTCTTTTTTCTCCTCTCCATTCTGTTTGCGGCCTTATCCGCGAACAAAGCCGGATGGGCGGTCAAAATCGCGGTATGCTTCGGAATTCTCGGATTTGACTGGATTTTGTGGAAAGGCGGCATTCTCCAAATTTACAAGCCATGGGCTATTTTGATTTTTCCGACGGCGTACATCGCAAGCCTGTGGATGACCACCTGGTTTCACCAAACTTTAGCCGCGAGCGGCGGGAAATAACGGCTCGGGCCGGATTCCACGAATGCTTTTCAAGCCGTCTTCCACGCCGCCGGGCCGGTTTTTTGCCCTTCCACGTAAAATACCTGCAAAAGTGCATCTGTTTTTCCCGCTGGCGATGCGCCAGGAAAAATACCTGCAAAAATGCAGGTATTCCAAGGCTGATCGCCACCAGAGGAAGGTTGGGCTTCAAACACCTGCATTTTTGCAGCTATTTCCTCCGAACGCCTATTATGAGTCGAAAATAAATGCACTTTTGCAGGTATGGCATCCCAACCAACAGCCGCGCATCTGGCATTCGCCTGCACATCACGGCGTTCCACGGCCGAGGGCGCCGCCCACCGTTTTGCCGTTTTGTCGTTTTGTCGTTTTGCCGTTTTGCCGTTTTGCCGTTTTGCCGTTTTGCCGCTCTGCCGCTCTGCCGCTACGTTACACCGCCGCCCGTTTCAAATGCTTCAAATAGCGCGAGCGAAGCAAAAGAAAATACAGGAATTGACCGGCGGCAAAAATGCCGCAAACGGTCATCGCCGAACGCAACACCGAAGCATAAATCAAATTATGCAAGGCAAACAGCGCGACCGCGCTGTGAAGAAGGGCGATCAAGAACGGCACGAAGAACAGCAGCGCAAGTTGGGATGTGGCCACTTTTGCAAGCTCCCGGTCGGTCAGGCCGATCTTGGCGATGGCGCGATATTTCTCCTTGTCGTCATGCAAATCGGTAAACAATCGGAAGTACAGGAAGCTGCCCGACGCCACGAAAAACACGCAACTGACAAACAATCCGGCAAACAGCATCAAGTTGTAATTCTGCCTTGTTTGATCGATCAATAAAGCGGGGGATGCGAAAAACCAGCCGTCCGAACCTCCGGCCGACTTCAGCCGTTCGGCGATCGCCCTGCCCGTTTCCGCCGTGGACGACGAGTCGGATGTTTGGTAAGCGACATACAGATCGACTTTGGCCGGATTCAACATCTCGAGCGCATCGTCCGGCACAATGAAAATCGGCTCTCCGATGACAGGCGGAAACAGAGGACGCCCGACCACCTCCTGTACCTCGAAGGTGAGGTTGGAACCTCTGAGCGTCCAATCTTTTTGGGGCAGCGGCTGATTCGGCCTCGTCCATATCGCCGCCGCTTCTCCCTCCCCAAGCGAGAGTGCGGGGTACTCCAACGCTTGCGCCATCCGATTGTATTCCGACAAGCGGACCATTGTCAGCATCCGGCCATCCGGCCATTCGACATCCGACAAACGGGCGGAGAATTTGGCAAATTGAACGTTCCGGTTGCCCAATTCGCGCTCCATGATCTCCTGTTGCTTCTCCCGGATATCCTCCCGGTTCCCCTGAACGCTCTGTTGGTTCCCCCGGATGTCCGGCTGACTCTCCCCGACGGTCTGTTGCTCCTCCCGGATATCCTCCCCGTTCCCTTGGGCGCTCTCCCGGTTCCCTTGGACACTTTGCTGGTTCTCATGCCCGGCGTTTTCGCCCATGGACGTGTAATTGTAAGCGAACGGATACTGGTCCGAAATCATCCCCCGGAAGGCTTCCTGAAATCCCGCAAATGTGCCCAAAGCGCAAATGGCAACCGTCGTGACGATCGTCACAAGGAAAAACATGCGGGCGTTGTCCTTCATCCGATAGGCCAGGTCGGAAAACAGCAGGATGTTCGTTTTACGCAGAAACAGAAGGCGGTTGCGCCTTAACGCACGAATGACGAACACGCTTAACTGCGTGTACAGGAAATAGCTGCCGATAATGACCATGATCGTCACCGGGACAAGAGCCACGACGACGAGGGGGCCCTTGGCCGCAAAGGAGATCGCATACCCCGCCAGCAGCAAAAGCGCCGCAATCAACGAGAGCGCGATCGACGCTTTCGGCTCCGTTTTGGGCTTGGAACCGCCCTTCAACAAGTCAATCGGTCGGCTGGCCCGCACAAAAACGGCGGTGGACATCGAGATCGCCAGAAACAAGAGCACGAAAGCGGCGCAGGTGAGCGCCAAAGCTTTGACAGGCAAATAAAAAGGCAGCGGCTCCATCCGCATCATGTTGGTCCCGACCAGCATGAACAGCTTGGAGAACAGCAGGCCCACGGCCAACCCGGCCGCGATAGAAGTGACGCCAATCACCATATTCCCGATAAAAACCATGCGCCGAAGCTGCCCGTAAGTCATGCCGTGCATCACCAGAACGCCGAATTCCCGCTTGCGGGATTTCAAAAAAGCGCTGACCGAGTAAAACACGAAAAAAACAGAGAAGATGTAGACGATATATTCCGCCACCGTCATCGCCAATTTGGCGTTGCGGTGGAGTTCCGTGCTTTGAATGGCCGGGTGAAAAATAAATGCGGCATAGACGAAAAAAATCATGACCGAAAAGGCGCTGCTCATAAAGAAAGCAACGTACGTCCGTTTGTTTCGAACCACGTTGCGAAAAGCAAACTGGCGAAATGTCATTTTTCCGACCTCCTCAAAAGCTTTTACCTGACGCGAAGCGGCGAAAGCTCGTGCGCATTCCCGCCCAGCAGAGAGAGCACATCGATAATTTGCTGAAAAAAAGCCTGGCGATGACTTCCACGGCGAATTTCATTGTAGAGCCGCCCGTCCTTGATGAACACAATCCGATGGCAATAGCTCGCCGCCAATGCATCATGCGTCACCAGCATCATCGTCGCGCCGTCCGTCCGATTGATCTTCTCCATCGTTTCCATCACGTCGCGCGACGATTTGGAATCGAGGTTTCCGGTCGGCTCGTCGGCCAACAGCAGTGAAGGGGAATGAATGATCGCCCGGGCAATCGCCGTCCGCTGGCGCTGTCCCCCGGATATCTCGTAAGTGCGTTTGTCCAGAATATCGACGATGCCGAGCTTTTCCGCCACCTGCCCCAGTTTGGCCTGCATCTCTTTCAGACTTTTGCCGTCCAGCGTCAGCGGCAGAATAATATTCTCCCCCACCGTCAGCGTCTCCAGCAGGTTGAAATCCTGAAATACAAAGCCGAGCCGGCGCCTGCGAAACAATGCCAGCTCCCGCCTGGAAAGGCGGTGAGGGTCTTCCCCATCGATCGATACCTGACCGGAGGTAGGCGAATCGATCGTCGATACGAGATTCAGCAGCGTTGTTTTGCCGCTGCCCGACGGACCCATAATGCCCACAAACTCGCCGCTCTCGATCGTCAGATCGATATCGCTCAACGCCTCGTAGGCCATTTGACCGCCATACACTTTTCCCAAATTGCGCGCGATTAACGTTCCCATGGAACAGCCTCCTTTCGTTCGACCGCCGCGGTCTTGCATCCAGTGTATCGCATCCGCGTCCCATCTCCCATCGATTTGGCTTAACGCAATCTTACATCGTTGTAATGTCGGCGGGTGCGGCAGGCATGAGGATCCGGACGGCCGTCCCTTTGCCGGGTTCGGATTCAAGCTCAATCCGGTGATCCAACCGGGCGGCAATCTCCCGAACCAAATACAATCCCATGCCGGTCGATTCCCCGTATATCCTGCCGTTTTCCCCTGTAAAATACGGCTCGAACACCCTGCCGAGATCCTGTTTGGGAATCCCGATTCCCTCATCGCGCACCTCCAGCGCAACCCGGTCCCCGCGCGCGAACGAGGAGAGTATCACCCTATGCCCGACCCCCGCCGAATATCGCACCGCGTTCGTCACCAATTGACCGATGGCGAAGGCGAGCCATTTATCGTCCGACATGACCATCGCTTGCCTGTCTATTCGAATGTCGGGGAACACTTGCCTGCGAATAAACAGATTCTTGTGATCGGCCGCCACTTTGCCGGCCAGTTCGTAGAGGCGCACCTTCTCCACCCGGAAATCCTGCTCGAACGCGTCCAGCCGGGCGGTATACAAAACCGTTTCCAGCCCTTTTTTCAGCTTGTCCATTTCCTCGCGAACACTGTCAAAGATCGGATCGTTTTCTTCCTGTATGGTCAAATGCATCACGGATAGCGGCGTTTTCATCTGATGCGCCCATTGATGAATGAACGTAATGTGGTCGGCCAGCTTTTTGCGATAGCGGACGATATCGTTCCGGTACAGCCCGTACTGCGCCTGCAGCAGTTGCCGCAACGCTTCCGGCAGCGGGGCCTCCCCGCCCCCTTCCATCGATTCCTCCAGCTTCCCGTGCGGATGATTCAACCGCTCGTAAAACCAGCGGCATCGAATATAGCGGTACGCTAAATAACCCGCGTACAGGCAGGTGCTGATCAGAGCGATATAGGACAGGGCGAACGCATCCTTGAAGCCGGAAAGAAGGCAGATGCAGAGAGTCAGCAGCAATTGGCCGCCGTATACGAGCGTCAGCGGAATATGTTCCTTCCAAAGCAGCTTCATGTCCGCTCATCCCAGGTCGGCTTCAACACGTATCCAACGCCCCGCACCGTTTCGACCGCTTCCTCGACGCCCAACTCGGCCAGCTTTTTGCGAACGCGCGTAATATACACATTGATCGTATTGTCATCGACAAATTGCTGATCGTCCCACAGCTTTTCCAGCAGCCTGTCCCGGCTGACGACCCGGGCACTGCGCTCCATGAGCGTTTCGATCAGCTTGGACTCCTTGTGGCTGAGATCGACGGTTTGCTCGCGCAGAACCAGCTTCAACCGCTCCGGATAAAGGACAAGCCCGCCGCATTCCACCGTCCGCTCCCCATGACGGGTGGCATACGAGCCGTAGGCGCGGCGAAGCTGGCTTTTGATCCTGGCCATCACCAGCTCATAATCGAACGGTTTGGCGATGTAATCGTCCGCGCCGTTCTCCAGCGCCATCACCTGCTCCATTTTGCCGTCGCGGGCGGAAATGAACAAGATCGGGCACGTCGAAACGGTGCGGATTTGCCTGCACCAATAGTAGCCGTCATATCGCGGCAAATTCACATCGAGCAGCACGAGATCGGGCCCGATCCGGCGGAACTCCTCCAGCACCCGGTCGAACGCCTGAACCGTCGCCGCGCGATACCCGTACTTTTCAATGTACGACCGCAGCAACGCCGCCAATTTCAAATCATCTTCAACTATCAGAACAGTAAACACGCGAATCGTCTCCCATCCAGGCGCTGTCATTCGCATCTCCCGTATCCTTTTCCGAACAATCCACGGTCGGAGAAAACCTAAAACCCACCTTTGTTGTTCACTTCGGGTGGGTTCAGGCGCAATTCCATCATAACTTTTATTCGCTTTGCGCACAAGCTCAGCCGCGCGGTTTGGCCAGCCGGATCACGTTCCAGGAAGCTTTGCCCAACAGGCCCGCCACCGCGTTGTCCCTCGCCCTCGCTCCGCCGCGATCATGGGGCCGAACCGCCTGCGCGTCCGCCGTGTTGGCCGCTTTCAGATCATCGTGTTCAAGCACGATGTGCTCAATCACGCGGTAATTTTCAAACCCTCTGAGATCGCATTCCAGCCAAAGCGCTTCTTCCAAATGACGGTTGACGGCAAAAATCGTCAATTCCTCCCGCTCCTCATGAAACACCGCCGCCGCATCCAGATAAGGCACATCGGTAAACTCCGCGCTGTCGTATTTCGGAGAGGAGATAACCGGCTGCAACGATACCCCCCTGCCGTAAACGGACGCATGAAGGTAAGGATAAAAAATCGTTTGCTTCCAAGCTCGCCCGCCGTTTTCCGTCATGATCGGCGCAATCACGTTGACCAATTGCGCGAGGCACGCCATTTTGACCCGATCCGCATGCTTTAAAAGGGTGATCAACAAGCAGCCCACCAACAGCGCGTCTTCCATATTATATACGTCTTCCAACTGCGGCGGCGCCACCGCCCACGGTTCAATCCGCTGATCCGCTTCATTGGAGTGGAACCAGACATTCCATTCGTCGAAACTGAGGCAGATCGTCTTTTGACTTCTTTTTTTGGCTTTTACATAATCGCAGGCCGAAATCACGGTTCGGATAAAACGATCCATGCTCAGCGGCGTAGCCAAATAGTTGGCGGAGTCGTTATTCGCATTGCCGTAATACTGATGAAGGGAAATATAATCGACCGCGTCATAGGTATGCTCCAGCGTATCGGCTTCCCATTGCGGAAACGTCGGCATCAAAGGCGAAGAACTCCCGCAGGAGACAAGCTCAATCTCCGGGTCCACCCATTTCATCGCCTTCGCCGTTTCCACCGCCAGCCGCCCGTATTCCTCCGGCGTCTTGTGCCCGATTTGCCATGGCCCGTCCATTTCGTTGCCCAGACACCAGGTTTTGATCTTGTGCGGCTCCTTGTATCCGTGGGCGATGCGCAAATCGCTCCACTGCGTTCCCCCCGGATGGTTGCAATATTCGACCAAATGGCGGGCGGCCTCCACCCCGCGGGTGCCCAAATTGACCGCCATCATCACCTCGGATTGCATCCGTTTCGCCCAGGACACAAACTCGTTGGTGCCCACCGCATTCGGCTCCGTCGTTTTCCAAGCCAGCTCCAGACGCCGGGGCCTGGCTTCCTGCGGCCCTACGCCATCTTCCCAGCGATAGCCCGAAACGAAATTCCCCCCCGGATAGCGGATGATCGGCACCCGCAGCTCCCGAATCAATTCGGCCACATCGTTGCGAAAACCGTGTTCATCCGCCTGCGGGTGTTCCGGATCGTAAATCCCCCCATAGACCGCCCGGCCCACGTGCTCGATAAACGAACCATACATGCGGGGGTCCACAGCCGAAATAACGAAATCCCGGTCGAGAATCATAGTCGCTTTTAGCGAAGTCGTCATTGTATCCCATCCTTTATGTGCGCATATTCTTTTATTTTATATAAATATAAATCAATTCATATTTAATAATAATATTTTTGGCTTTTAATGTAAAGCTTTTTGTGCGCATGATTTGTCTTTTTATTTCGATTATTATAAATTTAACAGTGTGATAAAAAAAAGCGGCGCATCGGAAACCGACGCCCAAGCGCGGAAAGGAAACCCTGAAATGATCCACATTAAAAAATTAAAAACCGGGCTGCCTGTTTTTAAAGCGCTGAGCTCCGATATCCGCATTGAAATTTTAGAGCTGCTGGCGGCGCACCAAAGCTTTAATTTAAACGATCTGGCGAATAAACTGGGGCTGTCGA
This sequence comes from uncultured Caryophanales bacterium, assembly GCA_964470405.1. Classification (GTDB taxonomy): domain Bacteria; phylum Bacillota; class Bacilli; order Paenibacillales; family CAYYCV01; genus CAYYCV01. The sequence continues at coordinate 17,178 of CAYYCV010000081.1, forward strand.
ACGGCGCCGTCACCATGCACATCAAGAAGCTGGAGGACAGCGGTCTGATCGATATACAGACGGCGGTCGGCAAACACGGCATTCAGAAGATATGTTATTTAAACGAGGAAAAACTGATGGTCGATCTGCGCAGCCTGGACATCGACAACGTTTACGAGGTGGAATTGAAGGTGGGGCACTACAGCGCCTATGAAGCCCGCCCCACATGCGGTTTGGCGACCAAAGACAGCATCGTCGGCGATTTCGACGAGCCGCGCTATTTCGCCGATCCGAAGCGCATCGATGCGGAAATCATTTGGCTCTCCGAAGGTTTTCTCGAGTATCGGATTCCGAACTATCTGAAATCCAATCAAAAGCTGGCCGAGCTTCAATTTTCGCTGGAGCTCAGTTCGGAAGCGCCCGGCTACAACGACAACTGGCCGTCCGATATCTGCTTCTCCATCAACGATTTGGAACTCGGCTATTGGACCAGCCCGGGGGATTTCGGGGATTTAAGAGGCACGTTCAACCCGCGATGGTGGCCCCCGTTTCTGAACCAATACGGCCTGCTGAAGCTGATCCGAATCAACGAGGACGGGAGCTTCATCGACGGTTTTCGCATGTCCGACATCACGTTGGAGGACATCGGCCTGGATTACAGGAGCGATATCCGATTTAAAATTTCCGTCAATGAACAATCCAAAAACAAGCGGGGATTTACCATCTTCGGAAAAAATTTCGGGAACTACAACCAGGGCATTCTCGTCAGGGTTTTATACGGTTAGAATTCACGATTCTGACCGGCTTTTGCAGCGAATACAATTCATCCTCCATGGAGGCCATTTTCTCCATTATCAGTCGCCTCGCGTCCTCTATTCCCTTGTTGTACAAATAAGGCCCCATCTCTCTAATCATAAAATCGACGATCAGCCCGGCGGCCAAATCACCGATGGTTTCCGATCGTTCCGCCTCGAAAAATTGTTTTAGGTCGCCTATCAGCCTGTCCTTCTGTTCTTTCGGCAATCGAATTGGAATCACCGGAACTTCCCCCTTCTATTTTTCGTTTTTTTCATAATACAATGAACGGAGAAAAAAGAAAACGCGCCAAATGCACTGTTTGCGGCAGCGCCCCAACCGCCGCGGGGCAGCCGGAACGCCCGCGCAGGCCGCCCATCGCGGAAAACGCGGCTGTCCCGCCGCCCGTCACGAAGCTTTAAAATAGGACAGAAGCCCCACGTATATCCCCTTGGCCAGCTTCTCCCGATAATCCGTCAACACGCTCTCGGACAGCTCCTTCGGATTGGAGAGGAAGCAGCCCTCGACCAATACGGCGGGGCGAAGGTTGTGCGTCAGCACGTAAAGCTGCTCCTTCTCCACCCGATCCTTTTTGTCCCTGCTGTCCCATTGATCCGACACGGCCGCCGCGATGTCCCCGGCCAGTTTTTCCGAGCTTTCCGACTCGTAAAATGTGATCGTTCCATGGACGGAAGGATCTTTGTCAAACATATTTTGATGAATGCTGATAAAAGTGTCGGCCTGATTCGCATTGGATATTTCCACCCGCCGTTCCAGCGCGACGAACGAATCGTCGGACGTTCGGGTCATGATCACGCGGGCGCCGGCCGCCTTTAGCTTTTGCTCCAATACCTGGGCGACGGCCAGGTTGACATCCCGCTCGTAGACAGGCCGAATTTTCGCGATGGCGCCCGGATCTTTCCCGCCGTGCCCCGGATCGATCACGATCGTCCTGCCGGCCAGCGGCAGCGGACGATTTCCGGATGGAGCGGAAAGGATCCGAACCTCGTTCGCCCAGGCTTCTTTGGCCGGCGGCGGGCCGGATGTCCACACCGCTTGCGCGGCTTTCATCCACAAAAACCGCCCGTCCGCTTTGGCGGAAAGCCGAATCCATTGGCCGCTGACCTGTTCGGGAACGAACGTCGCCGCCGCGGCAGGACGGCGGGCTTCCCCGAACGTTTCATCGGGGCCCCAATACAGCTTGGCGTCCGCCTTGCTTCGCACGATCTGGATGTGTTCGGCGTCCACTTCCTTTTTCGCTGCCTGCCCGGCGGGAAGCCAGCCTTTCTGGCCCCCGGCCACCTGAATTTGAAGCCAGCCGGCCGAAGCTCGAACGACGGGAAACCTATCTCCCGCGGCCGCATCCAGCAAAACCGGATGGTTCCAATCCGGTTCCTTTCCGATTTTTGCGCTTCCGCTCACCTCCGCCCACAGCGACGATTCCGCGTCCAACTGCGGGGATGCGGCCGCGCGCGGCGCTGAGCCGGACGCGGCGGTGCCCGACGC
>CAYYCV010000082.1:0-19396 GCA_964470405.1 uncultured Caryophanales bacterium
GCCCAGTTACATCAAGGCTTATTTGCCGTTTTCAAGCTGCGAAAGTTGAGATCGTAAAATCGTTGGCGCCGTCAATTTTTGCCGACTCCTCAATCGCATCCGGCACATTGTTGAATCCGGACATAAAAATAATGACAAGAAAAAACCGGAAAGCGTCGGGAAGAATATAAACGATAAAGTGATCCAGCATCCCCAGCAACTGATAGGTCAAATACTTGGGAATAAGCCCGCCGTCGAAAAACAAGGTAATGGTAAAGAGCGTCAGATAGAAGCCGCGGAAGGCGACCCCTTTCTTCCTCAGGGCATAGGCGCACATGGACATGACAAGCAGGCTGAAGGCCACGCCGATCACCGTTCTCGCAACGGTAATAAAGAAAGAACGAAACAGATAATGGTCTCTGAAAATAAAATCGTAATACGTCCGGGTCCATGTCTCGGGAGCCAGAAACGCGCGTCCGAACGCCAGATCGGCATTCACGGAATTGATAAAGATAAAATAAAACGGATACAACACCGAAATCGAGAACAGCAATATCAATAAATAGTTGACACTGTCCACCAGCTTTTCATTGGCCGATTTCCTGTACTCCACAGCTTTCCCCCCTAAAACAGCGATTTCCCTGTAAGTTTCCTGCTGGTGCTGTTGGCCAACACCAATACGCTGAGATTCACCACCGCTTTGATGACCCCGGCCGCCGCCGCGTAAGAATATCTGGCATTGTCGAGCCCGACCTTCAAAATATACGTATCCAGAATTTCGGACACGCTGGAATTCGAGTAATTGCCCAAAATATAAGCTTGCTCGAACATGTCCTCGTTCCCCGTCATCAGCTTCCCGGCTTTCAGAATAAACAAAATCATGAACGTCCCGAGCAGCGAGGGCCAGATGACATGTCTGATTTTGGCCCATCTCCCCCCGCCGTCGATATAGACCGCATCATAGTGGCTTTGGTCAATGGACGCGATGACAGCGATATAAATAATCGATTCCCAGCCCATCGTTTTCCAAATGTCCGATACCACCACCAAGCCTCTGAAATATCCCGGTTGATACAAAAAATCCAGCGGCTTATCGATGATGCCCATGGACAACAGCAGCAGATTGACAGGCCCGTCGTTGGGATCGAGCAAACTGTAAAACAGCCCGCCAAGCACAACCCAGGAAATAAAATGCGGCAAGTAGGAAATGGTCTGATTCAATTTCTTGAACCAGAGGTGCCGAACCTCGTTCAACATGATGGCGAGTATGACAGGCGGCAGGGTCAGGAAGGTCAGCTTCAGAAGGGCGATAATGACCGTGTTCCTGATCACCGAGGGAAAATAAGGATCTTTAAACAAATCGATAAAATGCTCCAACCCGTTATTGTGCGCCCAAGGACTGCGCAGCATGCCTTCAAACACATTGAAGTTTTTAAAGGCGATCACCATCCCCGCCATCGGAACATAGTTGAATACCAGCACCAGCAGCAGGGAAGGCAAAATCATCAGGTGCAAAATTTTTTGTTTTTTCAACGTTTGCAGAATCGTGGCCTTCTTCAGCGTTTGACGATCGGGCTGCGCCGTCCTTGACATGGAATACTCCCCTTTAATTCGGATAATCCGTATCGTACTTGTCCATCAATTGCTTCTTTTCTTTAAAATAATCGGTATAGTAGGCATTCAGTTTATCCAGACCCAGCTTATTCATCTGCGCGATCATGTTGTTGTATTTGTCCTCCACCTCATTCGGCGCGGCGATCACAATTTTCATGATCTCGTTCCTGTAGTACTGCTTGATTTGCGCTCCCGCTTTGGATGCCTCGGAATTAGCCGGGAAAATATCGGCTCCGAGATAGAAGCTGAAATCTTGATAATACTTGTTGGTAATCTCCATCCCCTGCTTCACAATCTCTTCGGAACTGTTGTATTTGGCCATCGGACTCCAGTAATTATCCCTTAAAATATAATAATTGAAGTTGCCGTAAAGGGAGTTGTTCCGGCCGACCTTCGCCTCATCCTCGAGATATTCCGGCGTAAGCTGCGGCATCCCGTCTTTCATCGTATAGCCTTTGCCTTCCAATCCGAAAATCAGTTCCTTCTGCGTTTCCGGTTGAGCGATATAATCGAGGAAGCGCAGCGCACGCTCGGCATGCTCGCTTTTTTTGGAAATGACGATATTAAATTCGCCGAAACCGCCGTTCAGACTGTCCGCCTCAAATTTCATTCCCGCTTCCAAAGCAAACGGTTCCACCATTTTAAAGTGGTTGTCAGGCTGAACCTTCTTCAAATTGTTGTTGATTTTGCTGAGATTGTCCGCATCTTCATTCAGCATGGCAAATATCGTGCCATTGTATTCTTTGGATTGCAGTTTGGTCTTGTCATCCGTAAATTCCGTCTTGTCGATCAAGCCTTCGTTATACAATTGGTTGGCAAACTTCAGCACCTTGATGAAATCGGGATGCTGCCAATACTTGACGTACCCGCCGTCCTGCTCGAAATATTTCTCGCCCAGATCGGCATGCTGCAACAACATGCTGATCAGCCACGGATTGCCGTCATTGTCCGGGGACGGCTGCCTGTAAGATTCGAGTGGAATCAGGTTCGGGTATTTCTCTTTGACCTTTCGCAGCAGCGAAATGAAATCGTCTCCCGTCTTGACGGCGGGCGAGCCCAATTCCTCATAAATGTTGTTGTTCACAATGGTCCCCTGCATGTTTTTGGGGACGAACGGAGCGTCAAATCCTTCTTCCGGCGTGTGAAAAGCCGGCATGGCGTAGAAGTCCATGGAGTCGAAGGACACCCTTTTATCCAATAGGATATGTTTGGAGAAATTGTTCATAAAATCGGGCGCGCCCGCCTTTTCCGCAAGCTCGTTCAACGACCATATCGCATTTTTTTTGGCCAGCTCCCGGGTGCCGGAAAAATCGGTCGGGATGATCATGATATCCGGAAGCTTGCCCGATGCGATGTACAGATTCAGCTTTTTGTGATTGGGATCCGCGGCCGTCTCCCATTTCAGATTGACACCGGTCTCCGCGATCCACTTCTTGCTGATATCATCCTTTCCCCAGTTGCTTTGAAAATCATGCCCCGTTGTATCCACAAACACGGAAAGCTCGACCGGGCTCGTGTCGATTTCCCAACTGTGCGCAGCAGCGGGAGCCGCCGTCTCGGGCGTCTTGTCCGACGCGCTCTCCGATTGACTTCCCGATCCGTTGCCGGGTGCGGGAGCCGCTGGTTTGGTAGCGGTTTCACACGCGCTCGCGGTCATCATCAACATCACCGCAATAAACAATACAACAAAGTGTTTCATCCTGAATTTCTTGTTCATTCACGTTCCCCCTAAGTTGTTCATCTTAAAATCCGAATTCATCCTGCCGCTGCACGATATGATGCCAACAACCCGCATTCTAGCCGTTTTTCATAAGTGTACACCTCCTTTTCGGAATGCAGTGCAGTGAATGTCTGGAAAAGCCAATCTTCCCATCCTTCCGCCTGTTACTCCTTCCTGACCGTCTGAACAGCATAAGGATTTTGCATGTTCTGTTCTTCCAATAAAAATTTGTAATCGGGATGCACGGAAGATTTCGACTGCCGGTAAGGTCCGGCCATAAAGGTCAGATGATACAGCTTCGAGCCCGGTCCGCACACCGTGGGATGATATCCCCCGTCGATCGCGATGACATCCCCGCTCCGCAGGCTGAAAGCCTGATCCATCCCCGTCTTCTCGTCGAACTGCCAAAGCAGTCCAAAGCCTTGAGGATGGGAAAATTGAAAGAAATAAAGCTCTTCATAAGGCACTTCTTCTCCGGGGATATCGTATTGGTGGCGATGCGGCGGTATGGTGGACCAATTGCCGGAAGGGGTAACGGTCTCCCCCGCCATCAACAAATTCCCCTCCGAGTTATCCGACCAGCAAACGAAGCGAACTTCCCGTTCCCAATTATCTTTTCCCCGTTTGCCCCCGCCCGTTTCTTTCGGGGTGATCAAAGTGTTCTTCATCTTTTTCTCGGCCGGTGCGCTCCCCGCGCCGATGAGCGTCGCGGCGGAAGCGGTGAACACGATTCTTTCGCGCTTGGATGCAAACAAACCGTAAGGGGGATGATCGAACGGATTGAGGCGGGGGCCCAATTTCCCGCTGCCTCCGCTTTCCAAAACGTACTCGCACTCACCGTAAACCAATACGCAGGCAAATTCCCGCTCCCCCGTATCCAAAGTGCACGTTTCCCCCGCTTCAAGCCTGATGACGGCCAATTGCAATCGTTCCAATTCATTTCTCACCAAGGAGGTCAACCCATTTTGAAGCGGGATTCGAATTCTGCCGTTTGTCATTGCGAGCTCCCCCAAATCAATAATCATATATGTTATATATAAGATATAAATAATATTAATGCATCTTGCGACAACTGTCAATTCTCGCCTTGCAATAAGCCATTCTTCATTTTAGTCCATTTGACAATTCATTTTGAGGTAATGTAGAATAAAAAATAAATCTAATATATATGATTTATGAATGGAGGTGCCATGATGATCAAACTGCCTAAAATACAAAACGCGAACTTATGGGATCAAGCTTACATCATATTGAAAGAAAGCATCATTAAACGGCATTTCAAGGCAAACCAGAAGCTTTCGATCCCCGAACTGGTTCATCAGCTCAACATCAGCAACACTCCCTTGCGCGATGCGCTGATTCGTCTGGAAATGGAAGGCCTGATCACCACGGTTCCCAAAGTCGGCACATTCGTCAAAGCCATCACCCGCGAAGACGTGGAATATACGATGGATACGAGATTAATGCTGGAATGGTGGGTCGCCGATCACCTGTCAAGCCTGCCCGAAACACAAATTCAACAGACGCTGGACGAGATGGATGGAATTTTGGCGAACGCCACGGCCAATTTGAACAAACTGGATATGGAACAATTTGAAAACATGGATTACAACTATTATTTCCATATGAAATATATTGGTTTGGGCAATAATCCGCACAACACGAAAATATATGGAAGTCTGATGAATTACCGTTACATTCTCGCATCCACCCCGTACGAATCCCCCGCATCCAAAATGGAAGCCATCGAGCAACACAGAAACATTATCGAGGTGATCAAAAAAGGCAACGTAAAAAATATAAAACGGCTCATCAAGGATCATTTGAATCGGAGCAAGACCCGTCTGTTGAAATTCATCGACGAAAATAACTGAGCGATTTAAAATTTTTTATTTTAATTTCGATATATATATCATATATCGTTCTAATCGTCTTTTTATTATTTTGAATCATCTTTTGTGAATCATCTTTTTGCCCGCGATTAAGGAATCATCTGAGCGAATTTACACACGAATCAGGAGGTATACCATCCATGAGCTCTCTTACCGCATATGCAAAGATCGGCCTCACGCACAATTCGCTGTTCCCTTTCAGGGACGATCCGGCCCGGCACGAACAAAGCTTGTCGTGGATACTGGAGAGAGACGATATCGAAGCTGTGGATCTAACGATTCCGTATCCCGAACCATACCGCACCCGGGCGATAAACAAAGTAAAAGCCGCGGGCAAAACAACCGTATACAACGGGTATATGCTCCCCACATCCAAAATTCCGCTGGGCACGCTGAGCCCTACGGAGCATGCGCAAATTCTCATGCTGGCGAAAGAACAAGCCGACATCGCCATCGAGATCGGCTCCGTTTATTTCATGCAAAGCACCGGCGCCGATCCCGGCCCTTCGAACCGGGCACAAGCGTTTGAGCAGCTTGGTTTTTACATCGCCGAACTCGACCGGCATATCCGTCGAAAAAGCGACATGCCCTTTCTGATCGAATTAATGGATCGGGACACGGACAAACGATCTCTGTGCGGACCCACTGCAGAAGTGGTTCAATTTTTGGACCGCCTCAGTCCCACTGTCCCCGGCATCGGCCTGGTGGTGGATATTTCGCATATTCCCCTGATGAATGAAACGTTTGAACATACCATAAAAACCAGCCTGCCCTATATGCGGCATATTCACCTTGGGAACTGCATTTTGAAAGACCGAAGCCACCTTTGGTGGGGTGACAAACACCCTCCGCTGGGCATGGCCGGCAGCGAGGTCGATACGCCGCAAATCGCCGAGGTCCTGCAATTGTTATGGGATACCGGCTACTTGAATCACGAGAAGCGGCCGGTCATTTCTCTGGAAATTCGCGCATTTCCGGGCAAGAGCGTGGAGGAAACGATAAGCGACAACCTGAATCGGCTGTATTCCGCCTGGGAATTGGTCAGGCGTTGACCCGTCGCGCGGCGCTCTGTCAAACGATGAAGCGGTTACTGATGAAGCGGTAACCGATAAGGCGGTGACTAACGGGGCGAAAAACCGACGGCTCCCCGCTTGGGTGCGGGTTTCTGTCCAATCCTTGCGCCACCTTTTTTCACCTTTTCGGTTTTTCAACTTCTTCAACTTTTTTGGCTTTTTCGGCCTTTTCAGTTTTTCAACTTTTTCGGCTTTATTGGCTTTTTCGGGTTTTTGTAAGGTTTTGCGGATTTTGCGGATTTCTCCCCTTTTATTCCCTTTTTTCCCTTTTATTTATCTTTCTTCCTCTTTATTCTGCTCTCTGCGGATTTCTGCCGCTTTTTTGCCGCTTTTTCGCAATGCACCAGTTTAATTCAGGCCCTATTGGGCTTTCATCCATTCACAATAGGCGTTTCCCGCGTATCCTGTTAATGATCCACAAGGGAGGCGCATCGATTTGGTTGAAATCAAACCTGTTGAAATCGGCGGGCACTATGCCATCGGCATAGAAGTGCGGCTGCCCAAAACCACACTGCTCGCCGTCGCGGCGAAGAAAGGCTACATCATGTGCGGCGCTTTGGATGTGCAATTGTTGAACGAAAAGCTGCAGGATCGTCGAATTATCGCGGGGCGCGCCACCGGTGTGCGTTCCATCGAACAATTGCTTGACGCCCCGCTGGAGTCGGTTACATTCGAGGCCGAAACGCTCGATATCCATCCGGGCATGAAGGGAAGCGAAGCCATCCTCAAAATGATGTAATATTCGAGAAGACCGGCGAATCCGCCGGATCGCAAACATAACGGAACGTGGATCGGCAAAGAAGGCGCAATCGGGGGAGGCTTCCGTTGCGTCTTTTTCCCGTTGCACCTTTCTGTTGCACCTTTTCTGTTGCGCCTTTTTCCGCTGAGTCTTTTTCCCGTTGTGCCTTTTCTTGTTGCACCTTTTCGCGTTGCACCTTTTCCGCTGCGTTTTGGTTAAGCCCCTGCGTTTAACGAATCGGAGAATTGCTATTTCCGCCTCGGAAGCTCATTTAAAATGGTTGCGAACACTAGATCGCAGGGAGAAATCCGTGGACAAAAGCGCCCCCTTTCGTTTCTCCAACCCGTGCCCCCTCCCTGCGTTTTTTTCACTACACTTTAAAGGGGCATGAAAAAAAGGCCGGATCGTAGAATCGATCACACAAACTCGGGCGTCGCTCGATCGGAAAGCGAGCCGAATTTGAACCTTTCAGGCCTTTCAGGCTAAAATACCTGCAAAAGTACATCTATTTTTCCCGTGGACGGGACGCCCGGAGGAAATACCTGCAATAGTGCAGGTATTCTGCGCTCAGCGCCCCGTTTGCGGCGATCCGCCTTGAAATACCTGCACTATCGCAGGTATTTTCCCACACCACACGAAAATGCCCCGAATAGATGCACTTTTGCAGGTATTGGCGTCAAGCGGGCACGGAGGGAAAAAGAATTCCCGATCCTCTCGGGGCACAGGAAAACACTCTCACAGAAAAACACTCTCGCAGGAAAATACCATCGCAGAAAAACGCCCGTTGACTGCAAAATTTCGACTTGGGACCAACAGGGACAAAATTGAAATGAATGCATCGATCGTCTACTACAGTTCGTTACATTATTTACCTTAAGCGAAAAAATACCTCCGACGAAGAAAATGCTCTCCGGCATGATTAAAGCGCCCGGCTTTCCGGCCGCTCAAAAGCAGAGCCGCCCCACGGCCCGATGCGGGCTCTTGGAGCGGCTCCTTTCGGCAAACAACGGCGGACAAATTGCCGATCCACTCCCGCCGCGTCTTCCCCGGTCTTAATGAAATTGGACATCGATCTGATTTCTTTGGCCGGCTTCCGCTTTTGGCATGCGGATTTCCAAAATCCCATTTTTATAGCTGGCCGTAATCCCTTCGCTTTTGACCCGGGCCGGCAACGTCACCGAACGTTGAAAACGCCCCGTGAATCGCTCTTTCCTGTGCATCAGTTCCTCTCTTGCCTCCTTGGCGTTCTGGAACACCCCTCCGATATCCAGCCGGTCTCCGTCCACATCGATGCGGATATCCTCCTTCTTCTCCAAGCCGGGAATTTCGCACGCGGCCACAACTTCCTTTTCCGTCTCATATACGTCCATGCTCGGAAAATGGCCCCCCGCGCGAAAACCGGCCGGAAACTCGTTGAAAAACCGGTCGATATCCTTTCTCCAATTTTCCAGGTTTCGAAACGGTTCATACGGAATTAGCGACATTCGCAATCCTCCTTCGCAAATAGCGGATTTTCCTGTTTATTTTACGGAGCCGCGCTTATTTTATACACGCTTCCTCATACCCGTCCCGCTCAACCTGCTCCTGAATCAATACGGCCAACGTATTGGCCAAAATTCGTCCCGCCGTTTGTGGAGCCACCAGGCCGGGCAGGCTCGGCGCGAGAATCGCCTTGATCCCTCTTTTTTCGGCAAAGCGAAAATCCGTTCCCCCCGGCTTTGAAGCCAGATCGATAATCACCGTGCGGACGGGGATGCGGGCAATGATATGCGCGGTAAGGATCATCTCCGGAACGGTATTGAAAATTATATCCACCGCGCCGACTTCATCCTGTAAATCCTTCGTGTAAAACGGCTGAAACCCCATTTCAAACGCCCGCGCGAAATGATCCGGAAACTGCACGCCCACCTTTACTTGCGCCCCCAAATTATACAGCATCCGCGCCACCGTAAAACCCGTCCTGCCGAAACCAAGCACCATGCAGCGGGAACCGTGAATCGTGATGTCGGTATGCTGGATCGCGGTCATCAGCGCGCCTTCGGCCGTCGGGATGGAATTGTAAATGGCAACGTCATCCCGCTTGAACAGCTCGACGAGCTCCCGGTTATGGTCCAGGCACAGCTTTTTTAAATAGGGCTTTGCCATCCCGGTGTAAATTTTCGTGCTTTTCGGAAGCGAATCGAGATGCGCGCCTTGCAGCATAATTTTTTCATTTGAAAAAATCGATTCGACGAATCCGTCGTCGTCGGTTCCGACCGCCGGCAGGATGACGGCATCGGCATCCTTTAAAACATCGCTCGTCAATCTGACTTTCACGGCGCCGCTCACGGGTTTTTGGCTTTTTTCAAAGCCGATTAAAACGACATTCGCATCGAGATCAATCAGTCTCTCAATAATTTCCAACTGGCGGGCGTCGCCGCCAATGCATATCATTTGTCTGCCTGTCAGCATAAAACCTCTCCTTTGAACCGCATAGTTATTCGAAATCGATTACCCCATTTTCATTATAGTATATGGGTCATGCGGCGTTTGTACCGTAGACTTCCACCCATTTTCCCATAAAAAAACCTCCAGCCCCGCCTAAAGCGAGGTTGGAGGTTTTTGCGCGCTGTTCGCACTTTGCGCACTTTGCGCTGTTCGTGTTTTTCGCGCTGTTCGTATTTTATTGAAGCGAATAAATTCTGTAAATCATCGCGGCCGCTTCCGCACGCGTTGAATTCGCAAGCGGGTTCAGCCGATTCCCGGCGTCTCCCATCACCAATCCCGCCTGAACCATGGCGGCGAGGTCATCGGCCGCATAAGCGGATACGCTTGAGCCGTCCGCAAAGGCGTCCAACGCCGGGGAAAGGTCCGCGATCCCGGCTTCCCATACTCCCGCGGCGCGAAGCGCTCTGGCTGTCATCACGAACATATCCTGGCGGGAAATGTTTTCCTTCGGATAGAACAGCCCGTCTTCCTTGCCGCTGACGATGCCCAACCGCTCGGCAATCGCTACCGCTTCGTAGTAATAATCGGTCGGCGCAACGTCGGCAAAACTCGAATCCGCAGCCGCATAAAGGCCGAGCGATTTGATCAGAAGCAGGGTGAAATCGGCTCTCGTAATGTCGATGTCCGGCGAATAGGTTGTGGCCGAAGTGCCATGAATGACGCCTTTGGAGGCCATCACTTCGATTTCGTTTCTCGCCCACGGCACCTGTCCCAAATCTTCAAAGGACTTCCACACAAACACGACGGCATATTGGCTGAAATGGACGGCGGTGAAGGTCACCTTGCCGGTCTGCGCATCGTATCGGCCGCTCGGAACCGCAACCGGCGCGCCCGAACCGTCCACATACCATACGGTAATATGCTCGGGATCGTTCATTTCTTCCGCGGTCGGTTCGTATGGAATCGAAATGACAACCGGTGCGGCCGGATTGTTATATTCCACCGGTTGACCGCCCGCCGTAAAGCTCAGTTCCACCACAGGGCGGTTGCCGATCTGCTGACGGGTATCATCGGGTAGGTTGGAAATGTCCGCGGCCGCTATGCGCAAAGTGACTTCCTCGACGTCGCCCAGCCCGGCATTTTCCAGCAAGCCGGCCGGCAGCACCACTTGGGCCGCCTTCGTCGAAACGGCGATCTGATCATGGCCGCCCGCCGTCGCGACGAAAGAGGCGGGGATGGACAGGCCGTACGCTTCGGCTCCATCCACTTCCGGAATTTCGACTTGCACCCGCTTCACGCCGTTGGAATCCGCCGTCGCGCGGGACAACGCTTGATCCAATTGGTTTGCATCCAGCACGCTCTTGGCCAATCCCTCCGAGAGGATCGGCGGGATGGTCAAAACCTCGTCCTGGCTGTCCAAATTCGATCCAGACCCCGGGCTGTAGCTTCCCGCATTGGGCACCGGTGCGGTAAACTTCAGGAAATCGCCCCGGATAATGCCGCCCTCTCCGTCTCTCTCGTAAGGAAGCGCCGGCTCCAGGCTGACAAAATTGGCGTCCGAGAGTCGAAGCCCGGCCCGGTTGGCGGAGACCGTCCCGTTGAACATGTAGTTGTTGTTCGCACTCAATTCCGCCGGATAGTTGTCCTTCGCCGTGAAATCTTTCTGGTAAGACACGAAGCCGTCAATGGTGAAATGGGGAACAATACCCGAATAAGTCGTAAAGCTTAAATTCCCGCGGGCATTGTTGAACCCGATATTGTCGATGGCGATCACCCCGGGGTTGCTGTTGCTGGTGAACCCGATCGCGCCGTTGCCAAAGGCGATGCTGTTGCGGATCGTATGCGCCACGTCAATGCCTTCGCCGCCCAGTTTAAACCCGTTTTTATCGCCTTGGCCCACTTCACCGGTGGTGAGGGAACCGTTGTTGTAAGCGATGCTGTCCTCAATCGTTACCGCGCCGATCGCGCCGGTCCCGGCCTTGGTGTACAAATCCCAACCGTCGTCGATGTTGTTGTGGGAAATGCAGCCCTTGAACACGTTGCCCACGCCGGAGGTCAGCTTTGCGGCGAAACCGTCGGCATTGTTGTCGGAAGGATCGCGATTATCGAAAGATTCGCTGTTGAGAATCAGGTTGTAGGACGGCCATTTGGATTTGTCATTCTCCGTGATATCCGTGCGGCTGATCTGCAATCCCGTATCTCCGTTCTCGTAAAACCTGCTGCTCTCCACAATGTTGTGGCTGCCGCCGATATTGAATCCCTTCGTGTTTCCGGCGGAGCGTGTAAAATCGATGCCTTTCACGTGCCAGTAGTTGCCGCTAAGCAGCACACCCTCGCTTTTTTTGTCAAAATCGACGATCGGCCTTGCGCCATCGGCCGCGACGAGCCACTTCATCGCGTCCTCTGTCCCGTCGTTGTACTTGGCGATATTCAGGCTCGCATGGCGCACATACCTGCCGTCCAGCATGACAATAAGCTGGCCGGCCTTGACAAAGGCGATCGCCGTATCCAGATCCAACGGATCGCTTTCCGTGCCCAAACCGCCGCTCGTACCTGTCGGCGACACATAGATGTCCCCGGTGTACGATTGAACAGTGACCGTAAAGTTTTGCACGATTTTATCGTACGCCGTCAAATATTGCGTGTCGTCGGGCAGGAAAGTGATGCTGAAGTTCGTGCCTCCATTGGCGGCAAGCGTGGCCGGAATGGCCGAAATGCCGCCGGCCTGGACCTCCTGATCCTGCGCGATCGTCGCCGGCCCCTGCTTCACCGTAACCGTGCCGTTGACATTCGATTTAACCATCAGTTGATACGCGGTCTCCGGCGTTTTATCCAGCGACACGATCTCAAACTGCGGTGCGACCGGCTGAGCCGGCGGCTCCACCTTCGGCGGGTCCGTTTCCGCCGCCGTCACCGTGAATTCAATGTTGCTTACTTCAATCGTCGCCAATCGGGCCGCATAAAACCCGACATAAATTTTGTTATCCTGAACATTCAAAATATCCGGCGTGTACAAAATTTGCGTCGTTCCATCGTTGAGCTGCCCCGTATAGCCGCTGTTCGTTTTTGCCAAAGTGAGCCTGTAAGGCTTGGTCGGATACGTGTTGCTCGAGGACGGCCTTTCATTTTGCAGCATCACTGCCTGAATGCCCTGGCTGCCCGCTCCGTCCGGTGTTTCCACACCCGTTCGAACAAACAACTGGGTGCCGATCGGGTTTTTCGTTCCGCCGCTGTAACCGCCCACCGCAGCGATATTCGAAGCGAAGATGCTGGAATCGTCGGGCGTTCCGATCGCGTCCCGCGCCATGATGCCGAACGACTCCTGCCCGTCATACGTCGCTTTGCCGAACTCGACCACCTTCACGTCGGCGGACAGAACGAAGTTGTCCTGGGCGGCATCGATTTCGGTATAGTAGAACGATATGCCGTCATGGTCTCCGGTGACCTTGCCGGCGGAACCGCCGAGCGCTTCCAGCTTGACGGTCCCGTCTTCGTTGACCGTTACTTTGTTATTGGCGCTCGATGTCGATTGTCCGAAGCGAATCGTTTTCCACTCATATTCCGTTGTCTCCCTGACCGTCACATTCAGCACGATCGCCTCAATGCTCCCGTCGGACGGAACAATATGAATGCCGTAGACCCCGGCTTGAGTATCGTCAAAGCCGGATGCATCCACCGTATATTGACCCCCGGGCAATATCTCCCTGTCCCCGTTATCGAACACTTTGGATATTTCCATCCCGGCCGGATCGAAATGCTCACCGACGGTGTAAAGGGTTTTCGGATATTGGGATACCTCGATGCCGGTAAGCTGCTTCACCTGAACGGTCACCGTAAATTTGGCGGTCGCACCCTTGTATGAAACCGTAATCTCCTTTGACCCCGCCGTGCTTGAATCCAACGAAGATACGGCGTATTCGTCCTTCATCAGCCTGATTTCCGCGCCGTCGCTGTATTTTGCATAGACAACCAGACCGTCCAAATCAAGCGAATCGCCGATATAGTACACCGATTTGGCGGGCGGTTGGCTGATTCTCAATTCGGAAATCGTCGCATCGTTTACCACCACATCAAAAGTGGTCGTAGTCGCGGGCGTTTCCGTCGACGTGACCGTGACGGTTTTCGTTCCCGGCGCATTGAAAACGGAATTCGTCCCGTCCAACACGGTATCCGGAATGGTGAACGTGTACAGGTCGTCCGTCAATTCCCGAACCAGGTACCCGTCATTGTACTCCGCTTCTACCACGAAGCCTTTCGGGTCGAACGCATCCCCCACATAATAGGTCGTTTTCGCGGGGAGATACTTGACGCTCAATTGGGTCACATCCAAAGCGAGAATCTGAACGTGCACCTCTTCGGACTGCCCGCCGTAATGGATCGTAACGGTTACGGGCCCCGCCGCGCTGCTGTCGAAACCCGACGCCACATAGTCCTCCGGCGAAAGCACCGCTTCGCTGTCATCCGAATATTTTGCCTTGACGATCAACCCGGTCAAATCCAGGCTTTGACCAATCAAATAATTTTTGTTCATGGCGGTATCGTCCACGATTAATTGGGACACCGCTTTGGCTTCCACGGTAATTTTGAAATCGCTGAATGTCACTTCCGCGTCCCGTGCCACATAAAATCCGGCATAGAGCGGATCGCTAAACATATTTTCCGCGGTGATGACTTCGCTGTGGCCATTTGCCGTTAACGTGTACGTATCTTTCGATTTTTGAATTTTTAAATCGTACACTTCGCCTGCCGCAGGCGGATTAACGCCGTCAAATGCGGAATCGCGCACTCCCCATTCCGCGCCCTGCTGATATACCGCCTCGATAACCGTATCCAAAGCGCCTACCGCCACCAGATTGGAAAATTGTTCTGAATTGTCGCCATCGGTCCCGACCTGATCTCTAAGCATTAATCCAAAAGACTTTTGCTTGGGGGTGCTGACACCCCCCTCATCAAAATGGACAACGGTCGCCTTTGTTTCGATCTCAAAGTTGACGCCCGCCGGCACTTCCTTGTAATAGAAAGACATCCCCTGGGATCCACCTTTGATTTTCCCGCCCTCGGTATACAAGGTGACCGAGCCATCTTCGTTAATGGTCGGAGCCGGGGTTCTTCCGCTGCCCGTATTCGAGCCAAACGCGCTGAATTGCCAATCGCCGAGTTCAACCACCCCGTCGATTTTCAAATGAATATCGCTATAAGTAACCGTTGTATTCCTTGCCGTAAACAGCCCCGCATAATGCACAGCGCCTGAATAGTCGGAAATGACCTGCTCCCCATCGTTGATTTTCAACGCGTAGCTGGTTCCCGATTTTTTAATGCGGATAGTATATACGTTATCCGCGGCCGGAGCGTCCACCGCAGTGTCGGGCGCATAATGTTTCAGTGCGTCTTCCCCAGTCATTCTGGCGAACCCTTCCATCCCTTGATTTAAAGCGCCTGCCGCGACATAATCCGTTTTTCCGGAAGGATCGTCACTCACATTGTAAGCCACTTGATCCCGCAGCATCAGGCCGAACGAGACTTGGTTATCCCCCGTCGTCCAAGCGTTGACTGTGGCGGTTGCTGTCAGCTCAAAATCGGCATCCGCGGGCACTTCTTTAAAATAATAGGCGATCCCGTCCACTCCATCGGAGATTTTCCCCCGTTTATTGGCGCTTCGCAACGTAACCGTCCCGTCGCCATTTTCCGTAATCCCGAAATTGTCGGTCGCAATCTTGTTTTGCCCGCCGACGCTGCCAAACACGCTGCCTTGCCAGTCGCTGGAAATATTAATGACTCCTTCCGGCGCTTCGTCCGCAAATGCCGGAACCGACATCATCGGCAGCAACAAAACCAATGACATCAACATGGCCAACAACCGTTTTGATTTTCTCATTGACAAATATATCCCCCTTCTTTGCAAAATTGCTGGATTGTCATCACAAGCCGCACTCGGCTTCAAACTGGCCGCAACCGGCCTAGCCGACTCAGCTTCGATGCAATTTCTATTTAAGCGTTTCCACCCCGTAAAGGCTATAATCATTAGCTCGCATTCTGCGCCCGGAGCGGCACGACAACGCTTTTCCAGCAAAAGAAGTGAAGCAGGGACACCTGTCAGCATGAAATTAGTGCAAAATCAGTGTGAATTCAGCGTGGAATCGGTGTGGAATCAGTGTGGAATCAGTGTGGAATCAGTGTGGAATCAGTGTGGAATCAGTGCAAAATCAGCATGAAAACAGCATGAAAACAGCATGAAATCAACATCAAAACAATCCCTTACGGACAAAGGCGACCGCTATCGTTTCTTTAATCCATACCCAGCCTATGCACGGCCCTTGCTTGGCCCTTGCCCGGACCTTGCTTGCCCTTGCTTGGCCTTGCTGGGCAAGACGTGATTGTAATAAATTCCCATATTATTAAGCAAGCGGGTATTTCTGTACGATTTGGGAGCAGGTTGGCCCCCTCGGGCTGAAATACCTGCAAAAGTGCATCTTTTCGGACGGATCAGATGCTCTGGAGATCGAATACCTGCAAAAATACAGGTATTTCGTACTCCTACTCCAGAATGAAGCGGGACGCGTTGAAATACCTGTATAAACGCAGCTATTTTCTAAAAATGCCGGTTGCGGCCTACAAATAGATGCACTTTTGCAGGTATTCGGGAATCCCAACCGTCTTCCCGTTCCCCCGCCTTTGGCAATCCGATAAAAAGCGACGTAGGCTCCAAGGTACGGCGAAAAACAGGCGGCACCGCGCCTTGATTTAGTTCTTCGATCGCGGTTGCCTATCCATTTCCCGACCGAACACTCGATTCGGAAGAAATCCGCGGACAAAGGCGATCCAAGCCACTCCTGCTCAGCACAAGCCCGATCTAGCCACCCCTGCTCAGCAAGCCCGACCCAACCACCCATGCTCGGCACAGGACCGACCCAAGCCGCCCATGCTCGGCACAAGCCCGACTCAAGCCATCCATGCTGAGCACAACTCCATGTCCAACCCTTGCGCCGCTTTTTCACATTTTTCACAACGATTCTAAAATGAAATCCTGTAGCGCTTTCCGGCTGTCGTTTGAAACGAGGCCATCCCGTGTGCGTCGGGGCAAACAGACCGCTCGCATCCCCCTTCTTCCACTTTCAGCGGAACAGCGGACCGAATGCGGCAAACCTCCCCCGCATTCGACAGGATCGCGGCCGATACCGCCTTGCCGTCATGCCAATGTACGCTCACTTCGAAGCCTCCCCGCGCCCGCAGGCCTCGGACCGAGCCCGACGGCCAGCGGTCGGGCAAAGCGGGAAGAAGGTGGATGCAGCCTTGATGGGATTGCAGCAATAGTTCGGCGATCGCCGACGTTGCGGCGAAATTGCCGTCAATTTGAAACGGCGGGTGCGCATCGAACAGGTTGGCATATACCCCGCCCCTGTGGCCGTCCGGCCGATCCGCATCGTCGCGGACGAGCCGCAGCAGTTGGCCGATCAGCGCAAGCGTCCGGTTTCCGTCGCCGAAACGCGCCCATAAGTTGGCTTTCCATCCGAGGCTCCAGCCGGTTCCCTCGTCCCCCCGGCGGTCAAGCGACCGCTCGGCCGCTTTCATCAGTTCGGGCGCGGTTTGCGCGGTCAACTGCCTGCCCGGATAAACGCCGAAAAGGTGCGAAACATGGCGATGATGCGGGTCCTCATCCTCGAAATCCCGCGACCACTCCTGAAGCTGGCCGTATCGCCCGACCTGCAGCGGAAACAAGCGCTCCCTCTTGCGGGCAAGCTCCTCGCAAAACGCCGCATCGATTTGCAAGACGTCCGCCGCTTCCAGACAGTTGGTGAACAAGTCCCAAATTAAACACATGTCCATCGTGGAAGCCTCGCTCACGCCGGCCAACCCCTCCGGTGTGCGAAATTTGTGCTCCGGCGAAGTGGAGGGAGAGGTGATCCAGCGGCCCGTTCCGTCATCGATCAGCCAATCCAGGCAAAACAGCGCGGCTTCCTTCATGATCGGATAAGCTTTGTCGCGCAAATACGCCTCATCCCGTCCAAAGGCGTAATGCTCCCAAAGATGCCGGCACAGCCAAACTCCGCCCATCGGCCAAAGCGCCCATACCGGATCGCCGTGCCCGTAGCCGCCCGCAGGCTCCGTCTGCCCCCACAGGTCCGTGTTGTGGTGGGCGACCCAGCCTCGGGCCCCGTAATACGCCGCCGCCGTTTTGCTTCCGTTGCACGCCAGCCGCTCGACTAATTCCAGCAAAGGCTGATGGCATTCGGCCATGTTGCAGGTTTCCGCCGGCCAGTAGTTCATCTCCGCATTGATATTGAGCGTCCAATTGCTGCTCCACGGCGGGCGCGTCTCGCTGTTCCATATGCCCTGCAAGTTGGCGGGCCGGGTACCCGGCCGCGAGCTGGCGATCATCAAATAGCGGCCATAGTGAAACAGCAATTCGACCAATCCCGGATCCTGTGCGCCGTATTCGCCGATCCGCCGATCCGTCGGCATCCCCTCGGGCGCCAGGGAGGGGCCGAGATCAAGCCCGACGCGGTCGAACAGCGATCGATGGTCGGCGACATGCCTGCTGCGCAGCGCGTCGTATGACCGGGCCATCGCTTGGTCCAGATCGCCGGCCGCCGCCAGGGAAGGATTCCTTTCTTCCTTTCCGTCGTTCCCCCCTTTCTTTCCATCGTTCCTCCTTTCCTTTCCGGCGTTCCTCCCTTCCTTTCCGGCGTTCCTCCCTTCCTTTCCATCGTTCCTCCCTTGCTTTCCGTCGCATCGGCCGCCCCCGTCAAAGCTGGTTGCCGCGGCGATCAGCAAAGTAACGCGGGAAGCGTTCGCGATATGCAGGCCGTCATGGTCCGTCCATTGATGCCCGTCTTCGACTACCGCGCCCAAGCGGGCCGCAAACCGGATCGACGCCGTGCGCTCCACATCGTCATAGACGATTGGTTGATCGGCATCGTCATAGACGATCGGTTGGTCGGCGTCGTCATAGACGATCGGTTGGTCGGCGTCGTCACAGACGATTGCTTCGGCATCGTCATAGACGATCGGTTGGTCGGCGTCGTCATAGACGATCGGTTGATCGGCATCGCAATAGCTCGGCTCCACCCGCGACGGCGCGGTCCCCCGCAGGACGAATTGCCGCCCCTCGCCCTCCGTTCGGCAGCGGAGCGGGCTTTCCAGCCGGGCATGCAGGTTCAGCATCCCCGCCCGATCGGCCTCCAGGCGCAGCGCGATAACTTGATCGGGATAGGACACGAACAGTTCGCGCGTATAGTTGACCCCGCCGATCCGATACGCCACCCGCGCCACCCCCTCGTCCAGACCAAGCGACCGCCGATAGGCGGGCGCAACTCCGCCGTGGTCGAATTTCAGGAGCAGATCGCCAAGCGGCAAATAGGACTGCGTATAAGGCCCCAGCATCTGCTTGCAGAGCCGATCCGCTTCGACATACTTGCCGTCGGCCAGCAGGCGACGGACGCGGGGAAGCGTTTCTTTTGCCGCGGCATTCTCCCGGTTGTCCGGCTTGCCGGACCACAGCGTATCTTCATTCAATTGAAGGCGCTCCGTCTCCACGCCCCCGAATATCATCGCGCCGAGCCGCCCGTTCCCGACAGGCAAAGCCTCCGTCCATCTGCCTGCGGGCTGGTTGTATTGCAGCTTCAATAGGTTTCTCCCCTTCCGATCCTGTTTTCCAACCTCATTGTAGCACGTTCCATGTTAAAATTTGTTATATTTCGCACAGAAAAATACCACAAAAAATGCCATGGCACGCAAACGGCGATCCGGACCCGGAAAAAGCCGCAGCTTTCCATGGAAACAAACGATGCACACTCCGCCCATCGTGCCATAGACTGATGTGTAGGAATATTCAACCGCCCGATTGATTTTACGTATGGGAAAGGAAGAGGATCATGCAGTTTTATTACGGAGAAAAAACGTAAGCGTCTAATAACTCGGTGGATAGAAAAAGAGCAAAAACTCATGTAAACTG
>CAYYCV010000083.1:0-19044 GCA_964470405.1 uncultured Caryophanales bacterium
AAATTGCAGCAGTTCGCCCTTTTCCGCGGCAAAACGCCGTTCCGAAACCGCCGATTCCCCCGATACCACCGCTGTCCAAACTTCCTCCGCGCCCAGGCCGGCGGAGCTTAACATGCCCGTCCCGGTCACCCGTGCTTCCTTCATGCGCCGCGCCCTCCTTCGCCGAGGCGAACCGTCAGCCGCCCGCGGTCCGCCAGCCGAAACGAAAGCGTCTCGGCGGCTTGCGCTTTCCCGCGCAGCCGGGCCGCCGCCTGGGCGATCGCCAGCGGCAGATTCCATAGGTCGGCCCGGTCCGGCCCGACCCCGCCCTTCTCCGCCGGCGCGCCATGCTCCAGGCGCATGCGAACGCCCGCACCCGCGCCGCTTTCGCTTTCGCCGCTCAGCCACAGCACGCTGACGGATTCCTGCGGGAAACCGCAGGGCAACACCCCGCGAAAGCGCGCGGGCGGGAAGCGGTCGATCACGCATACGATCGCCTCGTCCGCCTGCTGCTGCCGCAGCAAATCGACCGCGTAGCGCAAAACGTTCCATCCCGTGCGGTCCCCGTCCGAGATCGTGACGTTCACTCCGCTCAACTGAAAAGCTTCGGCCAAATGGCCGCCGATCGAGTTCAATACCGTCTCCGGGAAGATGCCCGGGTTGGTGTTGCCGGCCCCGAACTGCCGCGCGTCGGCGTCAAGCGCCACAATCGCCTCCAGATTGGAGTAGTTTGTGCCGACCACGCACCCTGCGCGATGCGGCGAAGCGAACTTCCGGCCGGCCAATGCCTCCTCCACCGCCATATAAGCGTATTGCGCCGAGGCGGACCACTTTCTGAGCGGCTTGAACCGGCGGTCGTGCGGATCGATGGGAACCAAAGCCCCCGTGGCGGACGGCGTCCCCTGCGCGGAAGAAAGCGGCTGCACGCCGAAGCCGTGCGGCGTCACCGCCCCAACCCCTTTAATCCATAAGCCGCACATCAGCGTTCACCCCTTTCTTGTCCAATGCCAAGCACAATAGAGGAGTTCACACCCCCGAAAGCGTACGAATTCGATAAAACGACGTCGGCCGGCTTCGTCCAGGGCGTCCGGAGCAGGCGGAGGCGGTCCATGCGGCACAGCGGATCGATTTCCCGCAGACCGAGCGTGGGCGGGAAGATGCCCGTTTCCAGCGCTTTGACGCACATCACCGCCTCAATGGAGCTGGCCGCTCCCAAAGTGTGGCCGATATGCCCTTTAATCGAGCTGACGCCCACCGGTTGCTCGGCGTTGCCAAACACGGCCTGAATCGCTCTGGATTCCATCCGATCATTGGCCAGCGTTCCCGTGCCATGCGCGCTGACATAGCCGATCTGCTCCGGCGTCATCTCCGCCATCCGCAGCGCCGTCCGCATCGCGCGGATGGCCCCCGCCGCGTCCGGATCGGGCTGCGTGATATGGTGGGCATCGCAATTGAAGCCATATCCCAGCAAGCGGGCCCGCGCGCGCGACTTCCGCCGGAGGTGATGCTCTTTCGTCTCCAACACGAGGACGCCGGCGCCTTCCCCCAAAATCAGGCCCTTGCGATCCCGGTCGAACGGGCGGCACACGTCCGTCGACATCGCCCGCAGGCTGCCGAAACCGACAAAGGCCACCCATGACATCGCGTCCACGCCGGCGGCGATCATCACCTCCGCCCGCCGCAAACGCAGTTCGTCCATGCATTTCGCGATCGCGAAATTCCCGGCGGCGCAGGCGTTGGTGAACGTCCACTTCGGCCCGGACAAAGGAATCAGCCGGGACACGTTGTCGACGATCGCCTGCGGCCCTCCGGTGGCGCCGGGAACCCCCGTTCGCAGCGCCGCCTCCAGCGGCCCGATCTCCCCCATCGTCGTGCCGACGCAAAGGCCCGTCCTGAACGACCCGCACTCCTCCGCCGTCAACCCGGCGTCCGCCAACGCTTCCTCCAATGCCGGCACCAGTATGCGGGTCGTCCGGCCCATGGAAGACAACGGTTCCCCAAAAGCGGTCGAATCGGGAATGTCCGCAATCTCGCATCCGTTTTGGTTTCGATATCCCCCGACATCGAAAGAGCGAATCGGCCGATTCCCCGAACGGCCTTCCAGCAGTCCGTCCCAGAAGGCGTCCACCCGATTGCCGATTGACGTATGGACGCCCAGGCCCGTAATAACGATGTCCATGACGATCAATCCCCTTCGCCCATCGATTTCCAGATGATGCTGATATCCGTTACGCCGGGGACCGGCCGTTGAAATTGCCCCATTCCCCGCGCCGACGCGACCATGTCCACCGCTCCGCCCGCGCCGGCTTGCACCCGATCCCGCAATTCCGCAAAATCGGGATACGCTTTTTGCCCGTCCTTCCAAACCCGATACCCTTCATCGACCTGCCCGTTTTTCACCAGCGCATCCCCCAGAGCGGTGTAAGCCAGCGGCCACAATACCGTCTCCCCGTGATCCTTGAATTTCCTGGCGACGGCGACGCAGAAAGCCAGATCCTGAATCGCCCGGTCCGTTCTCTTCAATCCGACGGGCCAGTACAGGTTGTTGATGCCTCTGGCGTAGTGCGCCATGAAGTCGTACGGGTATCGCTCCAGTATGCGGCTGACCTGCTCGATGGAATGAAAGGATATTTTCCCCATCGAAGCGGTGCCGAGCGCGGGATTTTGCAGCAGATCGACATAGGCGAGGGCAAGCTGCAATTCAATTTCCGGGACGGTCTGGTCCATGCTTTCCAGAAAAGACATCAGCTCCTGATCGCGCCCCGCTTTGACCATTTCCAGCCGCAACGCCGTGCCGTACCCGAGATGGCTTGGGTTGAACGCGACGGCCGCCTGAAGAAAGGACAGATCGTTCGACTGCAAAGCGTAAATGTAGGCTTCGTCCGCATCCCGATCATTTTTCAAAGGCAGCGAAGGAGGCGCAGCGCGCACATCGGAATGGGCAAGCAGCCGCAAATAGGACGACCTTTCGTCCGTGAAATCAAGCCGAAAATCGGGCCATTTCACTTCATCCGTTATTTCCGGCAAGGAATACGGCTTCGTCCAATAGCGGAAGCCGGCGATTCCGAGAACAACCAGCAATAACAAGAGGATGGCAAAGATCATTTTTTTCATCCGTTTCTCCTTTCGTGCTCATGCGCGATCCCGTATTGTTTTTTGAACCGGGAAGGGGTCAAGCCTACCTTTTTCTGAAAAATGCGGCCGAAGTGGGTCAAATCTCCGTAGCCGACCTCGTAGCACACATTCGTGACGGAGATGTTGGCCAACAGCAATTTTTTGGCCAATTCGATCCGCTCCTGAATCAAAAATTCGCGAAACGTAATCCCGAACTTCCGTTTGAAAATTTTCGAAAAATGCCACTTGGACATGTAGCTCTGCATCGCCACGTCTTCCAGGGACAGGTCGTTGTTGTACAGGTTGTCCCGGATAAACTGCAGCGATTTTTGCCAATCCACTTCATCCCCGGGCGAAGCCGGCCGGCGGCCGAAATCAAGCTCCGCCCTTTCATCCCGGATGGAGGACAAATAATACAGGATGAACGTGACGATGAACTGCGTGTGCTTGTCCACTTCGGTAAACAGGTAGATCGGTATGACCGTAATCAGGGAAGAGAGCCATTGCGCATCGGACAGCCGGGGCTTGGACGTAATGACAACCAGCGCCTCGAACCGCTGATGAAGCACGCATTTCTCCACCTCCTCCGGGGAGGAGGCGCGCCGGATGTACGCCGATTCTTCTTCGGCCTGCCTCGCGTTTTGTTGCCCCTGTTCCACCATCCACAAAACAATCATTGAATCCCTCCCTTCTATTCAGTCGGGCCCACATGCATCCTGTACATTCATCTTAGTTTTTCCCCCCCGATTAAACTCGGCTTTCATTTACATCCAATCTGGTTTTATTGCTTTAATATTCTATTAATACCATTTATATCAACAAAAGCCGTCTCCACTTTCCCGAGACGGCTTTAGGCCCTTTTTCGTATTCCTGTTATTCGGCAGCGTTCGATTTAGGCTCCCACCTTTCCCGCAATCAGGCCCCCCCTGGTTCTTTCGGCATCGTTGACCATCACCTTGTACGTTTCATAGCCCGCTTCATCCATAAACCCGCGCCAATCCGACGGGCTCCGGAAACCGTAGCAAGGCGGCGCGTCCGGCTTTCTGGGAATGGGGGCAAACGCGGGGAGCAAGGAAAAAATAAACTCCTGGTGCAGCAAGGTTTGATCGTCTTTTCTCATGCACTCCGAAAACACCACCATGCCGCCCGGTTTAAGATAGCCGCGCAAGGTTTTCAGCGTTTCCACCACATGATCGGCGCAATGAATCACATTGACGGCAAAAATATAATCAAACGCCCCCCGCCAGCGTTCGTCGAACCGATTCATATCCAGCTTTTGCGAACGAAACGTCGTGTGCGCATAAGAGGAAGCAAACGATTTCCTCAACTTGTTGGCCAGCGAAGGGCTGACATCCGTCAGCACGTACAACCCGATTTCGCGCGCGCTCAACCGGCATTCGGACAGCAGCGCGCCGGTGGCCGAGCCAAAGCCGACCCCCAGCTCAAGCAGCGACAATCCTTTCTGCCCCTCCTTCATTTCATCGACGATAAATTCGGCCGCCCACTGGTTATGGGCGGCGTAGAGGTCGTGGCTGTTGCGGAAATATCGCTCCCACAGCGGGAAGCCGGTCTCGCCGAACAGGACGTGCAGCGGATTCGCGCGCCCGCGGATGATATCCAGCCAACGGGAAGCGACATAGCGAATCAAATCCAGAGAAGGCTCGATATTCACATTCAGCGCGAACTCGTCCGTCGGAGGCGCGATCGGCGCCGATGTCCACCTTCCTTCCCGATATCGAAGGAAGCGCTGCTGCGTCAAAAAACAGAGCGCCCACTCGACGCGCTGCCGATAGGAGGGCGCGCACCGCAGTTGTTCGCACGCCTGATCGAGCGTAAAGCGTTGCCGGAGGTCTAGGCCCCCGTCTTGCAAGCACGCGGCAATCGCGTCCGCCGTTTCGTTCGACACTTTGTCGTAGGCCGTATGATAGGCTTCATTAAATAAACAATGGGACCCTTGCGTCTTGATCACAGTAACGCCTCCGCATCATGTTCATCCGATATTTCCACCAATTTGTACTTCAGCACGTCAAAATCGACATAAATAAACAGCACGCATCCCTGGTCCGTATACACATCGTGCGAAGCTCCCAACCCTGCGGTCAGGAAATCGCCCGCCTTCAGCCGGTCTTCGTTCAACCGAACCTCGCCCTCGGTGACGATGGCAATTTCCCGGTAGGGATGGTCGTGCATCGGGATGGACGAACCGGGATGCATTTTCAGCAAAAAGCAACGCCTGCCTGTTTCATCATCGCTCCACAAGTAGCACATTTCCGTATTTTCATAAATGCCTTTATCCCACTTTTGCCGCTCCCGCGAGATAATCTGATGTTTGCTTTCCATCGAACCGACTCCTTTTTCCGAATTTCACATCTTCCGCGACAATAGGATCATTCTTGGACTGCGCAGGGTAAGCGGCAGCAGGTCGAACCCGCCAAACAGCTTCTGAACGCTCAGCCCCGCCGCCTCCGTCATGCGAACCAACTCGGCCGCCGTGTACAACCGAACATCCAGTATGGCGCATTTTTTGTCCCCCTGCTCAAACCAGCATAGCTCCTCCCTCCATCGGCTTGTGGCGATATCAAATTGCCGCTGAGAGAAGACGATCCGGTCCCGCATGACATTCCATGTGTTGTGCAGGTGTTGAAGCTTGAAGTCGCGGTTTTCCGTTTCCTGCAAAAAGAATCCGCCCGGCTTCAGCGATCGTTCGATTCGACGCAAAATGTCCTGATCCTCGGACGCCTCGGCAATATAGCCGAATGCCGTTCCGATGTTGATCACCGCATCGAACCGCGCCGTAAATTCGAGCTCCCTCATATCCCCCAACACGAACTCGATCTCCGCTCCCTGCTCCGCGGCTCGTTGCCTGGCCGCCTCCAGCAGCGATTGCGATCCGTCGTATCCGGTCACGCGCACGCCCCGCCGCGCCAGCGGCACGCTCATGCGCCCCTGTCCGCATCCGAGATCCAGCACGCTCATCCCTTCGCGCAACTGCAAGACGTTCATCAAAGCTTCCAATTCAAATGCCGTTCGTTCCGGGGATAAAATCACTTCGGAAAAAGACAGGTAATCCTCTCCAAAAAATCGGCTCCAGCTTTCCTGACTCAATGGGCTATCTCCTTTCCGCCTTTTCAAATTTCGGCCGCAACAGTTTGCCGGAAGCGGTTCTCGGCAGCGCCGATTTCATCTCGATCACGTCGGTCCACAATCTGGTGTCCGAAGGATGCTTCAAAATTCGCTGGTACACCTCGGCCGGGTTCAATTCCGGGTCGGCCACGACCCATGCGTGAATCCGCACGCGATCCCGGTCTTCCTTGCCGAAAACGAGCGCTTCATGAATGCCCTCGATTTCCAGCAACGCCGATTCGACCTCCACCGGATGAATGTTCACCCCGCCGCGGATGATCAGATCGTCGGCCCGCCCGTAGACGTATAGCTGGCCGTCGCGCGAGCTGGCCAGATCGGAGGTCAGCAGCCATCCGTCCCGGATTTTGGCCGCGGTTTCCCGCGCTTCCCCGTAATATCCCTTCATCACATTCGGGCCCGCAACCGCAAGCGTTCCGGAAACGCCTTCCCCCGCCGGGTCCCCCTGCCGGTCCAGTATGCGCCATCGCACTTGCCGGAGCGGGAAGCCCACGCACGCGACGTCTTCGTCGGCCGTCAAGCGCAGCTTGCAGCTTACGCGCGGCGACGCTTCGGTCAGGCCGTAAGCGTTGCCGATCGCGGCGCCGGGAAAGGCGGCGAAGATGTTTTGCTTCTGCCTGGGCCGCAGCGCTTCCCCGCTCAGCACAAGCCGCTTCAGGCCGGACACGTCGTAGCGGGAAGCGAAATGGGCCCAGCTTGCGGCCACCGTCGGCGTGGTGCAGCAGACGGAAATGCCCTGCGCCTCGATTTCGCGCACCGAGGCGAGCGGCGTCAGCTCATTCGATTTCATCACGATCGCGCATCCGCGAAACAGCGCCGGCAACATCTCGCCGGTGACGGCCGACGCGTGGGTCAGCGGGCGGACCAGCAGCAGGCGATCCTCGGCGCGGATCGGAAAATACCGCAAAATATCGGCCAGATTGCTCCACAGGTTGTCATAGGTCAGCATCACCCCTTTGGGAAACCCGGTCGTCCCCGAGGTGTACAAAATCAAGGCCACGTCCCGGAGGGCGTCCTGATATGCGGGAAAAGCGGAAAGCGCGCGATGCAGTCTGCCCCGTTCGTCAACGAACCGATCGTCGAGCACCAGCTCGGGACGGACTTGCTCCAGTATGCTCCGCGTCAATGCGGGGTTGCGGAATGGATCGACAGGCACCGCGGTGATCCGGCAGCAGAAGGCCGCGAGCAGGAGCGGAACCGCCCTCCAGCCCAGCGAGACGTGGAGCGCGATCGCGGGCTGTCCGCCGCGTTCGGCGCGGCCGTAGCCCATTTGCCGCAGCGTCTCCACATTCCGGTTCACCAAATCGAACAGATCCGGATAGGTGATCCCCCCCTCCGGCGAACCGGGAAAACAGATCCCCCGATGGCGCGACAGAGCCGACATCCATTGATTCGTATCCATTCCCGCACCCCTTTTCTATGTCCGATTGATGATCTGGTCGTAGTATTTGGCTTCCTGGAATTCAAACAGGTTGGACTTCGTCTCCACCACCCTGGGCTTGGCATTCAATTTTCTGCGCGTTCTTTGCCCGTTTTTCAAAACCAGGTGATTGTAATTCAAGGTGATCCTCTCCACGCTCATTCGCGCATAATGCGTAACGATGGCCCGGCGGAACTCCGTTTCCGAGCGATTGTCCGTCGAGCCGTGAAGGATGTTGCCGTTGAAAAAAACGGCATCCCCGACATCGGTCGTCAATTCCTCGCACGCATAACCTTCCGGCACCGGTATGTTTTTTCCGTACACATTGACGCTGGCCGGCACGACATCCGGCTGGACGATATCGAACGCGTGCGTGCCCGGTACGACCTGCAGCCCGCCGTTGTCCCGTCCGGAAGGATCGAGGCTGACCCAGATCGCGTAGCTCGTATCCGGCGAAGCCCCGAGGCTGTAATTGTCCTGGTGCAGCGGAAGCCCCTTGGCGCCGGGCGCCTTGAAATAATAGCTCGTCTGCACCGTCAATATTTCCTCGTCGATCAAATACTCCAGCAAAGCAACCGCCCGTTTCTGAAAAATAAAATCCAGAATCGCCTGGTTGTCGAAATGATAATCCCTCAGGCGCGGAAACAAGCTGTCGAACGGACGGTTTGGAGCCTGCACCACCTTCCCCGCCGCCATCAGGCTTTTCCAGACATCCCAATACGCGTCGTTCAACCGCCGGATTTCCTCCGGCTGATACAAGCCTTTGACGACCAAATATCCGTCCTTGTGAAACCGCTCCTTCTGCTCCGCCCGCATTTCCTCCCATGCCATGCCATCCGCCCCCTAACACATCATATCGTGATCCTGATACCGCTTTTGATGCCATTCGCTCAGCATGTTGACCGCCACTCTGGCGCCGTCCCCCGACGTGATCGAAACATGCATGCTCTGGCCGGCGCATAATCCGGCGGCCCAAACCCCCGGCCGGCTCGTTCGCCCCTCCTGATCGACCTCGACAACTTGGGCGGCTCCCTGCTCCGGGCCCGGCTTCATCCGCAAATCGAGCTTCTTCACAAGCCGCTTGGCGTGCCCCGTGGCGATCAGCACCGTTTTGGCCGCGAACTCCCCCTCCTTCGTCCGGATTCGGAAGCCTTCCTCCGTCCGTTCGATATCCGTTGCCTCCGTTACGCGGATATCCGCGCCGAACTTGGCCGCCTGTTTTTTTCCCGTTTCAAACACATCGTAGCCGGTAATCCCCATCACGGCGTAATGATTTTCCACCCATGCCGATTTCGTTCCGCTTTTGTCGTTATCCAAGAGGATGACTTTCTTCCCGGCTCTGGCCATAAACACGCCCGCCGTCGCGCCGGCCGGCCCCGCGCCGATAATCGCAATATCGTAAAGCATCGCATTCACTCCTTCGGTTGTCCGCTCTCTCCCATCCTACAAAAAGGCGGTCGGGAAATCTCGACCTCTGTTGCCGCCGATCCGTGTTTTGTTGCGGTATGCACCAACACCTCGCGCGGAAGGGGGTGGCTGAGAAACAAAACGGGGCTGAAGGTGAGGCCGTACGCGCCGGAATGGGTCACCCCGACCAAATCGCCCGGCTGCAAAGCGGGCAAGCTGACCTGGCGCGCGATCACATCCTCCGGCGTGCACAGCGGACCGGCGATATGGCAGCTCCGCAACGGCCGGGATTCCCCGATAAACGCGCGCACGGGCAAGTTGCGTTTGACCAGGCTGCCCGAGCCTCCGGCCGCGGCATGCTGGTGAACGCCCCCGTCGGCGATGGCGAAATCGACGCCCCGGGACCGCTTGGTATAGCGGATTCGAGTCAGGAACAGCCCGGATTCCGCGACGAGAAAGCGCCCGGATTCCGCGAGCGGCTCCACGCCCGGATAACGGCGCAGGAACGACTCGACGAGCGGGGTCGTCCGTTCCCTCAGGGACGGCAGATCGAGCGGCTGTTCCCCTTCGTAATAAGGGACGCCGAAGCCGCCCCCGAGCCCGATGTAGCGAAATGCGGCCTGACCGCCGCTCATCAGGCGATCGGCCACGTCCAAAATGTAGCCGGTATTGGACGCGATGGTGTCCGCCTGCAAAATGCGCGTGCCCATATAGCTGTGCAGCCCGACGATGCGCACGTGGCTCAGGCGGCGCGCCAACGCGAGCGCCTCGGGCAAATCCGCTTCGTCGATGCCGAACTGCCTTGCCGTCCCGCCCATTTTCAGACGGGCCCCATTCCTGGCTTCGCGCGGATTGAACCGGAGCCCCACTTCGGCCGCCACCCCCTTCTCCCGCGCGATCGTCTGCACGATATCCAACTCCTGCACCGATTCGGCAACGAAATAGCCGACAGGCAAAGCGAGCAAGCGCTCGATCTCCGCCTTGCTCTTCCCGGGCCCGAGGTACATGATCCGCCGCGGTTCGGCCCCTGCGCGCAAGGCGGTATCCAGTTCCCCCGGCGAGCACAGCTCCAGATGCACGCCCTGTTCGTAAATTGTCCGCACGATGCCGGGATTGGGGTTGGCCTTGATCGAATAAAAGAGCCGGACAGCCGGGTGCAAGCTGTCGCGCAGCATCCCGATCCGCCGGTGAATCATATCCTGATCGTATATGTACAACGGCGTTCCGTACCGATCGGCCCATTCCCTTACTTCCTCATCCATCCACCCTTGACGCTGTTCCGGCGCCGTCATCGCCCCCACCTCCAATCCGCTGCAATTGCTGTCGGCAAAAATGCTGGAGCTGCTTGCATTCCTCCGGCGAGCGGCCGATCAACATCGTAAATACGGTTCCCCTGTCGATCTCAAGCTGCCGATGATCCGCCATGTTGACGGAGGCGAACGAACAGATCAGAATTCCGCTCTGCCCGAAACGGGAGTACAGTCGTTCGCGCAGCGCGCGGCGCACTTGCTCGAAACCGACAGGCCCTTTCCTGGCAAAGGAAAAGGGCCGAATCAGCACATGCCGGTCCGCCGGGATCCATTCGTGCAGCACGCGCGTATGATAAGTCGACATGTTCAAACGCGCGTTGATTTCCAGGCAAGGATAAAGCGTGCCGTCCGCACCGATGATCGCATCGATCCCCACCGCGCCGAAATAGCCTTGCGCATGCAGCTCCGATCCGACGATCGCGGCCGTGTACTCCAACTGCTCCTCCAAAGCGGGAACAAGCCCGTGCGGATGAACGTGCCCGAGGTGCGAACCGTGATCGACCAACGCCGTCAGCACCTCCATCCGCTCCACCCGTCCGGCCTTGCTCACGATAAACTGGACGTTCAAATCTTTGGATTTGGCAATCCACTGTTCCAGCACGAATTCCGTCCGCTCCGTTCCCCGCTTTTCCGCCGCCTGCCGAAGCATTCTGACGATTTGCCGGAATCTCGCTTCATTCCCGATGATGAGCAGGCCTTTTCCCGAAACGCCCATCCCTTCCTTTAGCACCAGGGGACCGTGCTTTGACAGTGGGAACAGATCCCGGTATGCCTGCTCCAGTTGATCCAGCGTCTCAACCGTATGGCCTTCCGCCTGCCGGATACGGTGTTTGCGGCATAGGCTGCGGCTGTACAGCTTGCTGTTGACGCCGCGGGCAACCGCCGCGGGAGGGGCGGCCAGCGGAATGCGCCACTGTGCCGAGAGGCGCTCTTCCCATGCGGACGTTCCATGCGGCATGAGAACGCCGCCGCCCGTCCGCAGCCACCGTACCGCCGCCGGCGGCAAGTCGGCCGCCTCCGTCGCCAGGAAGCCTCGGGTCAAAGACGCGGCGGAGGATGCCATGGGCGCAAGGGCCGGCGAAGCGCCGGATGGCCCCCCGTTTGCGAGAGACTGCGAAGCGCCAGACGGCTCGCCGTTTGCGGGGGCCACCGAAGCGCCGAACGTTTTTTTTCGCTCAGGGGTCAACAGCAGCGGTTTTTGCCAGCCCAGCGAGCTTAAATACCGCAAAAAATCCTCATCCGGCTGCTCTTTCAGCAGCACCATGTCCTCGGGGTCGGACAGCAGCAAAGCCAGTTCCGACATGTACTGGTGCATAAAAGACGAAGGGGCAAAGCGGGGCAAGCCGATCACATGCTCCGACTGCCAGTCCCGCTCCACCTCGAAATTCCCCAACCAGGCCAGCTTCGCATGGCGCGGGTCGATACTCAACGCTTCGAGCAGCGTCGCACGAAACGGTTTCATTGTTCATTCCGCCTCCTTAACAGCATGCAGCCTGCGCCAAAACACGGATCGGTAAAATCCAGCAGCACATGCGTCTCCCGCGGCCGCTTCTGCTCCGCATCCGATCCGTTCGGGCCGCTCGCCTCGTCCAAATCATGCGTCTCTTTCGGGCCGGCCGCCCCATCCCAATCATGCGTCTCTTTCGTGTCGGCCGTCCCATCCCAATCATGCGTCTCTTTCGTGTCGGCCGTCCCATCCAAACGATGCATCCCTTCCAAGCCGCCCATTCCATCCAACTCCCGCAACTCGCTCAGGCCGTAAAAAGCATCCGCCGTGCCCCGATTCAGCATGGGCGCTTTCCGGCGGATTATCTTGAAGCCGTGTCCCAGCTCCCGCAAATAGGCCGGATGCAGCAAGCGCGGCACAAGCGTTACCGCCGCGCGGCCGATGCCGGCCTCGGCCAGCAGATCGTCGATCAACTCCCCCGCTCTTTTCGCCAGAACGCCCGGATGCCCGATTCCGCGCAAGGTCGCAAGGTCAAACGGTTCCATTGCGTATCCAAGAATCCGCCAGTCCCCATCGTCGGGGGACAAACGGCCCAAGGCGAACGCGTCCGCTTTCGGAAAGAATCTGTCCTCTCCTTTTGCAGGCCCGTCATATTCGCCTATCTGCTCCATGCAAATAACCCATACGTCCTCCCGGACCGTCTCCGCCCACCGCAGAGCAACCAACGGGCTGAGGCTGCCCGCGTCGCTGAACGAAACGGGCCGGGAGCGCGGGAAGCGCAGCATTTTGTGCATATACAGCAGCGCGTTGATTTTATCGGTAAGCGGATAGGAAGCGTAGCAGCACACCAGATGGGCGGGCGGCAGACCGGCCTGCGCGCCGGAAAACAGCGTCGCGATCGACTCGCACGGCTCATGGGAAAAAAAGCGAGCCGTTTGAGCCGGAGCCGGCGGATCGCTCTTTCCGACCGCGCCCAACTCGTACAACTCCGCTATTTTGTCGTATACCCTTGATTCCGCCGAACCAAGCTCGCGCCGCGAGACGTAAACGTTATACGTTTGAGGCCACGACAGACACAGATGGGCCCTTTCGACAAACCGCACAGCAAATCACTCCTCCGCTCCCCAACGTAAGCAGCATATAGCAATCGCCGGGCCGCAATTTCCCCGCTTTTCGCACATGATGCAAATTAAACAGCACATCGCAATTGTTCAGGTGCCCGGACTCAACCAGCCCTTGGGAATAGAAACGCCGCACGTCGATTTTCAGCAAGTCGGACAAATGAGTCCATGTCTCAACCGCCACATTATTGGGGATGATCCACCGGATATCCTCGATCTTCGTCCCGGCTTCCGCCAACGTATGGCGGATCACTTTGACCAGATTGACATAGTAAAAATAATCGGGCATGTCCTCCCGGCCGTTTTTCATCTTGCCCTGCTGAATCGTGCGCACATCCGTCGCGCTTCGAAACGCGAGCAAGCGATCGCCTTGCACCCCGCGTCCGATGAAGGTGGCCGCTCCTCCGTCCCCCGTCAGAAAATGTCCGCCGCCATACCTTTGATCGGCAAGCAGCGACTTTTCCACGGTCAAAATGACCGCCATATCCTCCGCCTCGCCGAGGCGTTCGAGCATTTTCCAGGCGATATGCAATCCCATCAGGATGTTCGAGCAAAGGAGGTCGCGCACCGAAAAACAAAGCGCATTCGTCAATGCGAATCTGTCGCGCAATCCGGCAAACACATTGAGCGATGCGGGAAATGAATAGTACAAATAAGGAAGGATCACATATTTGATGCGCCGCGGCTCCAATGCATGCTCCTGAAACAGCCGTTCCAGCGTGCGCTCCATCATCAAGGGCGCGGGCGTTTGATCGTCCACGGCAACGGCGCGAATGCCGATCCGCCGAAGCCGCTCCATTTCCGGCGCTGTAATATGGCCCTGCAAATGCCATTCTTCGGGAGTCAATCTCCCGGCGGGATAATACAACGACGTTCCGCCGATTTGCATGCCTGTTCCTCTCCTTCTCCAAAATACCGCGCGGCGGCTCGGAACCGGGTCGGGCTGTTGGGAAGTCGGCTCGTCCGCCCACGCCCTGCATCCTATCGCGGCAGCTTAAAGGCACAGCATTACACGCAGCATTACATTGTGCGCGGTTATGCAATTTTAAAGCCGTCCCCGTTGCAGATCGCGTAGCTTTGTAATTTTTAAGGTGTTCGTCACAGATCCCGATCGCATGGTCGGGCGATTTCAGTGGCATTCCGCACCATCCATATTCTCTAATGAACCGGAATTCTCTAACGAACCGGAGAATCGCTATTTTCACTTTAAAAAGGCGTTTTCCATTTTAACGAACACAGTTGACGCTATCTGCTTCTATTTTCCATTTAAATTCCATTTTTAAGTAAATAGCGATTCTGGGATTCGTTACACTATTTCAGGTGGAAAAATAACATGAATAGCGTGATCTGTGTTCGTTACAGAGTTTAAAAGTGTCGTTTATTTCCTATACGAAGCCGACGACCCTAAAGATTGACGCATCACGTTATTGGCGGCCTATCGTTATTTTCCCGATAGACTATTCGATCCTATAATTATTAATTTAATTAAATTAAATTTTATGGACATCGAATAATTGAAATGCCACATGGCCGTATTGGCCGCAAAATCTCGGGTTGCCAACGCGCCGCATCCGATTTTTTGAAGCGAGCTTTCCTGCTTTCCCGCCTTCCCGCGCCATAGCGAACCCCAGAGACCGTCAGTTTGGCAATTGGGCCAAATAGCCGTAAATATCCGCGACTTTCGTCCATTCATAAAGGTTTACATTGGCGTCAAGGATATCCCTGTCCAACAGCAGTTCCACTTCGATCAACAGTTCGACCATGTTGGTCGAATCCATATCCAACGCGTCAAGCGTGCTATCCATTTCAACGTGTTCCTTTCCGCAAACTTGCTTAATGATATGAATGAATTGTTCTTCCGATATCATCCTTTTCACCCCTCCACACCCTTTCGATCTCGTCCGCACTTAAGCGGTGGGACCGGTTTACATTTCCTTGCGCGGCGAACCGCCCGACCCTTTTCTTCCACTCGATATCTTCCAGCCCTTGCCGAACGATACGGCGCAGCATTTCGGCATCGATGCGTTCAGGTTCCAGCACCCGCGCGAGACCGAGCGCTTCACATTGCCGGGCGACCAAAATGTGGTCCGCGCCCAGCGGAATAATGATCATCGGCACGCCGTATTGAACGGCTTTTTGCAGCGTGCCGCACCCGCCATGCGTCAAAATAAGATCGGCGCGCGGAAAAACAAGATGGTGGTTCGGATATTCCGTGAGCCATTGGACGTTGGCCGGCAAAGGCGTTTCTTCCGCATACGGCAAATGCGCCAACACGGTCAAATCGATCTCGCTTCCGGAAAAAGCTTGCAGCGCGCCGGCAACATAATTGCGGGTGATTTGCCGATAACCCGGTTTATCCGCGGAAGATGTGCAAATCACCAGGTGCGGCCGCCGGGAAGCGATACGCCAGTGGCGAGAAGAAGCGGCCGGGCCCCGATCGGAAACGATTGGTCCCGTTTCGGCGGCAGACAGTGCCGAACCCGAAGCCAGTCGCTCCCCTTCGACGGCGGACAGTGCCGAAGCGGCAACCCGCCCCGGATCGGCCGCCTGCTCCGCGGCGGCAGCGGCCGCCGCCGAGCCCAAGGCGGCTCGTCCCGCACCCGCGCCGGCCACTGGGCTGCGGCCGTGGTTGGCCGCCGTCGGCGGCTCGAAGCCGCACGGCCCCACAACGCGCGACGCCGCGGGCAGTGCGATGCCTTGCGGCAGCAGCGCCTCCAGAAACATCATCAAATGGAGGTAGGGCGAGATTCCCGCCAAATCCCCTCTGGTGCGCATCGGATCCGAGATGGGCGGAAGCCCGTACCCCGCTCTGAGCTCGTCCAGCTCTTTGGCGTAAAGCGCCCGCAGCCGTTCGTTGACGGCCGGCACGCCCGGCACAAGATAGTCCGGCCAATACGGCGACGTCTGGTAGCTGATCCAGCGCATCCCGTTCTTTTCGGCGACATACGCGGGGGCGCTCAGCGCCGAATCGCACACGACGATATCCGCCTGCACCGCCTTCAACGCGGCGTGCATCTCCCGCAATGTCTCCGCCATAAATTTGTGCGGATATTTCCCGCGAGTGACCTCGATATAGGTCAAACCCGCCTGCTCGACCAGATGTTGAAAAGCCGGAGGGGAAAGCACGCACACCTCATGGCCCCGGCCGGCCAGCTCCGCCCCGACGCCGAGAGCGGGCACGATATGTCCCAACAGCCATTGACTTACGATCGCGATACGGGCCACGCTATCTCCTCCTTTACGGGTTCAAGGACATCAATTGCGGGAGCACAAACAAGCCGTTGTTTCGAACCAGCGTCCGGTCAAAATACAATTGTCCACCGCCGAACGATTCCGTCTGCTGCAAAACAAGATCCCAATGGATTGCGGAACGATTGCCGTTATCCGCCATCGGATACGCCTGGCCCAATGCCAAATGAACGCTGCCCTGCATCTTTTCGTCGAACAGCAGGTTGTTCATCGGCGTCCGCAACTGCGTATTCAGCCCGATCCCGAATTCGCCGATGCGGGACGCGCCTTCATCCTGCCCCAGCAGCGCTTGCACCGCCTGCTTTTGCGGGCCGTCCACTTCCACTGCGCGCCCCTCGCGAAACGTCAGGCGGATGCGATCATACTGGATGCCCATATAGGAGGTCGGTACGTTGAACGCAATCTCGCCGTGGGCGGAGTCGCGGTGCGGTGCGGTAAAGATTTCCCCGTCGGGCAAATTGTACTTTCCATCGCAGATCACGGCATCCATGCCCCCGATGGAAAAGGTCAAGTCCGTGCCCGGCGATACGATGCGCACCCGATCCGTTTGCCGCAGCAAATCGACAAGCGGCTGCGTCCGCTCCGCCCATTCGCCGTAATCCATGTTGCAGGCTTTTGCGTACGCCTCCAGAAAATCCGAATGGCTTAACTGCGCCATTTGGGCCAGCGCCGCGGTGGGATTTTTGAGCAGGATCCATTTTCCCAGCTTGGCCATGGCGTACTGCTTCGGTTGAAGGTACCCCTGGACATAGCGCCGATAAGGCTCCTCCGGCAAATGATTCATTTCATACAGGTTGTCGTCCGAACGAATCCCGATGTACGCGTCCATTCGCCCCAGCCACTCCAGGCTGAGCGCCGACCATTGCGCAATTTGGTCCTCCGTGCTGTGCAAAATCAAGCTTTTTAAATGTTGAATCGGCAGCACCTGCAAATAAGGCTGAGCGCCGGCGGCGTAAGCCGCTTCCATCATCGCTCCGGCCATCGCCTCCGCCTGCCCGACCACGTCGATCCCCACGCGCTGCCCCGGCGTCAACCGCAAGGAGCGGCGAATTACGTTGCGCGCAAGCTGCTTCAGATCGTTCTCCCTCATGCCCGGCCCTCCAACGTCGCCCGCAGCGTCAAAAACCATTGCGTCTCATCCTGAACAGCCTGGCGATACAGCGACGTCAATTTTTCCCGAAAGCTGCGTTCCCGTTGAAGCTTCCATTTCAGGATCACGCCCATAACGTAGGCCCAGCTTTGGCAAACCTGCCGCAGCGCTTGTTCGCACGCCGCGCGGCCCTTGTGGTCGGGGATCGCGCCTTGCTCGTATGCGGTTTTCCACAGCTCGCGCAATCTGCGAAAATAATGCGTATCAAATTCAAGCACATCGAGGCTGGCCCGCAGCGTTTCGTCGGACGCCCTTTCGACCTCGTCCGCAAACGCGGCCAACTGCGCAAGCCCGCCCCCCGCGAACATCGAATCGACGGAGGCGCGAACCAAACCGAAAAAACGTTCTTCCCATACCGCCGCGCCTTCGGTTTCCCGAGCGCTCGCCGCGCTTCCGGTTTTTTGGACGATCGCCGCGCCGCCGTCCCGCGATGACGCCAAGGTTTCAAAGAAAAGCGAACAAGGCACTTTGCCGAGATATCCGTTAAAATAAGCCGGCGCGCCCGCATCGTCCACCAGCACGATATGCTCGTCCTCCACCGCGATCGCCAGCGCCCAGTGGATCACGTCGTGCTTCCGGTAATAAGCGCAGAACGGAGCCGAAACGGCGCGATAATGAACGAGCGCGTAACCTTCGCCATCGATCAGCGAACGCAGCAAATGCGAAAACCGTTCGCCGTCAAGGGAAGGGTATTGGATCAAGCTCCAGCCTCGCTGCAAAACGGGCAAGCTGCGACGAAGCTGCAATCCGGCGGAACGGCAATCGAAGGGGTTGAGAAACACGGGAATGGGGTCGGTTTCCCCTTTCCACTTCAACACCTCCAGGATGGATAGCTGCAAGCAATCGAGATTCCGCTCGCTCAACCCGTACCGGTCGGGAAACCGCCAATCGATTTTTGGCCGCGCCCGCAGGCTGTCCGAAAGAGTCGGCGCACTGTCCGGGAGAGTCGGCGATCCGGCCGGGGAAAGCAAAAGCCCGCGGATGATTTCAACGGCATGATCCATAGCCGCAGGATGCCGGTAGAAATGCGATCCGGGCTGGAAAACCGACACCTCCGCCCGCTCGATTTGAGCCGCAAGCCGCCGGGTTTCGGCATCCTCCTCCCCGCAAAGAATATGCAGCCCGTGCACGTTTTGATTAAACAGGGCGAGCGGATCGAGGCGATCCAACTCCTCCAGCAATTCCCTGCCGATCGATTGGCCGTGAAGGTACATCAAATGGGCGCCCAATCGGGTAATATAGTCAAATTGCTCCCTGTTGAAATCGCTCAAGGTGTAGTAATCGTCGCCCGGAATCAACAGCTTGGAATCGACCGCGCCTTCCCGCTCCAACTGTGCATAAGGCGGCTGCGGAAAAAGAGCCCGGGCCTTGGGCAGCGGCAACAGCCACGGCGAGATCGCGATCGGATAGCACGGTATTCCGCTCCGCTGCTCCCACAAGAGCGCCGTTGTTTGGGCTACGATCGCGCCGAGGGCATGGCCGGCCATATAAATTTTGGCGGGCCGGCGCTCCCGGGTGGCCTCCTCCAGCACCTCCACGGCATCTTGCACCATCGAGGCGATGGAGGCCTGTCCCAGTTCCCGCTCGCTGTCCCCGCCTCCCCGGTAATCGAACTGCACCATCCATTGCCCGTCTTCGGCCAGCCTTTTGCGCAGGTTGGAAAAAAAATAATTTTTTTCGCTCATCGCCTGCCACAGCCCCGGGAA
>CAYYCV010000084.1:0-18604 GCA_964470405.1 uncultured Caryophanales bacterium
GATCCAGTAGGCGATGGTTTCCATCCGCGAGGAGATTTTGGCGAAATACGACGTGTCGATCAGCATCCGGATCGGAATCAACACGGGGGATGTGGTGGTCGGCAACATCGGCTCTTTCCTGCGGGTCGATTACACGGCGATTGGCGATAACGTCAATACCGCCGCGCGGATCGAGTCGAACGCCAAGGTCAATTCGGTGTTTGTCTCGGAATCGACGTATGAGCGAACCAGGGATTATTTCACCTATGAATTCGCCGGGGAAAAAATGATGAAGGGCAAGACGGTCGGCATCAATTTGTATGAGGTCAAAGAACACGTGAAGGCTCCATAAGGCGGAGGCACTTCATGATGGACGGCAGATGCGGGAAGGCCGCGGATACGGAATGGTCGCGGGAAATCAGGTTGGGGAGAGGATGGTTCGTTATGGCGGCAAGACGAAAGCTTGGGAGGTTCGTATCCGCGCTGTGCATCGCGGCGATGGTGTTTTCTTTATGGAGCGGCTTTATTCCCGCGGAGGCGTTTGCCAAAACGGTGCGGATCGCCAAGGTGGAGAGCGTCAAAGGCACGGTCATGATCACGAAAGCGGGCGGCTCGAAGGCGTTCAAGGCCTATAAAAGCATGAGCCTGAACAAGGGGGATCACATCGCGACGCGGAACGATTCCAGCCTCGTGCTGACGATCGCCGATCATGGCGATGAAGTGACGATCGGGGAAAACACCAGTCTGTACGTGTCGGAGTTGACGGATGAGGATGGGGCCAAAAAGTCCGGTCTGACCATGTGGTCCGGCTCGATCTGGGTCAAAGCGAAGTCGCTGGCGGGCGCGCAGGACGAGTTTACGGTGGAAACGCCGACCGCCGTGATGGGCATTCGCGGCACGCAGTTCGGCACCAATGTGGATCAGTCGGGCGATACCACGGTCACGGTGGGCGCGGGCATCGTGCAGGCCAATCTGTACGGCAAGCCGGATTCGGGCGAGGGCGGCAATGAAGGGCAGGACCCGAACGCGTTCAACGGCTTTCAGCCGCAGGAGTTTCAACAATCCTTGATGATTTACGCGACCATGCAGGCGAACATTTATTCCGCGATCGATCAGGCGGCGAATGGGACAAAAGTGGAGGCGGCCGTCACGCCGGTCGACTTGGAACAATTGACGGAGGAAACGGCGCCGGCGGTCATCGAGGCGCTCATCCGCAACAAGGAAGAATTGGACAAGGAAAACGAGCAGTTTCTGGAGCAGCAGCGGCAAATGATCGAGCTGGGCCAATTCAGCGACGCCGCAAAGCAGTTGGACTTGACGAACACGCAGGATTTGCAGCGGCTGTCGAGCAATTTGGACAATCTGGTCGGCAATATTGTGAAAAGCGCGGTTGACAACAAGAAAATAGATGAACAGCAAGTCAAGCAGGCGGTGGACGAAGCCAACAAAAATTTGACGAAGAAAATCGATCTGGAGCATACCAAGCCGCTGGAGTTGACGAATCAGTTGCAGCAAACGTTGGACCAATTGCGCAAGCTCCAGGAGGAGCGGCAAAAGCGGTTGGCGGAGGAGCAACAGCGTCTGGCGGACCTGAAACGGCAAAATGCGGAACTGCTGCAGCAGGCGCTGGATCGGTTGAAGGCGCTGCAGGATGCCAATGAGCAAGCGAAGCAGAAGGAGAAGGAAAAGGCGGAGGAAAGCTACCTGGCCGGTTTGGACCCGGAAGATAAAGCGGCGTTTGATCAAAACAAGAACGACTTGAATAGCTCGCCGACGCCCGCGCCGTCGTCTGCGCCAACGCCGGCTGCGACGCCAACGTCAACGCCGACCGCGACGCCGTCGCCAACACCGACCGCGACGCCGACACCGACTGCGACACCGTCGCCAACACCGACCGCGACGCCGACGCCGACTGCAACACCGACGTCAACGCCGACCGCGACGCCAACACCGACGCCGTCGGATTCCGGCAATCAGGGCTCTGATTTGACGGACCTTTCGCCGGACAACGTCGAGGTGGCCGTGGTGGATGGAATGGTCAGCCTTCACCTGCTGTCCGACGGCAGCGTGCCCGGGGCGTATTGGCAGGAATCGTACGCCGCGCCGAATGACAAAATGTTGATCACGATCGGAGGGCACACGCTGACGTACGTGCTGACCGCTGTCATGCTCAACAGCCTTGGCGGCGCTACGGATATCCCCATTTTGCTCGATCCGAATGTCATATCGGATCTGGCGGCGGTCGATGATATCGCCGCTTTCACCGCTGCGGCAACGGCCGGCGCCGCGGCGACGATTCAACTGGCAACGGCGGACGGCAGCTACGAGACGGAAGGTTTTGTCAAGTATGTGTTGGGCGAG
The DNA here is from genome assembly GCA_964470405.1 of uncultured Caryophanales bacterium. Classification (GTDB taxonomy): domain Bacteria; phylum Bacillota; class Bacilli; order Paenibacillales; family CAYYCV01; genus CAYYCV01. The sequence continues at coordinate 2,341 of CAYYCV010000084.1, forward strand.
GTCCAGCTTGAGGAGATATTTATTGACGCCGGGATCGTGGTTAAGTGGTATGAAGTGCCAGGAGCCGACCATTACGTGGCCATACTGGATGGCGACGATTCCGGAGCGCAGGTGATTCCGGGCAGTCCGCAAAGTCAGGGCATCTATGAATTTGCAATCGAAGATGCGGAATTCGACGTCAGCTATTCCTTGCGGGTCGATGCGTATGATCAGGAGGGCCAACGGATTGCCACGATGAACGGTTGGTTTTCCAAGCCGAACCTGCCCTATCTTGCGGCGACTGTGTTGAATCCCGGAACCGTGGAACTGGGATGGGGCGATTTCTCCCATACCCAGTATTATCGGGTATATTTGAATGACATGGAAGATGCGCGGGATCAGGTAGACGGTTCTCTGACCCACTATGTCTTCACCGAACTGGAGCCGGGGGCGACGTACACCGCGAAGGTCGAGGCTTACCCAAGCTCGGTTCCGGTGGCCGGTTCCTTCGTGACATTCACGATGCCGGACGGCGCGCAACCGCCGGAAACCGTTCCCGAATCGGTCGAGTTCGGGGACTCGGATACCGCTCCCGGCATGATTGCGGGAGACGTGTCCGTGACGATTGACACGTACGCTTCGGATGTGACGTCGTATGAACTGTATTGGGCCGATTGGCGGTTGAACCCGATCGATACGAGCGGCGACGGGGTGCCCGATCCGATCCAGGTGTTTACGAATCTTTCGGCGCCTGTCATCACCTACACCATGGGCCCGACGAGCGTGCCGCGTCACGCATTCGCTTTGGCCGTATATGCCAAAAATGAAGCGGGGCTGTATACGACGCCGGCTTACGCATATATCGACGACAATAATGAAGACGGCGGTGGAATCGTGGTTGCGGATTTCCAGGGCAAAGATGCCTTTCTTGCCGATAAATTCCTTGCCGACAACGTGGGCGGCCAATTCGTTTCCATGGTTGATCAGGTGTTTGTTTATGCGGATTCCACCCCGGTGAGTCCGGATCACCTGCTCGTATTCAGCGACGAACCGTCCGTGGCGCAGCCTTATATCGAAGTGGGCCAAGGCGCGGCGCTCTATATCGGCACGCTGGCGGCCGGGTCGGCGGAAATTACTGTCATCGCCTTTGATGACGAGGGAAATCGCAAAGTCGTATCGTTCATGGTCTACGTCGGTACCACCTAATTCAGCTCTTCCAAAAAGGAGATTTTCATGAAAAAGTTACGATTGATTTCATTGGCGTCCGCGATCGTTTCCGTCTGCCTTCTCCCCGTCGGCTCGATCGCGGCGTCCGCGGAAGCCTATTCGGTCTCCGCTTCCGGCCCCTGGCTGTTCGGCCAGTCGAACCGGCTGATCTCCAGCGTCGCGACGTATGCGGGAAGCGGCGATTTCGGAGCGGAGAACGGCGCGCCGCTCGCGGCCTCGTTCCGTTCGCCGGAATCGGCGGCCCTGCAGCCGGACGGAACCCTGCTTGTGTCCGACGCAAAAAATCAGCTTATCCGCAAAGTGACGGCTTCGGAAGTGTCGACCTATGCGGGCATCGACCTGGTGTTGGATGACGCCGGCCTGCCGCAGGGATCGTGGATAGACGGCTCGTCGGAGCAAGCGATGTTCAGCCATCCGCAAGGGCTGGCGGTCGCTGCCGACGGCAGCGTCTACGTCGCGGATACGGGCAATCATGCCATCCGCAGGATCGATGCGTCGGGGCAAGTGAGCACCGTGGCCGGTACGGGCGTTCTGGGCCTGCGGGACGGCGCGGGAGGCGAGGCGCAATTCAATGCGCCCTCCGACGTCGCGGTGGCGGCGGACGGCACCGTCTATGTGGCGGATACGTTGAATCACGCCATTCGCAAGATCGCCGTGGACGGCACCGTATCCACCTTGAATGCGCCGTCCGACCGGATCGTGGAGCTGATTCCCGGCCTCGTTGAACCGGGCGGCGACTATGCGGACGGCAAATTAAGCGAAGCGAAATTCAACGAGCCGAGCGGCCTCGCGTTGGACGACAAAGGGAATTTGTTTGTCAGCGACACCGGGAACCAATGCATCCGCTATATTGATTTCGCCGCAGGCACGGTCGCCACGGTGGCGGGCGATCCGACGCTCGCGTACTCGCCCGATTCGCTGTACAAGGACGGCGATTACGCGGATGGAAGCGCGCGGGAAGCGCGGTTCAATTACCCCAAAGGGGTGGCGCTTGCGCCGGACGGCGGCTTGTTGATCGCCGACAGCCTCAACCACGTCATTCGGTTGTGGAAGGATGGCCGGGTCACCACTGTAGCGGGTGTACCGGGAACGAAAGGGCAGCGGAATGCGATCGAGAGGGATGCGACGCTGCAAATGCCGTATGATGTCGCGGTAGACAAGCGGGGCCATTTGTTCGTTGCCGATGCCTACAACAACAAAATCCGGGAAATCGTTCCGTTTCATTATCCGGACGGAATGACGGACAGGGGGATCAAGGTGTTTTATAACAACGGGCAAATTCAATTCGACGCGCTTCCCGAATATAGGAACGAACGGGCGATGGTTCCGGTGCGGGTCGTGGCGGAGGCGCTGCATTACAAGGTGGATTTTTCCGCCGACGGCGGGAAACAGACGATCCAACTTTCCAAAGATAAGGACGTAATAGTGATGAAGGAGGGCGCCGAGGAACTGTCCGTGTTCCGGGACGGAAGCGCGGAGGACACGGCGCTGAAGATCGATGCCGCGCCGTATGTCAAATCGGACCGAACGTATGTCCCGGTGCGGTTTTTCGCGGAGATATTCGGCTTGGACGTACAGTGGGAGCCGGCGGCTCATGTCGTCATTTTGCGGGATCGGCCGTAGCGCGCCTGAAATATTAAAACCCCCGTCGGGTTGAAGCTATCTTCAACCTCCGAAGGGGGTTTTTGTTTGCCGGGTTGGGCCATGGCCGATTATGATTGAGCCGCGACGAGCCGCAGCGCGATGCCCGAAGGGTCCGCGACCACCCGCGCGCCGCCCTGTTTTTCGGCGGAAATTCCGGCGCTTTCGAGCCGGCGCAGCGTTGCTTCCAATTCGGCGCCGTTCGGAACCACGATGGTGAAATAAGCGATGCTTGTGCCGTTCGGCGGCGGAGGCGGCGCTCCGACGCCCGCCCATATATTCAGCCCGATGTGGTGATGGTAGCCGCCCGCGCCGAGGAACAGCGCCCCCATCTGCTTCATGTAATCCGCCTGCACGTCGAACCCGAGCAAATCGCTGTAGAACGCCTTGGACTTTTGCAGATCGCCGACATGAAAATGAACGTGTCCCATCGTCGTCATGGGGGGCAATCCGCTCCAAACGGTTCCCCTTGATTCCTCCAGCAGCCCGTCCCAATCGATCCGTTCCGTGGCCATCATCACCTGTCCCGCCGCATCATACCGCCAGTCTTCCCGCGGGCGATCGCGGTAAATTTCAATCCCGTGATGATCCGGGTCGGAGATGTACAGCGCTTCGCTCACCAGATGATCGGCCTGGCCGATTCGGATGCCCGATTCAATCAGCCTGCGCAATGCTGTGCCCAAATCTTTTCTGGAGGGCAGCAAAAGGGCGAAGTGATAAAGCCCGCTGGCCGTTCCCGGCGGCGTGACGACGGCATCGGGGATGGCTTCGAGCGCCAGCAGCGCGCTGCGGCCGTCCGCCGTCAGTTCGGCGGTGCGGGCATCCTGTCTGAGAATTTGAAAACCGACGATTTCCCGGTAAAATCTCAATGATCGTTCAAGATCGCTCACTTTCAATTTCACCGTGCCGAGTTGGATGTCGGGATGCAGCTTATGGGTCATGGGGCCGCCTTCTTTCGCTTTTTTGCACCGCTTAGTATTTTCGGTTGGTTAAGCGCAACACGTCGATGAGGCTTGCCGGTTGCCGCGTTTGCTCATGATAAAGCTCGTTCCCCTGAACGCGATCGACGTACAAAACGCCGTCCAGATGGTCGATTTCGTGCTGAATGCAGCGCGCCAAATGGCCTTCCCCTTCCAGGACGAACGTTTCCCCCGACCGGTTCATGCTTTGAATTTTGACGTATTGGGCCCGTTTGACGATCCCGGCATACCCCGGAAACGACAAGCACGCTTCCGGCCCGGTTTGTTCTCCGGCGGTTTCCACTATTTCCGGGTTGATCAGCTCGATCAGCCCCTCGCCGCAATCCATGACGATCGCCCTGCGGAGGATGCCCACCTGGGGGGCGGCCAAGCCGGCTCTGCCTTCGGCGGCGTACAACGTGTCGGTCATATCGTCCAGCAATTTCACGATCCTGGCGTTCAAGTCGGCGACCGGCTTCGCTTTTTTTCTCAGAATGGGATCTCCGAAAGGGAGAATGGTCTTTTCCGCCATTCGCGGGATGCACCTCCGCGGCGCTTAAGCGCCTTTTTTTCGCCGCACTTATACAAATCGGTAATAAATCAAAAGGATGGTGGATAGAACGAATATAAAATTAAGAGAGACAAAAACGATTTGATCCAGCATCGACTTGTGCATTTTGACCGGCGGCTTGTAGAAGCTGACCCCTTCGATAATGAAAATGATCAGGACGATGTGAATCATAAAATGGCCCAGCAGCTCTTCCATGCCGAACAGCATGGTCGTCGATACGAAAATGCCTGTCAGGATAAAAGCGAGCAGGCGGTTAAGAATGCCGACGATGAGCAAATAGCCGACGATAAATTCGATGAATGCGGCCATCACAACGAAGGCTTCCGGCGAAAAACCGAACGTTGGCACGCCGTGGTGGTCAATGATATCCAGCGCCATCGCGGGAAAAACCCATTTTTCCACGGCAACCCAGCATAGCGACAGCCCGGTGCCGAGATACAAAAAGGGGAACCCCCACTGCTGCATTTTCGTTTTTTCCAGCAGCAGCACGGCGATGATCGCCAGATAAAAGCCGTAGTCGAGCATATGGAACAAGCCTTCGTGCCGCGTGACATCGATCAGCAGCCAAAGGAGGACCAGCGCGCCGGCTTTGGTGGACCAATGGTGCGGGATGATCAGCAGGAGGATGGCCGCCCAAAGCAAGACGGTCTGGATCTGGGCGACGGCATCGAATTCGGGCGCAAACAGCCAGCCGGCCAAAACTTGAAGGAGCAGGGCGGCGGCCATGCCGTATTTCAGGATCGCGATGGAGTAGACCCGCAGTTGATCCAGCTTGCGGTCCACCGCCTGCGTCAGCCTCCACTTGGTGAGCGCGGGCAGCAATTGCGTCAGGATCGCGAGCAGCACCGCGATGGAGATAGCCAGCACGATAAACAGCGGCGAAATGATGTTGGATATGGTTTCTTTTTCCGGCGTTATATCGGTAAACCACTTCACATGGGCTTCCGCCGTCAAAGGCGTTGAAAATAAGGCAACGGCGCACGCGGCAAGAAGGGCAACGACACCTCTCATATGCATCTACCTTTCATGGATGATGAACCCGGTCTTACACACAGTATACCAAGCTGCTCGCGTAAATCCTATGCCTTATCGGAAAAAGGCGGGCCGGCGCGATCGGACGCGATCGGAAGCTCATGCCCCGGCGCGGGCCGCCTTTTTGCCGCCGCATGACGCCTACTGTATGACGTTTACGTGATGGTGCATGCCGGCTGCATGATGGCTCTCTGTGATGGTTTTCTCCGGCGTTTCCGTTGGCTAAACCATGATTTTGCAAATGTCGTTGGTGAACGCCACGGGATCGTCCACGGGCAATCCTTCGATCAAAAGCGCTTGATGATAAAGGAGGGTCGTATACAGATCCAGCTTCTCCTTGTCTTTTTCAAACGATTCTTTTAACGATTGGAACACCGCGTGATGAATGTTGATTTCCAGCACCTTGTCCGCTTTCACTTCCTGGCTGTTCGGCATCGCATTCAGCACTTTCTCCATCTCGATCGTGACTTCGCCTTCCGTGGAGAGGCATACGGGATGGGTTTTCAGCCTTCTGGACGCCTTGACGTTCCGCACCTTGCCGGAGAGCTTGTCCTGCATATATTCGAACAGTTCCTTGTTTTCCTTTTCCTCCGAATCGGTTTGGTTCTGATCTTCCTCCGCTTCGATGCCCAGGTCGCCGCTCGACACGGATTTGAATTCTTTTTCCTTGTAGTTCGTGATCATTTTAATCGCGAATTCATCCACATCGTCGGTGAAATACAAAATTTCGTATCCTTTTTCGGACACCAGCTCGGTCTGCGGCAGCTTCTCTAGGCGTTCAATCGATTCCCCGGAGGCATAGTAGATGTATTTTTGCCCTTCCGGCATGCGGGATACGTACTCTTCCAGGGTGACCAGCTTTTTCTCCTTGGAGGAGTGGAACAACAGCAAGTCCTGCAAATCCTCTTTATGGCTGCCGTAATCGCTGTAAATTCCGTATTTCAACTGCCTGCCGAACGATGTGTAAAATTGCTCGTACTTGTCCCTTTCGTCTTTCAGCAAGCTTTGCAACTGGCCCTTGATCTTGCTCTTGATATTTTTGGCGATCAGGCTCAATTGCCGGTCGTGCTGCAGCATCTCTCTTGAGATGTTCAGGGACAGATCTTCCGAATCGACCATGCCTTTCACAAAGCTGAAATAGTCGGGGAGCAGGTCCGGACATTTGTTCATGATCAGGACGCCTTTGGAGTACAGCTCCAGCCCTTTTTCAAATTCCTTGGTGTAATAATCGAAGGGGATGCTCTCCGGGATAAACAGGATGGCCTGATACATCACCGTGCCGTCGGCGCTGATATGAATGTGCTTGAGCGGTTTGTCAAAACCGTAATGCTTTTCCGCGTAAAACTTTTCGTAATCCTCCGGCGTCAGCTCGCTTTTATTTTTTCTCCAGATCGGGACCATGCTGTTGATCGTTTCTTCTTCGCGGTAATCTTCCAGTTCGTTTTCATTGTCTTCCTTGGGCCTTTTGCCGGTCACTTCCATCTTGATCGGGTAGCGGATGAAATCGGAATATTTTTTGATAATCGACCTTAGCCGATACTCTTCCAAATATTCGTCGAATTTTTCGTCCTCGGTGTTCCCTTTGATTTTCAGGATCACCTCCGTGCCCACGGAGTCTTTCTCGCACGGTTCGATGGTATAGCCGTCCGCGCCCGTCGAGGACCATTTGTAAGCGCCGTCGCCGCCCAATGCCTTGCTGATGACCGTCACCTCGTCGGCCACCATAAAAGCCGAATAAAATCCCACGCCGAACTGGCCGATAATATCGTGCCCATCCTTCACTTCATTTTCCGTTTTAAAAGACAGCGAACCGCTCTTGGCAATGACACCCAGGTTGCTTTCCAGCTCTTCTTTGGTCATGCCGATCCCGGAATCGGAAATGGTCAATGTCCGGTTTTCCTTGTCGGGGGCGACCTTGATATAATAGTTGTCTTTGTCGAAAACCAGGTTTTCGTCGGTCAGCGCTTTGTAATAGATTTTGTCAATGGCGTCGCTGGCGTTGGATATCAGTTCTCTCAGAAAAATTTCTCTTTGCGTATAGATCGAGTTAATCATCATTTCCAACAAGCGTTTGGATTCCGCTTTAAACTGCTTTTTTGCCATAACTCTCTCTCCTTCCAATTTGTATGTGACGATAGTGGTTAGCACTCTCGATCTTCGAGTGCCAGTCTTTATTTTTTATAACATTACTCCTCATTGATGTCAATATTGGATGGGGCAAATTCCATCTTATCCCTTCCGATTTTTTGCATTTTCGGTGTGTTTTTTGCTCACAATGAAGGAAAAGGAAGGAGGGCGAGCACAATGGGGGAAAAGACGGAGTTTCGGCCCGGGGAAACAGCGCCCAATACGGCCGACTATGTTGAGATTGGCGAGAACGACCGCATCATGGGCATCCAGCATCCCCGAAGGATTCGGCTGTCGGCGGGCGATCGCTTTCCCGACACGTCCAATCACAATCGAAAGTGGACCAAGCTGGAGAGCAATTAGCGGCGCGGCGGAAATGCGGCCGCGGGGGGCGGCGAGAAGGCGGCACTTTGTGATATTCTGCGGTGCCTTGTTCTAGGTTTACGGCGCTCTGTGTGAAATATCGCATAAAATAAAAACGGTTCTTCACCAAATCGGCTGGTTTATACGATGCTTCGTACAATATCTTCAGATTCGACACTGATCCGCCGCATTTTGTATGAAGCATCGTACAACATCACTTCCATCGGTGTGCAACCAAGGTCTCTTTGTATGTTTTATCGTACAAATGAGAACTTTCGCCGCGCATCCTGTAAACGCAATGCATCCAGACACGTACCATCGTCTGATGATGGCGCCGGAAGAAGATGATGAACGATGGGAACGCTTCCCTGTGCAGGTTGTCAAAACCACGCCGGAACAGGAAAGGCTTCGTCGTTTTACGATGATCTGAAACTGGCAATACTGACGAAGCAGCGTTACTATCGCATATGCTCCATTCGATCGGTTTTCGGCCGTTCCGCTGAAATTACTGCAAAAGTGCATCTATTTTTCCTTCATAGGCTGTGTGTTGGGAGAATACCTGCAAAAGTGCAGGTATTTCAAGGTCAACCTTCCGTTGGCAGGGAGTTGGTCTAAAATACCTGCATTTTTGCAGGTATTCCTCTCCGATGCCTATGGTGGGTTGTAAATAGATGTACTTTTGCAGTTTTTGGGGTTGAACCATTGTCTACGCATGGATAGCCGTAGGAATCTACGGCCCCGCGCTGCGTTAGCGGTCCGTGTCGGCGCCTATCCCCCGCGCTTCGCGGCGCCAACCGGCGTGCTCCGGCCCGGCGTCGGTCGCCGCATGCCAGCGCCGGCCTTACGCGCTGCGTCGCGCCAACCGCTGCGCTCCGGCCGTCCGGCCCCGCGCTGCGTTAGCGGCCCGTGCCAGCGCTCGCTCTCGCGCCGCTGCGTTGCCCTGGCCGTCGCACCCCGGTTGGCATGGCCCCCCGCGCCAGGCGGGCTAATCTCAACCGGCCTGGCGGATTCGCCCGCGGTTTCCCGTCATTCCGCTTCGTCCCATTTGCGGGAATACGCTTTGTTCAACACCCAGAAAATCAATCCGATAATTACAGCCGCAATGATGACGCTTAAAAAAATCGTGGCCCTCATAATATGACGCCTCTCTTTCTGTAGAAATAAATCTTTTCACCGCAATCACCGCCGTTTTTTGCCGCAAAGGAGCGTCAGATCGACCGTGATTCCGCTTGAATGTTTCTCCAGCGCTTGCTGCGCTTCCTGCAAACGCTCCTCCGCGGCTCCCCACGATAACGGGGTCATGCGGATCAAGGGCTCGATCAGCGTGGGACCCAAAGCCGCTCTATAGCGAATTCGCTCCATGTCCAGCAGCTTGAAATGTGCTTTGAAGCGTTCGAATGAACGTTCGTTGGAATAGGGTGGTTTATCGGTTTGACCGTAAAAAATATCCCGCAGTTCCTTCAGATAATCGCGATCGGGAATGACCTTCATAACCGTTCCGTCATCCGTCATCATCCTTTCAAATTCGGAATAGTTGGAGGGCGAAAGGATGTTCAGAATGACATGAAATTGGTTATCGGCCAACGGGCACTTCGCAAGGTCGGCGACGCACCAGATGGCGTGGGGATATTGTCTGGCGGCGCTGTAAACGCCCTCTTTGGCAATGTCCAGACCGACGCCCAATATGTCGCCTTTCAGCGATCGACCCACCTTGTCCTGTATGTCGGACAGGGGGGACCCCTCTCCGCACCCGGCATCCAGCAGTTTGACCGGTTCGGTGCCGGGCTGGATGAAGCGCGTTATTTTCTCGCTTATTTTTATATTCAACGGTTCGAAAAAACCGCTCTTGCAAACCATGCGCCTGCCGTCAAACAACGATTTGCCATATTTGCTTTTGGGCGGACGGGTCAGCATATTCGCGTATCCATGCCGGGACAGGTCGAAACAATGGCGACGGTCGCATTCCAAATGGTTGGTGTGGACCGCTTGCATGGGGCCGGAACATAACGGACATCGGAACATGCTCGCATATTCCGCAATGAGCTTCACCGCAAAAACACTCCATTCCTCGCAGCATGTAAACCCTGGTACAAGTATAGCACAGGTAACGGTACAAGTCGCAGCGCAGGCAGCAGTCAAGTCGCAGTGAGGTTGAAGCACAGTGCAGGCCGAAGCAAAAGCAGCAGTGTAAATCACAGCACAGTCCGAAGCAAAAGCAGCAGTTTAAATCGCAGCATAGGTTGAAGCATAGGCAAGCGACACAAGCCACAGCACATCTTATGCGCAGCTTGAAACAAAGCCTGAAGATGATAAAATAAAAAAAAGACTTGCTATTTTGGCCGTTTCGTTGTATTTTATACGTAAAGCCGATCGGATAACTCGGATTTTTTTAAATTTTAAATTATACTATTTGGGAGGAATGGCGATGTCGAATTATGCGAAGCAAGATATTTTGGTCACTACGGAGTGGGTGGATCAGCACAAAAAGGACGGAAACGTCCGCCTGGTAGAAGTGGATGTAGATAACAGCGCTTATGAATCCGGTCATATCGAGGGAGCCATTGCCTGGAACTGGACGACGCAATTGAACGACCAGGTCAGAAGGGACATTCTCAGCAAAGATCAACTGCAAGCGCTGCTGGGCCAATCGGGAATCACCTCGGATACAACGATCGTGCTTTACGGCGACAACAACAACTGGTTTGCCGCTTACGCTTATTGGCAGTTGAAAATTTTTGGACACAACAATGCTAAATTAATGAACGGTGGCCGCAAAAAATGGGAATTGGAGGGCCGCAAATTCGTTAAAGACGTGCCCGCTCCCCAACCTGTAACCTATCAGGCCAAAGAAGCCGATCTTTCCATCCGCGCTCGTCAAGTGGACGTATTCTCCGCATTGAACAAAGCTTCGGAGGTTTTGGTGGATGTGCGCAGCCCGCAAGAATTCTCGGGCGAAGTCATCGCTCCTCCCGGAATGACGGAAACCGCGCAGCGCGGCGGACATATCCCGGGTGCGGTGAACATTCCCTGGGGCAAAGCGTGCAATGAAGACGGCACGTTCAAGCTTCCCGACGAATTGAAAAGCCTGTATGCCGGCGCCGGCGTGACGTCCGACAAGAACGTTATCACGTATTGCCGGATTGGCGAACGTTCCGCCCATACCTGGTTTGTGCTGCAGGAATTGCTCGGATACGACAACGTCCGCAACTATGACGGTTCCTGGACCGAGTGGGGCAGCATGGTCGGTGTGCCCGTCGAAAGATAAGCGGTGAACGTTCATGGAGACCCCGATTCAACAAATTCAGGACGTTACGATCGCCAGGCAATTGTTTACGGAAGTATTTCAGGGGGAGAAAATCAACAAGCTGCAACTGTTTTTTCTCACCGACGTGCTAAACCCTTACCTGGAAAATGACGGATACAAGGTCATTCGCACGGATACTTCGGGAAGGTTGAGCAAGCCGGGCGGGTGGAGCTTGGACTTCGGCATCAGCGGCGAAGGCGACCGCTTTATCCATACCGCTGTGGAAAGCTTCGTCCAGCGCGTTCCCAAGGGAGAGCATGAGCATTGGCTTTCCTTCCTGATCAGTTTGCCGCTCAGCGCCAATTTTATCAAGGGGCTGATTCGTCCGGGCTGTCTGGATGACGGACCGATTCGCAAATGGTAAGCCGGCGGTCGGACGGAAAATAGAAACATTCGATAGTCGCACAGGGGTTTTTCCCAAAACAAAGCCGCACGAGGATTCGCTTTTCCTCCGTGCGGCTTTGTTGCGCCAACGCCGCGCGCGAGGGATTCGCCTTTCCCCCGCGCGGCTTTATGTTGCGCCAACGCTAACGCCGCCGGCTGCGTCGCGGTCGCGGCCGCCCTGTTTCGGCGGCGGCGGGGCCAAGCCCGGAGCGCCGCGCCGGCCGTTCGGTCACCATCTTTTGGCGTACCTGTATTGGAATCGTTCGTCGCTAATGCACATATAAATGACCCCTTCAACGAAGCCGACGATGAAGGGAATGTACGTCCAGCAAAAAAGCGCGTACAGGATCCCCTGAAAAATTTTTCCCAGATAAAATTTATGTATGCCCAAACCGCCCAGCAAAATCGCAAGGACGCCCGCGAGCGTTTTGCTTTTCGTGGCGGCGTACGGCGCGGCGTGCATATACACAGTCGGCTCCTGCGGCCGAATGGGAGGCGGCGAAGCCTCGGACGCGGGCTGCTGCGGGGACTCCCCTTGCGGGGACTCCGCGGCGGGCAGCGGCTCCCCGCAATATCGGCATTCGGTTGAATTGGCTGTGGCGGGCGCGCCGCAGGAAGGGCAGTTTTTTACGCTCATATAATGATCTATCTCCCTGTCTGTGAATGGAATGGTTTTATTTAATGATCAGTTGTTCCCTGTTCATCACGAGCCTTCGCGTTTCCTCGATCAACGCCTCCGCCTCCGGATGGACGGCCTGAAGATCGGTCGGTCCGGCGTCCAGCGCTTGCTGCAAAGCGGCCAGGTTGGTCCGGATTCTCGCCTCTATTTCCGTCACGGCATGGTTGTCGGCGATCCGGGCAAAGGGGGTGGAGGCGTGAATGCGCTCTTTCAGCTTCGCGAAAGCATGCATGACGGACGGCGCGCCGCCGTCGTTCCGCTTCGCGAGAATCGCCGCTTCAATTTCCATCAATTGCGCGTCCAGCAGCCCTCTGGCCGACTGCTCCAGGCGTGCGCGGTCCATATCGTCCGACCTGCGTTTGGAAAAGAAGGCGACGATCGAGAACAAACCGAGAAACGCGGCAAGCAGAAGACATTCCCAAACGACATACCAGACGATGCCGCCCGCGATCAGGAAGACGGAAAGGAGGTTGGCCGCCGCCGCATAAACCAGGAGCAGGGCGATCAACGATGCCGAGTAAGCCACGTCCATGCTTTTAAACAGGATGCGGGGAAAGACGATGGCCGCGTTGGAAATGGCGAGCCCGGCAAGCAATACCAGCAGCATCACGATCGATTTTCCGGGAGCAAGAATGGAAAACCATGCGAACACTTTGAAAAAAGCCATTACGGCGGCAATATCAAAAACCAGGCACGCCAGCCCGATCCATTTTCGGGGCAGCGAGAGCTTGCCATCCTGCATGTCTATCCCTCCAGTTTCGTTCCGCATTCCGTGCAAAATTTGGCCCCGAGCGGATTCTCATAATGGCAGCCGGGACAGGTTTTCTTCGTCAGCGAGTTGCCGCATTCGGGGCAAAATTTCATGCCCTCCTCGATTGAGCTCCCGCATGAGCGGCACGCCATTTTGACCGCTTGCAGCTTGTCGCCGCAATTCGAACAGAACTTCGTTCCGCCCGGGTTTTGTGCGCCGCACTTTTTGCAGGGCACGGTCTGAGCGGCAGCCTGCGCCGGCACCCTCATCACGTTGCCGATCGCGCCGGCAAAAGTGTTGCCCACGGCGGCGCCCGCACCCGCGCCGAGGCCGAGGCCCATGCCCGCCGCGGCCATGCTGCCGTCGGCCTCGTTCCCCGCCGCGGTCTCCATCACGTCGAATGAACGCTTCACGTTGTAGCGGTTGTCTCCGATAATATCGAACGCCGCTTTCTCCCCGAGAATTTGGTTGATCGTCGCGAAATCCTCATCGGGAAAATTGATCGACTCCAGATAGAAGTTCACGATGTCTATGCCAAAGCGCTCGAATTCTTCGGCAAGCCGCTGTTTGGCGAATTCGGATATTTCCTCCAGCCTGGGCGTGATTTCGAGCACCGATATTTTCTGGTTGATGACCAGATCCGCTATAATCGATTTCATTTTGGTGACAACATCGCCTTTGAAGTAATCGATCACGATGTCGTACTTCACCACCTGGTCGTTCCCGACCGCGCCGATCAGCTCCGTCAGAAAAACGCGGAAATCGGAAATGCGAATGCCGAATTGCCCGAACGCGCGCACCCGCAACCGCACGGAGTATTTCGGATCGATCAGGCTGATGGGGTCCGGCGTGCCCCACAGGATGTCCAGCCGCGCCGTTTTATTGATGAAGAACACTTCGGCCGTGAACGGGGTTTTGCCGCCGAAAGGAAGATTGATCAGCGATTGCAGCACAGGGATGTTGTGCGTGTTGAGCGTATAGGTGCCCGCCGAGAAAAAGTCGGCGGCTTTGCCGCCTTTGACGAAGACGGCGATTTGCCCTTCGCCGACAATCAACTGCGTTCCGAGCACGAAGCTTTGCCCCGGATAGCGGTAAACGAGCCAATCGCGGTTGGCTATGCCATTGAATTTGATAACGTCTATAAGCGCCAAGCCCATCGCTCCTTTATTGTGGTCAAGCCGATGAAAAAAGCGGCACAGGGGTTGATCCACGCCGCCTTGCCTTTTTATTATGTTTCGACAAAATTCACCAAAGTCCTCTCCGCATTTCCGCCCATTTTAAAATGTTGTCGTCGGATGGCGACTTATCGCTATATTTATCCCCTTATCCAAGTAATTTCGCCCTGTATATCGGCATCGTTCCGTGATTAAATTGAAGTGTGTCCTAAAAATTATGCATTTTGTGGAAAAAGTCGCTCCGGTTTGTAACCGATTACAAAATATAATATGGGGGTTCCCATTTTATATAGATACCATGCTGTCAGGGGGTGGTCGGCGTTCTCGGCATATGAAGCAGTTGCAAGCGCGACAGATGGCTTGAAAAAAAAGATTGAAGGAGTGTTGTCATAATGTATTCCCATTCAAAGCAAAAGAAGCACCTTTCCAGAAAAATACAAATGCTTGGCATCATCGCCGTTATGCTGATCAGCCTGATGCCGGTATTTTCCTCGACCGCGATCGGCGCGGCCCCGGCCTGGGCGCCCAATACGGCGTACAGCGCGGGAGACCTGGTGACGTATAACGGCAGCACGTATTCCTGCCTGCAGCCGCACACGTCGCTCGTCGGATGGGAGCCGCCGAACGTTCCCGCTTTATGGACCCTGCAAACGGGCGGACCGACGCCAACGCCTACGGCCACCCCAACACCGACCGCTACGCCTACGGCCACACCGACGCCAACGCCGACCGGAACCCCCGGAACGTGCTCGGCTCCGGCCTGGAATCCGTCAACCGCTTACAGCGGCGGAGCGCAGGTTTCCTACAACGGCAAAATTTACAACGCCAAATGGTGGACGCAGGGCGATCAGCCGGATACGCACAGCGGCCAATACGATGTGTGGAGCTTTGTAAGCAACTGCTCCGGCGGCGGAACGCCGACGCCGACACCGACGGCCACACCGACCCCAACGCCGACGCCGACGGCTACGCCAACCCCGACGCCAACGCCGACCGTCACGCCGACGCCGACACCGGTACCGACCGGAACGGGCGGAATTCCGAAGCATGAACTGACCGGTTATTGGCAAAATTTTGTCAATTCCGCAACCCCGATCAGACTGAGCGCCGTATCGAACAATTACGACATCATCGCGGTGGCGTTTGCCGACGCCGACCCCGCGCATCCCGGCGGAGTCACCTTCGGCATCGATTCCGGATTGTCCAACGCGCTCGGCGGGTACACGAACGCCAACTTCATCAGCGATATTCAGGCCAAGCATGCGCAAGGCAAGAAAGTCATTATTTCCGTCGGCGGTCAGAACGGAACGATCGTTGTCAACAACTCGACGAGCGTCACCAATTTTGTCAACAGCATGTATGGGCTGATTACGCAATACGGCTTTGACGGCGTCGATATCGATCTGGAGAACGGACTGGATCCGGCGAGCATGACATCGGCTTTGCAGCAGCTTCGGAACAAGGTGGGATCGGGCTTCATCATCACGCTGGCCCCGGAAACGATCCACGTTCAATCGGCCGGCGGCACCTACATGCAATTGGCCATCAACCTGGGCGATCTGCTCACGGTGATGCACACCCAGTATTATAATTCCGGCTGTATGCTCGGCCGCGACGGCAAGTGCTATTCGCAGGGAACGGAAGACTTTATGACCGCATTGGCCGACATTCAGTTCCAGTATCTTCGCCCCGATCAGGTAGCGCTTGGATTGCCTGCAACGACCTCGGCGGCGGGCGGGGGACCGGCGCCGGCAACCCCTGGCTCGTGGACCGGGGCATCGAGCTGGCGGACCCGGTGGAGGAGGGCCAGCAGGTGCTGACCTCGGGCCTCGGCTCGTCGAAGTACGCACCCGGCCTCCCGGTGGGCACCGTCACCAAGGTGACCAGGGACCAGGGCCAGCACCTCCAGCTCCTCGAGGTCGACATCGCCGCGGACCTGACGCGCCTCGACTACGGGCAGGTGCTCCTGTGGAGGCCGTCGACGTGACGGACTGGGTGATGATCGCTCGCTGGACCGTGCTGGTCCTGACGACCACGGTCCTCCAGATCGGGCTGGCTCCCCAGTTCCCGGT
>CAYYCV010000085.1:0-18519 GCA_964470405.1 uncultured Caryophanales bacterium
ATTGTTAAATATACTTTATATTATTACTGGAAAAATGTAAATCTAAACATGGATAAATGAATTTTATATTGCCCGCCGATTTCCCGATTTTCATCCACATATAGGGAGAAATCCGTGGGCAAAGGCGACCACTGGCGTTTCTCCAACCCATCTCCCATCCCCGCGCCGCTTTTTTCACCACACTTTTAGAAATCCAAATCGCCCATCTTGCCTGATTGAAAATCGTTGAAAGCCTCGACGATTTCTTCGCGGGTGTTCATCACGAACGGGCCGTGTTGAAAAACAGGCTCATGGATGGGCTCCCCGCTCAGCACGATGACCAGCGCGTCCTCGGTTTGCCCTTCGATGACGATTTCGCCGGGGACGTTGTCGAACAGAACGAAGTCCCCCTCGTTGGCCGTGTGCGTGCCGTTGATCCCGGCTGTTCCTTTCAGCGTCAGGACGGCGGTGTTGAAGGAGCCGGGCAGCTCGAACCGGGCTTTTCCGTTGGCCCTGAACCGTATGTCGAACAGGTGAATGGGCGTGAACGTTTGGGCCGGTCCGCGAACGCCGTTGTATTCGCCGGCGATGATTCGGACGGTTCCGCCGTGATCGGGCAACTCGGTCCGCCCCATGTGGGCATCCGGCAATTCCTGATATTTGGGCGGATGCATCTTGTCGGCGCGCGGAAGATTGACCCAAAGCTGAATCATGTGGAACAGCCCGCCGCGTGCGGAGAATGCTTTCTCGTGGTATTCTTTGTGCAGCAGCCCGGAGCCGGCCGTCATCCACTGCACGTCGCCGGGCCCGATCACCCCGTGGTTGCCGTGATTGTCGTGGTGCTCAATGTGCCCTTCGTAGGCGATGGTGACCGTCTCGAAGCCCCGGTGTGGATGCGCCCCTACTCCCTTGACCTCGGCGCTGGGCGGAAAAAGGTGGGGCGGATTGTAATCCATCAGAATGAACGGGCTGAATCGTTGCCCGAAATGGTTGCCCGACGGAAAATAGTTGGATACCCGAAACCCGTCGCCGACCATATGAAACGGCGCGCCTCGATAAATGTTTTCAACGGTTCGCAATGTGGTCATGGGAATGCACTCCTTTACCGAGTTGTTTTAGCAAATCAATGGCTTGCTGTTTTTGGCTTGGCGTGAGCCCGCCCATCATGCGGTGTATGCTGGCCGCGTGCCGGGGGAACATGCGGCCGAACAGCGCGCCGCCTTCCTCCGTCAGCTCCGCGTAAACAATCCGGCGATCCTCCAGGCAGGGGACCCGCTTCAGCAAGCCCCTCTTTTCAAGCTTGTCGATATTGTAGGTGATCGTTCCGCTGGTGATCAGGATTTTGTCTCCGATTTGCTGGAGCGGAATGGGGCCTTTGGTGTACAGCACCTCCAAAATGCCGAATTCGGACGCGGATAATCCGTATGCCTTGATATCCCTGACGGCCCTGTCCGCGATGCTCCGGTAAGCTTTGGACAGCACGACCATCAATTTGAGCGAGAGCGCCTCGTTGTCGCCTGGATCCCGATGCAATGGAAGCTCCCCCTTTCCCTAAATATCTTTAGTTCAAATATCTTAAATTAAAGATATTATAAAAATTGCTTTTTGTCAAGTGCGGTGAAAAAACAGGGAGTGCCGCGCTTGGGTCGGATTTCCTGATCGCCGTTGCCCGTCGATTTCCGCCGCCCGGAATAGGCGCATCGGGAGCAGCCGGATCGAAAACCAAAAAGAAATGGCAGCTTTTTAAAGAAAGTCTTATTTTTCGGGCCGTTCTTTTCATTATAATTTAATCAAATCCGGGATGAATCAAGGTTTCAAAAGTGGCTCATATTATTTGGGGGAGGGTTTACAAATTGAAAAAAAACACAAAAACACTGTATTGGATTCTGACTTTGATGGTGGCTGTTTCCCTGCTTGCGGTCGGGTGCTCTTCGAACCAACCAACCGATCACGATACCAATAAAGGGCAGGCATCGGCGGATGACGCCCAAAAGGAACCTGTCACTTTGAAGTTTACTTTTTGGGGAAGCACCTATGAGAAAAAAGCAATGGAACAAGCCATTGCCCAATTCGAAGAGAAATACAAGTACATTAAAGTCGATGCCCAACACATTCCCGCGGATTACGAAACCAAATTGGCGGCGATGGTAGCGGGGGATGAAGCTCCCGATATCGGATATGTAAGGGATTGGATGGCGCTTCCCTGGGCGGAAGAAGGAAAGTTTTATAATATTTTTGATTTTATAGACAACGACCCTAATTTGAAAAAAGAAGACTTTTTGGATGAGGCCTTTATTTATTACGAACCGGGCAAATCATCGGGGTTGTATACGGCCATGGAAGCCTACGGGCTGTTTTACAACAAAGATATGTTCAAGGATGCGGGGGTTCCGGATTTACCGACGAAAGACGATCAAGCGCTGACATGGGATCAATTTGTCGATGTGGCCAAAAAACTGACCATTGATCAAAATGGCAAAAATGCCGACGATCCGCAATTTAACAAAGATAAAATTAAACAATATGGCGTCAGCTTCTCGCCGGATTATACCAATTATATGACCATGGTCTTTTCGGCCGGCGGCGATTACATTTCCGATGACAATCAATCGTTTGGATTGGCGGAGCCGGAAGGGATTGACGCCATACAGAAAATGGCGGATCTGATCAACAAATATCACGTTGCCCCGTCGCCCGCGGTGGCGAAGTCTATTCCCGCCGGAGCCGCCAGCTTGCAGACCAAACAGGTAGCTATCCTGCTGTCCGGACAATGGGCGCTGCTGGATTTGGGGAAGAGCGGGATCAACTTTGGCGTGGGCATTCTTCCCAAAATCAAGGTGAATGCCACCTCTACGGCAACGGGAACGAACTCCATCTTCAAATCGACCAAGCATCCCGAAGAGGCGTATCTTTTCTGGAAATGGTTGACCGATCCGGCGACCTCTCTCGATTTGATGGCGGATGGACTGTGGATGCCGTTGATGAAAAATTGGTATACGGACCCCGCCCTGGTTTCCAAGTGGGCTGAGATAGAGCCCGCGCATCCCGATGGATACAAGGATGCGATTATGAATATGAGCTTGAATCATACCAAGAAGCTGCCTTCGGCTTATGTCAGAAATTTCACCAAAATTAATGCGCTGGTGCAGCCGACCATCGAGCGAATCTACTTTGGCGAGTTGACGGCGGAACAGGGACTGAAAGAGATTGAACCGTCCATCAATCAATTGATTGCAGGGAGATATGATCAGTAGATAACCGTCTTTCGATGCAAAGAAGGCTGGGAGAAGGCGGGGCGGTCTCCCGGCTTTCTTTGCATCAAACAAGATCCTACTAGGAAAACTGAAGGTTGGGTAATGGATGAGCAAAATAAAGAAGAATCGTTTGGGGCTGGGGCTTCTATTCGTTTCGCCGGCGATTATAGGCTATATTGTATTCTCGGCCGGCCCGATGTTGGCCAGCTTGATCCTCAGCTTCACGGATTACTCCGTCGTGAGAAGTGCAAAATTCATCGGACTGGATAACTATATACGGCTTTTTTCGGGCGAGGACCCTTTTTTTTACAACTCTATGAAAACCACGCTTTACTTTGTGGCTTTAAATGTTCCATTGGGCATCATTGCATCTTTAGGTGTGGCCTTGCTTTTGAACAACAAGGTGAAGGGATGGTCCATTTTCAGAGTCGTATTCTATATTCCCACGATCGTGCCGTTTGTAGCGACCGCCATGATCTGGATGTGGTTGCTGAACCCTGAATTCGGCCTTGTAAATTCAGTGCTGAGAGCTTTACACCTGCCCGCGGGCAACTGGATGTTCGGCGAGGCCACGGTCATCCCCTCCTTCGCCATGATGGCCATATGGTCCGCGGGGAATATCATGGTCGTCTTTCTGGCCGGGCTGCAGGGGATCCCCGGTGAATTGTATGAATCGATAGAAGTGGACGGCGGTCATACGCTGGTGAAGTTGTTTCACGTTACCCTCCCCTTGATGACGCCGATTATATTTTTCAATATTGTCATGCATATGATCGCAAGTATGCAAGCGTTCTTGCAAGCGTATATCATCACCCAAGGCGGACCGAATAATTCCAGCATGCTGTTTGTTTATTATTTGTACAGGGAATCGTTTGAGTTTCAAAACATAGGCGGCGCAAGCGCCATTGCGTGGGTGTTGTTTGCGGGGATTGCGCTGTTTACCATGGCGGCCTTCTATACATCGAAATGGTGGGTCTTTTATGGGGGTGATGACAAATGAAAAAAAACCTGTTCAGCCGAATTTTACTGTACATCACCTTGTATGTTGGGGCTGTGTTGTGCCTTGTTCCATTTTATTGGTTGATTCGAAGCGCTCTGATGGATATCGGTCAAATTTTCGAGTATCCTCTTGTTTTGATTCCCCGGCCTTTCAGATTGGAGAATTTTCATGATGCGCTGACGGTTCTTCCTTTTGACCATTATTTCATTAATACATTTATCATTGTGGTCTTAAGTGTGGCCGGAATTGTCATTTCCTGTTCCGTCAGCGCCTATGGTTTTTCCAGAATAGATTGGCCGGGAAGGGACATGGTGTTTGCCGTCATTTTGACAAGCATGATGCTTCCGTATTTCGCCACCTTGATCCCCAACTTTATTATGTGGAAGCACCTTCATTTGGTGAACACCTATGTTCCGCTTGTCCTCCCTTCCTGGTTCGGCGTTTCGGCGGTGAGCGTGTATGGCGGGGGCATGTTCAATATATTTTTGCTCCGGCAATTTTTCAAAACCTTGCCCAAAGAACTGGACGAAGCCGCGGTGATGGACGGGGCGGGCCATTTTACGATCTTTCTGAAATTTATAACTCCCTTGTCCAAACCGGCGTTGATTTGCACAGGGCTGTTTACCTTCTTGAATACGTGGAATGATTTCATTGGGCCGCTGATTTATTTGAATGGCGAAGAAAAATACACATTACAGTTGGGCTTGCGCACTTTTATGGGCATGTATGCTTCACAGTGGAACTTGATGATGGCCGCGGCTACAGTGGTCACCGTTCCTGTCGTCATTATGTTCTTTATAGGGCAGAAATATTTTGTTGAAGGCATTGCAACGACGGGATTAAAGGGATAATGGGGGGAAGAATCCGATGACGGGCAGCATCGTTCTTGAGAATCATAGGATTTCCGTGGGGCTCGACGACAGAGGCGGGATGTTGTGGATGAAGCATCGCGAATGCCGTCGGGAAGTTCACTTTGATCACAATTATCTTTCAGCGAACACGGATAGGGGAGAGTTCTCCACAGCGGCGTATTCCCCCGAACAGGTTGCGCATACCGACACCCGTGCGGAGTTCAGGTTCCGCTTTAAAAGCATGGTCTTTACTTTGACCTACGTACTCCAAAACGACAGGGCCTATGTGGAGAGATTTCTGAAACTGCGGTCGGATAAAAAAATAACGCTGTATGAGGTCAAATCCAACACGGAATATGCCGAACGGCCGGAGGAGGTGATCGATTACCATACATTCTGGAATTGCCCCACCGTGGTATTTTCCCGATTTCATGCATTCGGCGTCTATTCCGGATTTGCCAATCCGTTTTTTGAAGTGGCGGAGAGTAGGAAAACGGTAAATATCGAGTTCGAGCCATCCCTTCTGCTAAAGCCTGGAGAGATTTACGAAACGGATTCCAACTTCTGGGGAATTTATCTTCTTCATGGACAGCTTGTGAAACAGGACATTCCAAGAACGAGCATCAACTACAACCATGTCCATCATACCAGGTATCGGAATCCCAGCGGTTATATCTCTTTGGACCGAAATGAAATCGCAAGCTTCAAGGCGTTTGCGAACGATTATTTGGAGCTTCGGGTAAGCGAATTTAAGCTGATCTCTTATAATTATTTCAATCCGCTGCCCCAACAGCCGAAGACGGACGAGGACGAGCAAATCTATTACAGATATATCGATCATTTTGCGGAGATGGGCGGGGACATCATGGTGTTCAATCCGCTCATTCGGCAGAGGACGCCTCTGCCCGATCGGGACAGCTATTGGGAAATGGCGCCGGAGGGATCCAGAGCCCAAAGAATTATTCAATACGTGAAAGACAAGGGGCTGCAATATGGCATTTATATGGGCTCCGCGCCGGACAACAATCATTATTGCAACAGCCCGATGGTCGGATATGCGTCCACGGCCGAGAAACCGCTTTGGAAGAAACAGGGGATAGGCGGGGAGATTTCCCGCGAAAACTGCATCGCGTCGGACGATTTCGCCGATTGGTACTTCTCCGTGCAGAAAAACACGATTGAGAAATATGATATAACGCTGTGGGATTGGGACCCGGGTCCGGGGAACGGCTTTTTCTGCTATAGCTCCGAGCATGGGCACATTCCCGGCAAAGGCGGGTATAAAGGGTTTAGAAACGCCATGGAGGTCATCGGAAGATTAAAAGAGAATTTCGCGGACTTATATATACAGGGCTTCCATGGGACGAAGGAATACGGATTGTGGGGCGCCCAATATGTCGATCAGCATGAAGCGTACTGGGAACAGAAGCCCTATTCGATGAGCAGCCTGGTTCCGGATATTTCCGAAGACAGGCTGACGGCCGGCGGCATGCGTTTCCAGAGTTGGTGGAGCCAAAATTTCCGCTTTATGCCATCGGTCACCAACCATGCGCTTGCGCATAAAATGACCCAATCCTGCCTGTCTCCGGCCAACTTGAAATACGTATTCGATCACCTGGGTTGGAAATATGCGTTCATGTCTGCGCTGGCGGTGGGCGGCAGCATGACGGTGCCCGTCATTCCGTACGATCCGTCGAATATTTATGGCGGCTATATCGACTTCTTCCGCAAATGGATACCATGGGCCAAGGCAAACTTTAAATACGCCATCCACAGTGTGGCGTTCGGCGATCAGGTGAGATGCGGCGGAGTGGACGGGTATGCCAGAATAATGGGGGGCCACGGGTATATTTTCCTGTGCAATCCGGCTTCCGTCAGGAGTGCCATTACCTTCAACCTGAACGATGAAATCGGTTTGCAAACCGAGGGCCGGTACAGGCTGAAGCAGTTATATCCCCACGCGGGCCTGGATTATTATGATGACCAACATGGTCAAGGCATTTTCCAATACGGCTGCCCTATTACCGTCATCGTACCCCCGTATGAGGTGCTGCTGTTCGAACTCGTTAAGCATGTCGATCGGGGGACTCCGATGCTGTTCAATATTCCCGGTGAGGTTTCGTTTCATGAAAACATCGTAAAGATTAGCCGCAGCCGCTATTCCGGGGATCAAGCCGTGATCGGCGCAATACATGGAAATGAAATGGGAGATATCGAAAAATTGTATGTCAACGGTGTTGAAATCGGCTTTAAACACGCAGGGGAATACCTCACCTTTGCAGTTCAATACGGAGATAATAGTTATCCCAGGTATTTATACGATTGGAAAAATCAGCATGGCGAATATGTGAACTGTCCGAACGGCGACGAGAGCGGGGGGGTTACACTTACAACGGAATTCTATGCATCGTCCAAACTCAAGGCCATCCTGGAAAGCGCAAAGCCTAAAACGGCGGATACGGAAGCGCGCCTGATTGCGCAGCTTCAAGCGGAAACAGGCAGCCATAATTTTGTTTGGGCCCAGCCGCATCGGTTGTTCCTGATCGTTCCGTTCGTGGACGCGAATCAAGTGGGGGATGTAAAGCTAAGCATTGATGGAACGCCGTGTGAACCGGCGTGCCTGACGATCCCCTACGAAGGATATGACACGAAAGTGGTATATTATGTCGATATCACCGACATCGTTCGTTGGGAAGACCATCATCGGATTCAACTCGAGATCAGCTCATTGCCCATGAATCAGTTTCTGGGAGCCTATCTGTACTATCCGCCCGCTCCGCCGACAGATGAAGTGGCCGCCGTATCCGATGAATGCCATTGGCCGGTGATTTCGGAGAAATTGTATCCGGTTCGCGAGTTGAAACCGTGGTATTCGTCGGACGATATCAGGGTGATGGTGAACTCCGCCTGGATATCGGAAGGGGTGATGGAGGAGTTTCGATCCTGCACGGTGTGCGCATCCGTCAATTTGGATCCTGCGCTTCTCGAAGGCGTCTACATGTCCGCCCAGATCAGCATAGACGGCGAGGCCAATAGAACGTTGCTGT
Source organism: uncultured Caryophanales bacterium (assembly GCA_964470405.1). Lineage (GTDB taxonomy): Bacteria > Bacillota > Bacilli > Paenibacillales > CAYYCV01 > CAYYCV01. Next base: position 8,132 of record CAYYCV010000085.1, read on the forward strand.
CAGATCAAAAGATGGTTTACGACCAAGCCCATAAGGTATGGAAACGAACCGTAAGAATGGGCAGCAGAGAGCTGTTAATTGTGGATGGCCCCTATCTGTACGTTTGGGCGGTCACCGCGGACGGGTATGTGAGCCCCGCCTATAAAGTGAAGGTGGAATGGAGGCTGCCCTGAAATTGCTATAAAGAAGCAGATTTAACAAATTGAAGTGATGTCGTGGTGGCGTCGGCGAATGATATACTATATAAGCGCTTTAAGCGTTTTCATTTCTGAAAATCATTTTAAATGAAACTGGTGATTTGATGACGAAAATCATGATAGTCGATGATGAGCCAGGGCAGGTCAACGCATTTCAAAATATTATCAAGAAGATGAGACCCGACTTTGAAATTTTCAGTACGATCTGCGGAAAAGAAGCGCTGGCGTATGCCGAGTCCAACGACATTGACGTCGTGATCACCGATATTAAAATGCCGCAGATCAACGGGTTCGAAATCATGGATCAGATCGCAAACCAACAAAAGGATGTTCTATTTGTCATTTTAAGCGGTTATAGCGAATTTCATTATGCCCAAAGAGCGATACAATTTGGCGTTTTTGAATATTTGGTCAAGCCGGTTTCCAAAGCCAGCCTGGAGAGGCTCTTTAACAAGATCGACGAAAGGTTTAACAAGAAAAGATTGGAAATCGGAAGGGAAGTCACCCTTCAAAAAAAATGGGAAAGCTCGGTTCGGGTCTATAAAGAACACCAGTTAAGCAAATGGGTTGCCGATGATATAAGCGAGAAGGAATTAACGGAAATCGCCGATTATTTCCCGTTTAAAGAATATGGAATCGTGATCCTGACTAAAATCGGAAGATACGAACAGCTCGTCCGCATCCACCAACGGGATGGCATGAAAGAATGGCTGCAGCGTATTCGAACGATCCTTCAGGAAAAGTTGCATCCGACCGGCCATAGCGTGTCTTTTTTCCTGGAGGGCCGAAATGATCGAATCGTCACCATCTTGACCTCCGCGGAAAATCTCCGTTTAGAGAAGGGGAATATTGAACAAAAACTCAATGAAATAATCGAAAACACAAAAAATGAAACGGGTATTCATCTATCGGTGGGAGTCAGCAGCGCATCGACGAATATTATTCATGATATCCGTCTGTACTTCGAGCAAGCCGATCAGGCCAGGGAGCACAGCTTTTTCTCGGATCGCGATCAGTGCATTCTGTATTCGAACATAGGCGTGAATAAAGAAGAGAATCATCTGAACATCTACGAACTGGAAAGCAAATTGACCAATGAAATAAAAAAAGGGAGCATCAGCGGAATATGCAGGATGACCGATGAGACCTTCCGCAATTTGTACAAGGACAGGTTGTGGATTAAACCGGGTCAACTGAAGGAGTATTTGGTTTACGTCGTTTTGAATATCGTCAAGATCATTCATATCGCGCTGGAGCCGGAGCATTATTACGGACTGATCGAGAGCTTAAGGGCGGAAATATACGATTGCGAAAAATATGAAGAGCTTCGAAGAACGATTAAAAAAATTATGGTGAGATTCGCGGATAGCTATAAAAATATGAATTACGGCGAAAATTACACGGTCATTCAAAAGTGCAAACAATTCATTGATGACCACTACATGGAGGAAATTTCACTGGACTCCATGTCGAGCATGTTCTATCTGAATCCATCGTATTTGAGCAATTTATTCAAGACCTATGTCGGCATGGGGTACTCCGATTATTTGACCAATGTGAGAATGCAAAAGGCGCAATATTTTCTGAAAACCAGTCATGAGAAAATTTATCATATCGCCCTCCAGGTCGGTTACAGCGATGCCACCTATTTTATCAAGGTGTTCAAGAAGAAAGTGGGCATATCCCCCGATAAATATAGACGATTATTGGCGAGATATGAGGGGGAAGAGCAGTGAAAAAAGCCGTTCGAAAGTTTAAAAATATGGGCATCAAGAAAAAGCTGCTCTTAACCTATATATTGCTGATCACGATCCCGATGTGCATTATTGGCTTCAAATATTACATCACAACGAAGGCCTTCGTTTCCGACATCGTTAAAAAGAATCTGCACGAGACCATTATAAAGAACAATAAAATTATTGATTCCAAGCTGAAGCAGGTCAAAGAATACAGCCTTGGGTTTGTCGTGGATAAAAATCTGGCCGACCTGTTATCGAAATCTTACGATTTAAATAATCAATATGAGCTTTACCAACTGGACAACAAAATAACGGACATACTAAACAAATATTTTTTGGCATCGCAGGATATATACTCTGTACGGCTGGCTTCCAGCGAATACGTTTTTGGCAACGGGCTGTTAAGGGATTCCATCCCGACAGGCGTGTTCAAACATACGGAGCTCAATGCGAAGGCCGTTGCGGCGGGAGGCAAACTCACCTGGGTCCCCACTTACAAATTTGCGGAGATGTACAACCAACCGAAGATGGAGAATTTAATTTTTGATTATAAATATATGTTCTCCGCCGTCAAGCTGATGAATGCCACCAAAATCAAATATAAAACGGGGGACGGGCTCAAGTTGGACGACCTGGTTTTGATCATCAGCTTTACAGATAAATTCTACGATCAAATTTTTGATAACGACATTCCCATCAAAAATATGTACTACTTCATCATCTCGGAAGATGGCCGGATGGTGACCTCGCAAGATAATTTAAAAATGGGGGAGAAAGTATACTATCCCTGGCTCAATAAAATCTATGAAAAAGGGAGCGGTGAAGATGTGGTGGAAATTGACGGCAAGAAGACGATCATCATCTATGATACTTCGAATATAACGGGCTGGGTTTCTATTTTCGCCATGCAGGAAGATTTTTTAATACAGGATATCATGCCGGCCATCAAATATAATTTATTTTCCGCGTTGATCATATTCACGATGATCCCGCTGCTGATTTCCCTGATTTTTTCCAACATGATCGCCAGGCCGATTGCTTCGCTCATTCAGGCGATTAATCAAATGGGCAGGGGCAATTTGGATATTAGGATCCCTGAAGAAGGCAGTTATGAGTTCAAGACGCTCATTCGAAAATTCAATAGTATGAACAGAAGAATCCAGAGGCTGATCCGGGAAAATTATAAAATGGTTTTGATGAAGAAGGAAGTTGAAATCAAAGCTTTGAGTTTGCAGCTTAATCCGCATTTTATGTACAACACGCTCAATATTATTAACCTCAAGTTGATGGAGAACGGCCAGGATGAAACCAGCGAGCTGATCGTGAGCCTGTCGACGATGCTGAAGCTGTCGTTAAAGACCAACAGCGACTTGATCCCGTTTCATAAGGATATGGACTATACCAAAAGCTACATTCATATCATGAGCAAACGATTTGAAGGGAAGTTTGAAGTGCAGTATGCGATTGATCCCCGTTTATTCGGCCACAGCGTGCCCAAATTTTTCTTGCAGCCCCTGGTCGAGAATGTGTTGGTGCACGGCTTCAACGATATGACGCGCCGGGGATTGCTTAAAATTACATGTTGGATTGAACAGGACAAAAGATACTTTTCCGTTGAAGACAATGGAATCGGGATGAGTCGGGAAAAGCTTGGAGAAATTGTGTCCGCCAGGCATTCTTCCATTGGAATCAACAACATTCGCAACAGAATACAGATGATTTACGGTGAGAAATATGGCCTTACCATTCATTCGGAGCCGTTCCAGGGAACGCAAATTGTAATCTGTCTGCCTATGTAATCATCGCATATCATCATATAAGGAGGTTCATACCCCATGCCGGTTGTTAAAAAATTGTCTCCGATATCCTGGAAAAAGGTGAATGTGAATGGAGGGCTGTGGCAGGAAAAGCAGCAAATCAATCATTCCGTAACCTTGCCCATCGAATATCAACGATTAGTGGAAAAAGGAAACATCGAGGCCTTGAAGATGCGGTGGAAGCCGGGAGATCCCAACCCGCCCCACCATTATTGGGATTCCGACATCGGCAAATGGATCGAGGCCGCGGCTTACTCTCTTGCCAAGTTTCCGGATCGCGAGCTGGAGAAGAAAGTCGATGACGTGATTGAATGGATCGGGGCCGGCCAATTCGAAGATGGGTACTTCAACACCTACTATACGGTGGTAGAGCCGGGAAAGAGATGGACGAATTTATACTATATGCATGAACTATATTGTGCGGGGCATTTGCTTGAGGGGGCTATCGCGTATTTCCAGGCCACCGGCAAAAGAAAAATGCTGGATATCATGTGCCGCTACATGGATTACATCAACGAAGTGTTTGGCAAGGGCGAAGGGAAAATACAAGGGTACGACGGCCATCAGGAAATTGAGCTGGCCCTTGTCAAGCTGTATCGCGTGACAGGGGAAAAGAAGTACTTGAAATTAAGCCAATACTTTATTGACGAGCGCGGTCAAACGCCTTGCTTTTTTGAACTTGAATCGCTTCAACGCGGAGTCGATGTGGAGAAGACGGCGAATAGGCCGCGCCATTTAAAGCATTATCTTCATTCGCGCGGGCCTTTTGCCGAATACCAAGCGCATCGCCCGGTCAGAGATCAGCGCGAGCCGGTGGGACATGCCGTGCGGGCGATGTACATGTACTGTGCCATGGCCGATTTGGCCGCGGAAACCGGAGATGGGACGCTGCTTGATGCCTGCCGGACGATTTGGGATCATCTGACGGAAAAACAAGTGTACGTCACGGGGGCGATCGGCCAATCGCCGGAAGGGGAAAGGTTCACCTTTGATTATGATCTTCCCAATGAATTTATGTACGGTGAAACCTGTGCGTCGATCGGCCTGGTTTTCTGGGCGCATCGCATGCTGCAGTTTGAAGGGGAAAGCAAATATGCCGACATCATGGAACGAGCCTTATACAACGGCGTGCTGGGCGGCGTCTCCCTCGCGGGGGATCAATTCTTGTATGCGAACTATTTATCCATCTATCCGGACCGCTTCAAACATGCAAGTACGGCCATGATTCAGCAGATGCAGCCATTTCGGCAGGACTGGTATCATATCGCCTGCTGCCCGCCGAATCTGGCCAGACTCGTCGCCTCGCTCGGGCAATACATGTATTCCACCAGCGATGAAGGAGTCTATGTGCATTTGTACAACGATAGCGAAACCACCGCTAAGGTGGGGGAAAACCAGGTTGTTCTCGCTCAAACGACGAATTATCCATGGGATGGCGCCATCCGATTGACGGTATCGCCTGAAAGCATCTCCGAATTTATCGTTGCACTCAGGTATCCGGGATGGTGTCGGCAAGCGGAGATCAGGGTGAACGGGTTAAAGACCCATGCGGAACTGGACAAGGGCTATTTCATTCTGAGCCGTCGATGGAAGCAGGGGGATGTGGTGGAGCTGCGGCTGGACATGCCGGTGCTTCGGATGGAGTCTCATCCGTCGGTTCGATCAAACAGCGGGAAGGTTGCTCTGGCGCGCGGGCCGTTGGTTTATTGCCTGGAGGAAGCCGACAACCATCGGGATTTAAATGATATCGCGCTGGTAGACGATGCCGAAATAACGGCTCGTTATGAGCAAGATTTGCTAAACGGCATGGTTGCTTTGGAAACGAAAGGCCGCAGAAGGGATTTGTCTTCCTGGCACAGGCAGCTTTATCGACCTGCAAAGACGAATAAGACGGACATCACGGTCAAGGCCGTGCCTTATTACGCGAGATCCAATCGCGGCCCGGGCGAAATGATCGTCTGGATCAACACGGAAGTCTAGGAGCGCGGCAAAAAACGGGCGGCCCCTTGCCTGGACATCGGCCGTGCCTGGGGATTGGCCCGCGCCTGGGTCTTGGCCCGTACCGGGGCCTCGGTCGCGTTTGAATCCCGGCTCGTGCCGGGGTCTCGGCCCGCGCTTGGAATCGGCTTGCGCCTGAGTCTCGGCTCGCGCTCAGGAATCGGCTCGCGGCTGAGTCCTGGCCCGTGCCTGAATCCCGGCCCGTGCTTGAGTCTCGGCTCGTGCCGGGGTCTCGGCCCGCGCTCAGGAATCGGTTTGCGCCTGAGTCCTGGCCCGTGCCTGAATCCCGGCCCGTGCTTGAGTCTCGGCTCGTGCCGGGGTCTCGGCCCGCGCTTAGAATCGGCTTGCGCCTGAGTCCTGGCCCGTGCCTGAATCCCAGCACGTGCTTGAGTCTCGGCTTGCGATCGCCGTTGTCCGGGAATTTCCCGACGACAGCCTTTTCACGAAGAAATCCGCGGATAACGGCGTCCCCTTTCATTTTTCCAACCGTACCCCATCCCTGCGCGCTTTTTTCACCACACCTCCTAGATCCGGTGAATTCTGCGGAACGTCTTGGGTGTCACAGTCTCGTGGCGTTTGAACACCTTAATGAAATAGCTGGGATGTTCGAATCCGACGCGGCGAGATATTTCGTTGATTTCCAGATCCGGCTCTTGCAGCAGCAGTTCCTTCGCTTTACGGATGCGAAATCTGGCGAGATATTCGAAGGGGCGGATGCCCAGCGCTTTCTGAAACAGCAGGCAAAGATATTGAGGGGAAACCCGAATCCGGTCCGCGAGGTCACGGAGCGAGATATCGCGGGGGTAGTTGTCTTCAATCCATTGCAGCGCGGGGGAAAGCTGTTCATGATGCTGCCGCCTGGAGCGAATTTCCGTCATCGACCCGTATTGATACAAATCGAGCAGCAGACGGTAGACCAGCGCCGAGCCTTCGACGCTCCGAACGGCATGCCCGGATTCCATGACGTGGAGCGCCTGCCGCAGCCTGTTCAGCGTCAGGTCGGGATCGGAAATGGACAGGGCGTGCGAATGAAGAAACCCGAATCGCCGCAGCGTGTCCAAAACCTGATTTCCGTTGAAACTGATCCAGTTCACTTTCCAGGGAGACGCAACCGCCCGGTATTCGTGGGCCGTGTCGGGGTAGAGCAGCATCCCTTGCCCGGCGGCGACGGCCATGCGGCGTCCCTCCACCGACAACACCCCTTCCCCGGAAACGCACTGAATCCACTGGAAGTCGGGGAATCCGCGCTCCCGGACCATCGCTTCCTGGTGGTTCCACCCCCCGGCGCTTGTCAAATAATAAGGCAGCTTCAGATCGTCTTCCGTGATGACGGCGAACAGGCTTTTGTTCATGGCGCGCTCCCCCGATCGCAATGGCAAGTATGGAATGCGAAAAATGGAATGTGAAATGTGGCATGAATATGAAATACGAAAATATAAAGTGTCAAGTGCGAAATATGGAATAAGAAATATGGAGTATGGAATGCGAAATATGAGATGAATATAGAGTGCAAATGTGAAAAGAATATGGAATGCGAAAATATGAAGTGTGAAATGAATATGAAATGAATGTGAAATGGGAAATGAATATGAAATGTGGCATGAAGTGTGAATATAATTATATTATCAAGAAAATTGTTGGATTGATAGCAGAATCATATCCATTTAAAATAATAATATCGTTATATTTATACAAGCGGTTGGAAAGGAGGTTGGACGAATGAACTGGAGGAGCAAACTGCCGCAATTGTACTATGGCGGCGATTACAACCCGGAACAATGGCCGGAAGAAGTGTGGCGGGACGATATGCGCTTGATGAAGCGGGCGGGCGTCAATCTGGTGAGCATCGGCATATTTGGCTGGGCGCTGCTGCAGCCGGACCGGGATACGTACGATTTTGCCTGGATGGATCGCTTGATGGATTTGCTGGCGGAGCATGGCATTTATGCGGATCTGGCGACGGCCACAGCCTCGCCTCCGACCTGGATGGCGACACAGTATCCTGATATGCTGCCGATGGACGAGAACGGGGCTCGATATACGCATGGGTCCAGGCAGCATTATTGTCCGAACAGCGCGGCGTACCGCTTGTATTCGCAACGGCTGGCGCGCAAACTGGCCGGGCGCTACAAAGGCCATCCCGCCTTGCTGATGTGGCACGTCAACAACGAGTATGCCTGCCACGTTTCCCGCTGCCACTGCCCCCGCTGCGCCGAGCGTTTCAGGGAATGGCTGGAGCGGCGCTATCGCACGCTGGACGAATTGAATGACAGATGGGGGACCGGCTTCTGGAGCCAGAAATATTATCGGTGGGAGGAGATTTCCACGCCGGGGAAAACGCCGACCTACGCCAACCCCGGCCAGCAGTTGGACTACGCCCGTTTTATGTCGGACAGCTTGCTGGAATGCTATCTCGGCGAGCGGAACGCGCTCAAGGAAATCACGCCGGATGTCCCGGTGATGACGAATTTCATGCAGAGCTTCAAGCCGCTGGATTATTTCGAATGGGCCAAGCATATGGATGTCGTCACATGGGACAGCTATCCCGAGCCGACGGCGGGCATCCCTTTTGACGCGGCCATGTGGCACGACATGATGCGGAGCTTGAAGGGCGGACAGCCCTTCGTGCTGATGGAGCAGACGACGAGCCAGGTTAACTGGCGCGATCGGAATCCGCTCAAGCGCCCGGGGATCATGCGGTTGTGGAGCTATCAAGCCGTAGCTCGCGGCGGCGACGGCGTGATGTTTTTTCAATGGCGGGCGTCCCGGTCGGGGGCCGAGAAATTTCACGGCGCCATGGTGACCCATTCGGGAGATGCCAACAGCCGAATCTACCGGGAGGTGGAGCAACTGGGCGGGGAACTGGCCCGGCTCGGCCCGGTGGTCGATTCCCGCATTTGCGCCAAAGCGGCCATCCTGTTTGACTGGCACAATTGGTGGGCGCTGGAATTGGACGGCAAGCCGAGCAGGGACGTGCGCTACATCGAGCAGGTCGGCCGCTTCCACAAGGCGTTGTATCAACAAAATATCGCCGTCGATTTCATCCCGCCGGACGCGGATCCGGGCGGCTACAGCCTGGTGATCGCCCCGGCGCTGTACATGATCGGGCCCGGTGTGGCGGACCGGCTTGAACGCTATGTGGCCGCGGGCGGGACGCTGATCTGCAGCTTTTTCAGCGGTATCGTCGACGAGAACGATCGCGTTCACCTGGGCGGGTATCCCGCGCCCCTTCGCAAGCTGCTCGGGATTTGCGTGGAGGAATTCGATCCGATGCTGCCGGGGCAGACGAACGGGCTGCGGATGAGCGGGGCCGACGGGGAGCCGATGGAGCATTATTCGTGCGACCTTTGGGCCGATTTGATCCGCCTGGAGGGGGCCGAAGCGATCGCCGAATTTACCCGCGACTTCTTCGCCGGTTCTCCGGCCGTCACCTCTCACGCCTATGGAAAAGGAAAAGCCGTATACATCGGGACGCAGGCGGAGGAGCGGTTTTATTCGGCGTTTTTGCGGAAGCATCTGGACGATCTGCAACTGGCGCCGCCGCTTCGGGCTCCCGAAGGAGTGGAAGTGACCTGCAGGCGGCGCGACGGGGAAAGCTACCTGTTTGTCCTGAACCACCTGGACGCTCCCGCCGTGGTTCAACTGCCCGCCGGGGAGTTCCGCGATTTGATCGGCGGCGGTCTCTGCAGCGGATCGCTGGAGTTGCCGCCCCGCGATGTGGCGGTGTTGCGGGCGGGGGCCGGGGAGTCAATGTTGCCGGGTTAAGATCATCGCGAATGACGGAGGGCCTTCCTGTGTTGACGGGTGTCGAAAAGTGCTGCAGAGTGCTGCAGTGCTTTCGACACCTTGTGCAGGAAGGCTTTTCCGCCGTTGGCCATCTGTTTCGGCGCTATCGTCGCCAGACGATGGTACGTGTGTCCATGCGGTGTGTCGATGCAGTGCGTCAACGCAGTACATCGATACGGTGCGCCAATGAGGTGCATCCACACGGTGTGTCGCTGAGGTGCGTCAATGAGATGCATCCATACGGTATATCGATACAGTGCGTCAATGCGATCTATCCATACAGCACATCCATGTGGTATATCCGTGCATGCGGCATGTCAACGCAGTACATCAATACGCCAAGTTTGCGGGATACGTGGCCAAGGCCCCATTTGTATGATAAAACATACAAGAGGCCTTGGTTAGGCGGGGCTGGAAGTGATGTTGTACGATTTTTCGTACAACGTGCGGCTGACCAAATCTTGAAACCTCGGATTTTGTATGAAGAATCGTATAAATCGGCTCGATTGGACGAAAAATCATTCCGTGTTATACGATGTTTCATACAAAGTGCCGCAAAGTGAGGACAAGTGCCGAAAAGTATCGCGAAGCGGCATAATGTACCACAAAGTGCTCTAAAATAACCATCATAAAGTATCGTCAAACCCCACAAAGCATCACAAATTTGTGTGAATCGGTGCAAATTGACGTGAACCGACGTAAATTGCCGCGAATTGGCGAAGCGCGTCTCAAAGCTGCACCGCGCAGGAGAAATGGGGCCGCTTTCGAGCGAACGGACAAGTTTTCGCAAGCGAGCGGCGGAATCGAGGGGCGTGCTGGCTCCCGCCCCGCCGCGACTCACCCCCGCGTGC
>CAYYCV010000086.1:0-8352 GCA_964470405.1 uncultured Caryophanales bacterium
AGGGGGTTATACCCGAAGAGCAAACCACCCGTTGGACGGGTGGTTCTGATTTTCGTCGGTTGGCATTGCGGCGCGCATCGGCTGCTTGGTGCCGGGCAGGGGTACGTGCGGATGTGCGGGCCATATGGATATTTTTGGATGCAGACTTTTGTAACGAATCGAGGCGACGTTATGTCCTTATTTTTCAGGCTTTCGAATTCGGCCTTTCGAGTATGTAACGAACCGGAAAAACGTTATTTGCTTCAAATTCGCGAAAATGAAGGTGTTTCAGGCGAATGGCGCTTCTGGCGAGACGGTCGATTTATTCATTTCGATTCATTTAGATTCATTTCAAATTCATTTGAATTCTACTCCTATTGGTTTCAAGTCGAAATTTTGTAGTTGACGACGAAATTGTGTAGTCGAGGGGTGTTTTCCTGCAATCCTCCGAAAGGATTTGGAATCCTTTTTTTCTTCCGTGCCTGCTTGATGCGAATACCTGCAAAAGTGCATCTATTTGAGCGCTGTTTCGGGCGTAGCGAGAGAATACCTGCGATAATACAGGTATTCTTCGCTCAGCGCCCCGTTTATGGCGATCAGCCTTGAAATACCTGCATTATCGCAGGTATTTCCTTCGGGTACGTCGTCCAGTGGGAAAATAGATGCACTTTTGCAGCAATTTTAGCCTGAAAGGTTTAAAGTCGGCTCGCTTTCAGGTCGAGCGATGCCCGGGTTCGCGCGATCGAATCCACGATCGTGCAGGGCTCAGCCCGCGGTCTGGCGCGCGGTTCGGCCCGCGGTCAGCCAGCGGGCGCCTGAGCCGTGCAGCCGGCTGGCTGGGACACGGCCTGGGCCCAGCCGGCGGAACGCCCGAGCGCGTCTGGGCCCAGCGGGCTGCCCCATGCCAACATATCCGCTTTGGATGCGGCGTTTTCCTTGACGGCCTCGTTGAGGCGGAGGCCGTCAGGCTGTGGCGGTTTGGGATAGCCCCATGCCGGCTTTTCATTCAATATGGATTGAATGGTTTGATCAGAAATCGATTCGGCTGGTATCCACCGCATCCAGAAGCCAGGGGGACGAACTGCTGATAAACTGGAACGTGCCCCCGACGGGCGCTGACAAGCCGAGGACATCCCCAGGGCCGGAAGCGACTAAAGTGTTGTTTTTGTAGATATCAAAAATTCCGCTAATTTGGTTGGGCGTCGAAAAATTGAATTGGGTCAGGCGAATTTCGTAACGCGTCCCATTCGCGTAAACGATTGCGTCATAAAAACCCCTGTCTCCGGACAACAGCGGTTCGGTCGTCCAGCTTACCACAACGTCGCCGTTCTGAACGGAGAGCAGTTGTCCGATCGTGGCGTCAAAAATGCTCAGCGGTTTGATTGACCACACGCTGTGGACGGCAGGCGGAGCGGCAGCGCTCGGTACGGACCCGCTGGCACTCGTGGATATGGCACAAATGGCAATGATCATCGCAACAATCAATACGTATTTTCTTTTCATTTTAATTCCTCCTCATTGTTTTGGAAGGGAATGCTGCATTTCATCCCCGTCTTTGGTTTTTCGCGCTCCGTTCTACGTTTCATTTTCATATTTTGTTCCCGTGTTTCGTTCCCGCGTGTTTTTCTTGTTCCATTCCCGTGTTCCGTTTTGTGTTCCGTTCTCGGGTGTTTTTCGCGTTCCATTCACATGTTGCGTTCTTGTGTTTCGTTTTGTGTTTCGTTCTCGGGTGTTTTTCGCGTTCCATTCACATGTTGCGTTCTTGTGTTTCGCTTTTGTGTTCCGTTCTTGTGTTTCGCTTTTGTGTTCCGTTCTTGCGTTCCATTCACGCGTTCCATTCATGTGTCCATCTACGCGTTCCACTCACATGTTTCATTTCCCGCACTTTTAAAAGCTGGTCCGGTTGGTGATCGCTCCGGCCAAGCCCCATGTGCCCGAGATGTTGGTGAATTTGTGGATGCCTCCAATCGGCTGGCTCAGGCCGACGACCACGCCTTGAACCGAAGCGACCAGAACGTTGTTTTTGTAGATGTCGTACTGCCCTTTGATTAGATCCGGCGTGGACGTGCCGAATTGCACCAGACGGAATTCATACCGTGTTCCGTTTGCGTAAATGATCGCGTCATAGAAGCCTCGGTCTCCGGATGCCAGCGGTTCGGTTGTCCAACTCGCAACGGCATTGCCGCTTGTGGCGGTATAGGTCACTCCGGTGGTCGCGTCCAGGACGTATAAAGGCTTTTGCGACCAGACGCTGTGAACGGCGAGAGGAGCGGCCATGGAACCGCTTACACTCAAGGACATGGCACAGAGCGCAACAATCAGTGTGGCGATTAGAACGTACCTTTTCTTCATTAATGATCCCTCCTTTCTTACAAAAAATGGGATTGGTGCATTAGTAGAATAACACACCTGAAAACTAGAATAAATAGGAATATATAACCATTTTATTGGAACGGAAGACAATTTCTTGTGTTCGTGCGGACAATAAAATGGCGCAGGGAATCATCGCAAGTTTTCAGTTAAAATGGAAACATTTCCGATAAATCTGATCAGAATATCCGATGAAAAATTAATATTTATTTATATTTATTGTATATTATAGTATTTAAACGGGCGTAAAACAGTTGCATTTGGCTGTTTTATCGAATAAATTTTAATTGACAGCCTCAATCTTATGTCATAGAATATACACAAGTGGAAAGGTTTCCATTTGCGAAGGAGGTGAATGATTATTAATACTCGCAATATTACGATTAAAGAGGTAGCCCAGCATGCCGGAGTCGGAATTGGTACGGTTTCCAGGGCGATCAACGGGGCGGCGGGGATCAGCGCAAAAACGAAAAAGAAAGTGTTTGAGAGCATCGAAGCGCTGGGATATACGCCGGATCGGATCGCGCAAGGCATGCGCTCTCAGAGATACAAAAATATTGCGTTTTTTATCGATATCACCAATGTCGCGTTCGCTCAAATCGCCAAAGGAATTCATCGGGAACTGGACAATCTCGGCTATATTTTATCCCTGTGCGATATCGGACAAACCAAGGTGACCGAGAAAATCATTTCATTTTTGGACGGCCGGAAGTTTGACGGGATCATCCTGTCGCTGCCAAGCGAGAACGATCCGGAGCTGCGAAATCTTCTAACGTCCATACGCATTCCGATTGTTACGCTGGACAGAGACATTCCGGGCTTGCCCATAGGAATCACGACCGATTACCATGGCTCGGTCAAAAAAGCGACCGAATATTTGCTGTCGTTGGGACATCGGGGCATCGCCCTGCTGGGGGGCACGCGGAATATTCGCCCGACCCGGACAAGTCTGAAAGGGTTTCTGCAGGCTTATGCGGAAAAAGGAGTGCCTTCCTCCGAATCGATTATGCTGGAGGGGGATTTCTCTCAGGAATTCGGCAGAAGAGCGATGATGGAACTGCTTCCTTCGATCCATGCCGGGAACATTACGGCGATCTTCGCGCTGAACAATCAAATATTCCAAGGGGTTCTTTCGGTGATTCGCGAAAACGGGTTAAGCTATCCCGACGACCTCTCTTTGATCACGTTTGAAGATTCCGAATTGACGCAATTGCTTCATCCGGCGGTTACGGTGATTCGCCGTCCGTTGATGGAAATGGGCAAGAATGTTTCCTACATTTTGATTCGCTACATTGAAAATCCGGAATTGTACGGGAAATTGGAGCCGATTATTATTCCCACCGAATTTGTAATTCGCGACTCTTGCAAGGGGGTCCATCCGAAATAAAGACAGAGACGGGCGCAACCTATTTTTTTTAAGACTCATTGGAAACGTTTCCCGTTTTGCTGGAATATCCCGTTTTAACCATATCATTTCGAACATACCATCATGGCATGTTGATATATTTCACTACTTAGGGGAGGTTTGCTCTATGCATGATGCTCCGATATTGCCGAGCGGCGAGCGTATTCTTCAGGAAAAACCGGACGGCTTCACCGATCAGGAGTTGCTGCAAATGCTGCGGGATATGATGCTGATCCGAGATGCGGAGGACAAGGTTCAGGGTTTGTACATGAAAGGGCTGATTCATGGCACCACGCACCTGTGCCAGGGCCATGAAGCGATTTGCGTCGGCGCAGCGAAAGCGTTGCAGCCGCAGGATTATTCCACCATGACATATAGAGGCCATGGGCATGCGATTGCGAGGGGGATGGATTTGGCCGCCATTTTCGCCGAATTGATGGGGCGGTCGACAGGCATCAATAAAGGAAAGGGCGGCTCCATGCACTTGAGCGATTTCCAATTGGGCCTGATCGGTTCCTTTGCGATTATCGGAGCGGGCATTCCCGTCGCGGTAGGGGCGGCGATGTCGGCCAAAATGCTCGGCGAAGACCGCATTTCCATGAATTTCTTCGGAGACGGCGCGACCAATATCGGCGCTTTTCATGAAAGCCTGAATATGGCCGCGGTTTGGAAGGCGCCGGTTGTTTTCGTTTGCGAGAACAATATTTACGGTGAATTTTCCCGGATTGACCAAACCACGTCCATCGACCGGCTTTCCAAGCGAGCGGCCGCGTACAGCATTCCGGGAGTCACGATCAACGGCAACAACGTTCTGGAAGTGTACGGTGAGGTGAAACAGGCGGCGGATCGCGCGAGGAGGGGAGACGGCCCGACTTTGATCGAATGCGTGACCTATCGGCACCGCGGTCATTCGCGCACCGATCCCGCCACCTATCGCCCGAAAGAAGAAGTCAAAGCGTGGTTGGAATACGATCCGATACGGCTTTATGAGGAATGGTTGACGAAGGAAGGAATCGCCGATTCGGAACAGCTTGCGAGTTTGCGCGACGACGTCAAACGCCGGATCGATGCGGCCGCGGAACAGGCGGAGCAAGGGCCTTGGCCGGATGAAAGCGATCTTTTGACGGACACCTATGCGTAACCAAGAGGAACAGGAGGCATATCAAAATGATCACAACTTATCGTGAAGCCATTCAGATGGCGCTCGGCGATGAAATGCAAGCGGATTCAAAAGTGGTGCTGTTGGGCGAGGACATCGGTCACGCGGGAGGGCCGTTCAAAGTAACCGAAGGCCTGTATGAACGTTTTGGAAACAACCGTATTCTGGACACGCCGATCGCGGAGATGGGCTTTGTCGGAGCCGCCCTGGGCATGTCGATTACCGGATTGCGCCCCGTGGCGGAGGTCATGTTTTCCGATTTTCTGTTCGTCTGTCTGGATCAAATCGTGAACAGCGCGGCGAAATACCGGTTTATGTCGGGGGGACAAACGGCTGTGCCGATGGTCGTTCGCACGGCTTGCGGCGGCGGTATCCGCTTCGGCGCACAGCACTCGCAGGTGGGAGAGAGCTGGCTGATGCAGTTTCCCGGTCTCAAAATTTGCTGCCCGAGCAATCCGCACGATGCGTATCACCTGTTGAGGGAAGCGATTCGGGACGACAACCCCGTTGTATTTTTTGAGCATAAAGCGATGTATGCCAGAAAAGGCGAATTGGATGTCGAAGCGACCGATGTGCGGATGGGCCGGGCGCACGTATGCCGAACCGGATCGGATATTACGCTGGTCGCAACGCTTTCCATGGTGGGAAGAGCGATGGAAGCCGCGGAGAAGCTGCAAGAGGAAGGCGTGTCGGCGGAAGTGATCGATCTGCGAACTCTCCGGCCGTTGGATACGGGCACGGTTTTAAACAGTGTCGCCAAAACCCATAATCTGTTAACCATAGAGGAAAATCACGGCCCCGGCGGATGGGGCGCGGAGGTGATTGCGACCGTTGTCGGCGAAGGATTCGATCATTTGGATGGCCCGCCGAATCGCGTTACGCTTCCGGACGCTCCGATCGGATTTAGCCCCACTCTGGAAGATAGAGCCATTCCATCTGTGGATCGTGTGGTTGCGCAAGCCAAAAGCATGCTGGGAATTTGAGCCTGTTCAACGTAAAGGAGGCGAACCGATGTGGAACTAAAACTGCCCAAGCTTAGCGCCACCATGGAAGAAGGAACGATCGTCGAATGGATCAAGCGGGAGGGGGACGCCGTCCGCGAAGGGGAAGTCCTGTATTTGGTGGAAACGGATAAAGCGACTCTGGAAGTGGAGTCCACCGTGAACGGCGTTTTGGAAAAAATATTTGTCCAGCCGCATGTCCCGGTTCCGGCGAAAACGCCCGTTTGTCTGATTCGCACCGATGAAGAACCGGGCGCGGCTCAGCCCGCGGAGGAAGGGGAACAGCCCCCGCTCGGCGGGAAAGCGGAGGATGAACGATTGAAAGTGTCTCCCGCAGGGAGGAAAAAAGCCCGGGAGCTCGGTGTGGATCTTGCGAAAGTCATCGGCACGGGACCGAATGGAAGAATCGTCATTAAAGACATTGAGGATGCCGCCAAGCTTGCCTTGTCGCCGCCTTCCCAAGCGGCTCAGGAGGAAGAAAAGGCGTCCGAACGGCTGGCGGGGCGGAAGCCGGCTTCGGTCATGCGCGCGGCCATCGCCCGATCGATGACCGCCAGTTGGACCACGATCCCCACCTTTTGGGTGGAAAAATGGGTGTGCGTGGAGAAGCTGCTTCAGGCCAAGGAACTGCTGGGTCAATCCCGCAACGAGGCGTACCGGGGCTTGACCGTGACCGACTTTTTGCTTCAGGCCGTGGTGTCGGCATTGTCGGAGATGCCCGAGCTCAACGTTCGGTGGACGGACGATGGGCAGATTGAGGAAATCGCGGAGGGCAATGTCGGGCTGGCCATCCGTCTGGACGAGGGGCTGGTCGCTCCGGTTCTCGCGCTGAAGGATCGCTCCCTTTTGGATATCGCCCGGTCCAGAGCGGCGCTGGTGGAAGCCGTGCGCGCGAATAAGCCGTACGCGGACGATCTGCAAGCCGCCATTACGCTGTCCAATCTGGGGCCGATGGGGAT
Source organism: uncultured Caryophanales bacterium (assembly GCA_964470405.1). GTDB lineage: Bacteria > Bacillota > Bacilli > Paenibacillales > CAYYCV01 > CAYYCV01. Next base: position 6,874 of record CAYYCV010000086.1, read on the forward strand.
TGATCGCTTCCGGGCGATCGTCAAGCCGGGCGAATCGATGATATTGGCGGCCGGAAAAATGGAGGACAAGGTGTTGGCCGAGAATGGACAGGTCGTGATCCGCAAGGGAATCCCACTCGTTTTGTCCGCCGATCATCGCATCATCGACGGCTCGGAGGCCGCCCGGTTGTTAGCCGGAATTGGCGGCATCATTGAAAACGGCCATTGGAAATACGCATAAATCACATGAAAGTAGGGGTCAAAGTGAAGTCGCTCATCCGGAAGGTAGAAGCCATCCCGATTAAAATTCCGTTAAGGCGCGTCTATAAAGGCAGCCACTATTCCATGTCCCATCGCTGCACGATCATTACCCGCATTACGACGGAGGATGGGATTACGGGGGAAATATACAACGGAGACGAGATGGAAACGCAGCAGGCTATTGTAGAAATGATCACCAAACAAATGGCCCCGTTGATTGTGGGGCAAAACATTTTTGAGGTCACTCGGATATGGGAAACCATTTTTCCCTTCACCTTCGATATTTTGGCGGATCGCAAAGTGGCGTTGAACGCGTTGGCCTGTATCGACAGCGCGGTCTATGATGCCGTCGGGAAAACGCTGAACATGCCTTTGTTCAAGCTGTGGGGCGGCAGCCGCACCTCCCTTCCGGTGATGATGATCGGCGGGTATTACACGGAAGGGATGGACGTCGACGAGGCCACGGTCCGCAAAGATATGGAAACGTTCAAAGGGATGGGCGTGGCAGGATGCAAATTCAAAATCGGAGGCAGAAGCCCGGATGTCGATGCCGAACGGGTTCGGATTGCCCGGGATGCGGCGGGTGCGGATTTTGTGCTGGCCGTGGATGCGAATCAGGCCTGGACAAGGGCGGAAGCGCTGCGTTTCACGGAGCAGGTGAAGGATCTGAACATCCGCTGGTTTGAAGAACCTTGCCGATGGAACAACGATCGGGAGGCGATGAAGGATATCCGCTTCATGTCGGGCATTCCCGTGAATGCCGGACAGAGCGAGCTTTCCGCCGCCGCTTGCATCGCCTTGATGACCCAGGGGGCCATCGACGTTTGCAACTTTGACGCAAGCTGGGGGGGAGGGCCGACCGAGTGGAGACGGGTGGCAGCTACGGCGGCTGCACTCGGATTCGAAATGGCCCATCATGAGGAACCGCAAATTTCCGCCCATTTGCTTTCCGCCGCGGAGACGGGAACGTACGTCGAGGTGTTTCACCCCGACCGCGATCCGCTGTTCTATGAAATCGTGGAAAACAGGAATCCGTTCGACAAAGGCTGCTATAAAGTGCCGGATGGCCCGGGCTGGGGGATCGCGCTCGACCGGGCGGTCATCGGAAAATACCGTCTCGATCAATAATTAAGGAGGGGATTCGATGTCGGAAATGATTTTTTCTCCCGTATTGAACAAAAAGGTTCGCAAAGGCGACTGGTCGGAGCAACTGATCAGCACCTACGAAAAAGTGTGCAA
>CAYYCV010000086.1:8452-17341 GCA_964470405.1 uncultured Caryophanales bacterium
ATATGACTGGGCCTGGAACAAGAAAGGCATCGGCTATTATTGCGCGCATTGCAGCATTCTGATGGAAAACCTTCCTTTGGAGAAATTCGGTTATCCGGTGCGGGTGTTGGAACCGCCGACGTATCCGCTTCGCAAAGACGCCAAGTGCAAATGGATTCATTACAAACGTGTGGAAAGCGTTCCCGCGGAAGTGTGGACCCGGCATGGCATGGTCAAACCCGGATCGGAACAATGACGTCTTGCTTGATCATAAAGGAGGGGATTCGATGTCGGAAATGATTTTTTCCCCCGTGTTGAACAAAAAGATTCGCAAAGGCGACTGGTCGGAGCAACTGATCAGCACCTACGAAAAAGTGTGCAATGCGATTCGGGAAAAGCGCAAAGACGATGCCACGGAACTGCTCAACTATTTCATGGAGGAAGCCCGGATTTGCTACGACATTTATGCGCAGTGGAGCGGCGATTTCATCCGGTATATCGAGGATCAGCCGGGGGTTGTCTCCGGCGAGGTCGAAGGCATGAACGAGGATTTGTTCGCATTGTTGGGAGAGGACGGCGCGCCGTTCAATCCGCGGAAGCGCTGGATCGATCTCCATCGGAAGCGGGCAAGTCTGACCCGAACTATTCATGGCGAGGTCCCCGTTGAGCGACTGCTGGAGGACATGGAGGATATCCGCGAATCGTGGCGCCGTTTGCACGACAGATATGTGGATTACTGCTACGGGATTTTGGTTCATATTGCCAACCGATTTGGGGAAGATAAGATCGGGAACGTATATAAGGATTACGCCATCGGGGATTTGTTCGATTATCGGTACCAATTTTTCGCTCCGGATAAGAACTGGGAAGAAGCCTTCCCCACCTTGATATATCTTACGATTGAATCGATGCGGGCCCATCTGTGCGGTCCCCGCAGATACGGCGAGATGGAATTGACCGAAGACGAGGAAAAAATCGTGGTCGAGTTTGACGCTTGCGGCAGCGGCGGGCGTTCCCTCCGCGGCGATCCGGTTGAAGGCACGCCGTCGCGGATGGAGGCTCCCTATCATTTCAGGGTGACCGAGGAGGAATATGACTGGGCCTGGAACAAGAAAGGCATCGGCTATTATTGCGCGCATTGCAGCGTTGTGCTGGAGAATCTCCCTTTGGAGAAATTCGGTTATCCGGTGCGGGTGCTGGAGCCGCCGACGTATCCGCTCCGCAAGGATGCCAAATGCAAATGGATTCATTACAAGCATCTTGAAAGCGTTCCCGCGGAAGTGTGGACCCGGCATGGCATGGTCAAACCCGGATCCAGGCCGGAACGGCAGCCAACGAAAACGTCTGAAAATGACTTGAAATGACTTGAAAAGAGAGGAAGGGGCAGGATGAGCTTCGAAGGAGAACACGCGGTGGTCACGGGAGCGGCCCAAGGGATCGGCAAAGAAATTGTCACACAGTTTGTCCGGGAAGGCGCCGGCGTTACGCTGATCGACGTCGACCAAAACCTGTTGCATCAAACGGCGGAGGAATTGAAATCCCTGTTTCCCGGGGCGAAGATTGCGGGAGTTCCCGCCGACATCACCAGGGAATCCGAAGTCGGCGCAGCATTCGAAAAGGCGGAGCGGGAGCTCGGGCCGGTCTCGATTCTGGTCAACAACGCGGGCGTGATCAAGTTTCTCAGCCTGGAGGACACCAGCATCGATGATTGGGACTTCATGAACGCGGTGAATTTAAGGGGAGCTTTTCTCTGCGTGAAGGCAGTGATGGCGGGAATGAAGCAGCGCCGTCACGGAAAGATCGTCAGCATCGGATCGAGCGCCGGAATCAACGGCGGGGCGCGCAATGTCGGAGCCTATGCCGCCACGAAAGCGGGCATCATGTGCCTGACCAAGTCGCTGGCCAATGAAATGGCGCCGTTCTCCGTCAACGTTAACGGCGTCGCCCCGGCGCTCATCGACACGCGCATGTTTGCGGGCATTTCCGACCTGGCCGGCCGCATTCCGATCGGTCGCGCCGGTACGCCGTCCGATGTGGCCAACGCCGTGCTGTTCCTATGCCGGGAACAGTCCTCGTTCATTACGGGAGAGATTATAAACGTCAACGGAGGCTTCTTGATCGATTGAAAGGAGGCGAGCCATTTTGGAAGCGCGAAGCGGGACAAGGATCGGCGTAGTGGCCGGATATATGGACTTTTTTGACGGCATTATGCCCGAGGGCTATCGGGAAGAAAAGCGGCAATGGGCCAAAACGCTCGCCGAATTGTTTCGTTCGGAGGGCACGGAGTTGGTTTTTCCCGGTTTGCTCGTGACCAGGGAGGACGGGGTGCGGGCGGGCCGGCTCTTTGCCGAACGGGACGTGGACGCAATTTTGGTGATTCCGACCATGGCCGCGCCTCCCGATTACTCCTGGGAAGCCGTGAAAAATCTGGAGCACGCTCCGTTGATCGTATGGGACGCGCATGAGATGACGCGAATTCCGGACGATTATACCATGAAAGATCTCGTTCGCCACAGCAGCAATGTGGGCTCGATCATGTTTACCAACACGGCTCTGAGACACGGCCGCCGCATTCAGGTATTCGTCAGCTCCTTTGAGGATGTCAAAGTGCGAAATCAGGTCAGGGACGCGCTGCAGGTCGGGGCTTTGGCCGGCAAGCTGCGCCGGGGAAAAATCGGCGTGATCGGGAGCCCCATCGACGGGTATGTCAATGTCCTGGCCGACGACGCGGAAGTAAAGGAAAGCATCGGTCCGGCAATGCAGCGGGTCGGGGCGGACGAATTCACCCGTGAGTTTCGGTCCGTCACGCCGGAGGCGTTGGCGCAAAAAAGAGCGTGGATGGAGCAAAACGGAAAGCTGGAATCCGTCCCCGAGTTGGAATTGGAGAAATCCCTCGGTCTGGCGGTTGCTTTGGAGAACCTCACCGCGCGCTACGGCTGGCTGGGCGGCGCATTCAATTGCCGGGCGGAGGTCGCGGTGAAAAATCCGGAAATCGGCGTAATCGGCTGTCTCGGCGTTTCGTACATGACCACCATCGGCAAGCCGTTTACTTGCACCGGCGACATTGTTACGTCTCTGGCGATGATCGTATCCAAGCAGTTGGGAAGCAACGTGCTCTATTGCGAATGCGACCAGATCGATTACGAGCGGGACTACATGCTGATGGCGAATACAGGGGAATCGGATTTCTGCTTTTCCTGCGAGAAACCGTGCATCGTATCCACCGGCGGCCATTCGGGCCAAACGTCCAGAGGAGCTTCCCTGTTCGTCAGGGGCACAGCGGGCCCGGCCACGCTGATCGGCCTTTCGCCCAAGCGGGAGGCGAAAGGCGGGTGGACGCTCATCGCCGCGCCGGGAGAAATTCTGGGGACGGCCCATGAGGAATTGCGGGTTGGCAATGCCATGTTTCGGTTCAAGCACGGACCGACGGCAGAGGCGTTTCGGCGCTGGTGTCTGGCCGGCGCAACGCACCACGGCGCGCTCAGCACCGGAGATTTGACCGAAAAACTGCTTATGCTCGGCGATATGCTGGGGATCGAAACGGTGATCATATGAGAGAGTGGGGAAGCGTATGAAGGCGGCCGTACTAACCGAATATCACCAGCCTTTCGAAATACGGGATGTGCAAACGCCGACTCCGGAAGACCATGAGGTGCTCGTCCGGGTGGAAGCCTGCGGCGTCTGCGGGTCCGACCATTTTCTGCAATGCGGCGGATTCGGCTCAACGCTGCCGATCATCCCCGGGCATGAAGCCAGCGGAGTGGTGGTTGACATGGGGAAAGACGCCCGCCATTTCAGAGTGGGCGACCGAGTAGCCATTTACTATATAGTTTCATGCGGAACCTGCAAGTTTTGTCAACGGGGTCAAACCAATCTATGCAAAAATCTGAAAAGAATGGGGGTGGACTTCAACGGAGCGCTTGCCGAATTTGTATGCGTGCCGGAGGCGAACCTGATCCCGATTCCGGACTCGTTGACCTTTCAGGAAGCGGCGGTGCTCACGGATGCGGTCGCCACACCGTATCACGCGTTGAAAATCGCCGGCGCTTCGCCAGGCCGGACGATCGCGGTCATCGGCGTCGGCGGGATCGGCTCGAATGCGATCCAACTGGCCAAAGGGATGGGCGCCGTGACCATCGCGGTATCCCGGTCGGAAGCCAAGCTGAAGTTGGCCCGATCGCTGGGCGCGGATCATGCGCTTTGCTCCGCCGAATCTCTTGCCAAGGATATACAGGATTTGACGGACGGGTACGGCGCGGATATTGTGCTGCAGTGCTCGCCCACCGAGGAGATGGACGAAACCGGATTCCGGTGCCTCTCCGGCAGGGGAACGATGGTGACGATCGCGGCCAATCAGAAGCCGTTTCGGCTGCGCTCCGTCGATTTCATCTGGGGCGAGAAGACGGTGGTGGGCTCCAGAGGATTCACCAGGCAAGACATCGTGGAATGCATGCATCTGTACGAGCAGCGGCGGATCGACGTCGGGCATCTTTTGCGCCACCGCCTTCCTCTTGCCGGGATCAATCGGGCGATGGACGATTTGTCCGATCCGAATGTGATTCGAACCGTCATTGATCCGAACGGATAGTCAAACATTAAAAGGAGGATTTCAACATGACAGGATCCATTTCAGTATGGCGCAAGGCGGTAAAACCTCTTTTTTCAGGATGCATTGCCCTGATATTGGCCGTTTCGCTGGCGGGCTGCGGAGCGGGAACGAATTCCGCGGACGGCGCAGACAACGCCGCCAAGCCGTCGCCGTCGGATGCGAGCCAAGCCGGCTCCGACAAGGGGACGACGAACTCCGGCAAAACGTACACCATCAAGCTGTCTTACCACGTGCCGGAAAATCATTATGCGCATGCGGCTTCCCAGGAGTTTAAAAAGCTGGTCGAAGAACGGTCCAACGGCCAGATTGTTGTCAAGTTGTTCCCGGGCGGGCAATTGGGCGGCCTGAAGGACAATACGGAAGGGGTTAAACAAGGAACGATTGAAATGGCATGGAGCGACCTGGGAACGGCGTCTGTGTTTTTCCAAAAATCGGGCGTGATTTCTCTGCCTTTCCTGTTCCGCGACTTTGCCCATGTTGAGAAATTTTTCGACGGACCGGTCGGACAAGGATTGTTGGATGAGGTTCGCGAAGCTTCGGGCATCCGCTTTATCGGAATGGTGCACTCCGGATTTCGTTCGATCATCTCCAACAAGAAAATTTCCGGCATTGACGACATGAAGGATATGAAATTAAGAGTGCCCGAAATCCCGCTGTATACCAATTTTGCCAAATTGATCGGCGCGGCCCCGACTCCGATTCCCGGCGGCGAAATTTATACTTCCCTGCAAACCGGCATCGTGGACGCGGCCGAACTGCCCGCCAATTATATTTACGATACGAGCTTGCAGGAAGTGACCAAATTTATCACGCATACCTACCACATTTACACGGATTACGATATGGCGATCAATGACAAGTTCTTCCTGTCGCTGCCGCAGGATCTTCAGGATGTCGTGCTGAAAGCCGCTCAGGAAGTCGCTGTCAATACCCGGAAAGTCGTGCGCGACGAAACCGAGGGCTATGAGAAAAAACTGGAGGAAAAGCTGACGTTAACGACCGTTGACCGTCAGGCATTCAAGGATAGAATGAAACCGTTGTACGACGATTTTGCCAAGAATAACGATGCGCAGCAGTTGATCGACGATATCGTCAACATCCAATAAGACTTGTTGAAGCATGCGGCTGCCCCGTCATGGGCTGGGCGGCCGCGTGCACGGGTTACCCTGCAGGGCATCTATTTCAAGGGGGATCGATCATATGTCCATTCTCGACTTTATCTCCAAAGCGTTCGATCGTTGTTTGGTCGTGCTGCTGGCCATTCTCTTGGCCTTGCTGGTCATCATCAGCCTGGCGTCGGTCGTCATGCGGACGCTCAGCTCGCCGCTGGTTTGGTCCGACGAATTGATGCGTTACTTGTTTGTATGGCTGACCATGCTCGGATTCGTCTACGCTTCATCGAGGAAAGCCCAGATCATTATCGATGTGGTGGAGCAGTATGTCCCCGTCAAATGGCAAAAATGGATCAATACGTTTAATCATATGGTCATCCTCGTTTTTTTCGGGTTTCTGCTGATTGTATCGTTCAAGTTCGTCTCCCTCGGCATGACGCAGATTTCGTCCGCTCTGCGATGGTCGATGATTTGGGTGTACATCAGCTTTCCCATCGCCTTCGCCGGACAAATATTCATGTCTTTCAAGCTGATCGTTGAGACTTGGCGAGCCGCTCCGAAGGGGGAGAACACATGATCAATATTATCATCATATTCGTGCTTTTTCTGGTGCTCGTCTTGCTCGGGATTCCGATCGCTTTTTGCATGGGGATTTCCGCGGCGGCGGTTCTCATTCTCAATGCGGATGTTCCGTTCGAAGTGATCATGCAGCGCATGTTTGTCGGAATCGATTCCCTCTCGTTGCTGGCCATTCCCTTTTTCGTCGTCGCCGGCGATTTGATGGTTCGGGGCGGTATTTCCACCCGCCTGGTCCGGTTCGCGTCGAATGTGGTGGCCGGCTTCCGCGGCGGGCTGGCGATGGCCAGCGTGGTCGCCAGCATGATCTTTGCCGGCATTTCCGGCTCGGCGCTCGCCGATACGACGGCCGTCGGTTCGGTCACCATGCCGGCCATGGTGGAGAAAGGGTACAAGAAGCCTTTCGTCGCCGCGCTGCAAGCATGCGCCGGGACGATCGGGCCGATTATTCCGCCGAGCATCATCATGATCATCTACGGATCGCTGACGGGCATTTCGATCGGCGCCTTGTTTCTGGCCGGGATTATTCCGGGCGTTCTGGTCGGCCTCGTTTTGATTCTGTACTGTTATATTTATGCGAGGAAAGAAAATATTCAGAAAGAAGGCAGCTTTTCTTTAAAAGCGATCGTAAAAAGCGGACTGGATTCCATATGGGCTTTATTGCTTCCGTTCATCATTATCGGCGGGATTGTGCTCGGTTTTTTCACCGCGACCGAAGCGGGAATGGTGGCGGTGGTCTATGCTTTGATCGTGGGCGCTTTTGTATACAAAGAATTGAAATGGAGCATGCTGACGAAAATTTTTGCGGAATCTGCGATGGTCACGGCTTCGATTATGATTATTGCCTCGATTGCCGCGATTTTCGGCTGGGTGCTGGCCTACTCCGAGTTTCCGAGAATGGCCGTGGATCTGTTGACTTCGCTCACGACCGACCCGACGATGGCTTTGCTCTGCATCGTGCTTTTCTTCCTGTTCCTGGGGCTTTTTGTGGAGACGACCTCCGCCGTCATCATCTTCGTTCCGGTGCTGGCTCCCGTCATTTTGCAATTTCATTATGACCCGATCCATTTTGCCATCATCGTGATTGTGACCTTGATGATCGGATTGGTTACGCCTCCGGTGGGGGTATTGCTCTCGGTCACGACAGCGATGATCAACACGACGATTGTCAAAACGCTGCCTTACACCACCCGGTTGGTGCTGCTTATGATTGCGGTCGTGGTTTTGATGGTTTTCATTCCGGAATTGGTGACGTTTATTCCCAAACTGGTATTCAGATGACGGATCAATAGAAAGCGGGGAACAGCCTTGGATCTCGGATTAAAGGATAGGGTGGCGATTGTTACGGGAGCGGGCGGCGGTATTGGACGGGAGGTGGCCAAGGCTTTTGCGGGCATGGGCGTCCGCGTGATGGTTTGCGATGTGAACGGGCAAACGGCGACGGAGACGCGGTCCCGGATGAAAGGGGACCACGGCTTGAGCGTCAAGGATTTGTCCGAAACGTCTCAATGCTGCGCATTGGTCGAGGAGACGGTGGAGAAATTCGGCCGTCTGGACATTTTGGTCAACATTGCCGCCGTTCTTCAACGGATACCGATTGAAGAAGTGACCGAAGAGGCATGGGAGCGGCTGATGAATGTCAATTTGAAAAGCCAGTTTTTTCTGTCCCGGGAGGCTTGCCGGGCCATGGCGCGCAACGGATGGGGGCGGATCGTGAACTTCAGCTCCCAGGGCGGTTTTACCGGGGGATACGCTACCTCGGCCGTTTATGCCATTACCAAGGGGGCCGTCTTGACGATGACCAAGTCGTTCGCGCGCGCCTATGCTTCCCAGGGCATCTGTGTCAACGCGATTGCGCCGGGAGGGATCGATACGGACATGATGAGGCTGCCGGCCAACGAATTGGCGGCGTTCGAGCGGCTGATTCCAATGCGGCGATTGGGCCAGGCCGGAGAAATCGCGGGGGCCGTTCTTTTCCTGTCGAGCGAATGGGCGTCCTATATGACCGGAGCGACCGTGGATGTCACGGGCGGGCAGATGATGAGGTGAATGTTTCCCGTTTCATTTTCCCTGAACGAAGCCGGGTCAAGTCGGATGTATGGAGATTAAGCGTATTTCAATTTGTGTACTACAACTTTTTTTACGGTCTGTTTATTTATCTTCCCGTTTATTTGAAAGACAAGGGATTCAGCTATGCGGAAATCGGCTGGATGCTGTCGTTGGGATCGCTGATGACGATGCTGTCCATGCCGGTTTCGGGCTATCTGAGCGATCGATGGAGCACGGTATTGCGGGTCATGGGCGCGTTTATTGCCGTTTCTTTTGTCGGCGTGGCGGTTGTTTTCGGATTTGCTTCATTTCCGGCCGTCGCTTTCGGGGTGGCCTGGGTTTATTTTTTCCTGTTCCCGATCACCCCTTTATTCGATAGTCTCACCATGCTGACGGTGAAAGACAGGCATGTATTTTCCCTGGTTCGTCTGTGGGTTTCCGCTTCCGTCATCTGTTCGGGGATTTGGGTGCCCGCGGCGATCGGTCGATGGGGCTTGGCGAATTTGGGCTGGTTGGCCGCGGTTTCCGCCATCCTGCCTTTATCAGCGATCTTTATGCTTCGGG
>CAYYCV010000086.1:17351-18064 GCA_964470405.1 uncultured Caryophanales bacterium
CTTCGGGAGCCCAGGCGATTGGGCGAGAGGCCCAAATTGGCGGCCATTTGGCCTTTTCTGAAACAGCCGAGGCTGATTGTTTACTTCCTTCTGGTCACGATGGTCATGATGACCCACCGTCTGGAAGAAAATATTTTGGGCCTGTTTATTTTGAAAGTGGGCGGCACGCATCAGGATATCGCCCGGGCGTGGGCCGTCGGATCGGCCGCGGAAATCGCCGCGTTCCTGATCGTTTCCCGCTATATGCACCGGGTGCGGGATGACAATTTGATGCTGCTGGGCATCGCGTGCTTTACGCTGAAGTGGTGTTTATACGCATGGTTTCCCCGGGTGGACGTTATCATCGGTTCGGGGGTTTTGAAAGCATCCGTGACCTTCTTTATGGTGGCGGCGATATCCTATTTGCACCGCCGCATCCCCTCCGACTTGCGCTCGACGGGTCAATCCCTGTTCGCGATTTCGGGGATGGCCCTGGCCGGCATGGCCGGAAACGCATTGGGCGGATCGTTGATGGAATGGGGCGGCACGGTTGCATTCGTGGTTTGCGCCGGGATTACTTTTTCGATGCTTGCGGCGGGCGTGGTGTGGAGGAATGTTCAATCGAGAGGGCAGGGAGTGGGACCAATCAATGAAGGAATTGGACGGGCAGGTTGTTTTATTACCGGGGGCGCGCAAGGCATCGGGGAAGCGATCGCGCTGAGGATGGCCCAATC
>CAYYCV010000087.1:0-2667 GCA_964470405.1 uncultured Caryophanales bacterium
GAGCGGGACAAATACGTGCAGGCTCGAAGCCAGCACGTGCGGGAGCGGGACAAATACGTGCAGGCTCGAAGCCAGCACGTGCGGGAGCGGGACAAATGCGTGCAGGCTCGAAGCCAGCGCACGCGGAAGCGGGACAAATGCGTGCAGGCTCGAAGCCAGCGCGCGCGGAAGCGGAACAAACGCGTGCAAGCTCGGAGCGAACGCGTGCGGAAGCGGAGCCCGGGCAGCTTTCCGAAGCGGCGTCCGATCCGCGCCGGCCGATCCAGAGGGTCGTGTATATCGATCAGCACAACGCGTCCAAAGTGCCGGCGATCAAAGCCAACAAATTGGCGACCAAAGAAACGCTGGGCAATTTGCTTGGCAAAAAGCTCGGCGTGAAGGACAGGCGAAACGAGTATTTGTTTGAAAACGATCCGCGCATCCCCCACGTGGCCAACCTGTTGGCCGATTTTATCGCCGGCAATTACAATTTGGAAACGGATATCGGCGAGATCAGAAGATTTGCTCAGGAATGGCTCGAACTGCACGCCAACCCGGCATCGGAAGAATATGCGCTGAACGTGATACTGAGCGATCTGGCGAAACAACTGAGCGACAACGATTTGATTTCGGAAAAGGCCCGGCCTTCCCTCGGGATGGATGAGGGGGAAAAGTACTCCGGTTTTATCGGCAAATCGCATGAACGCCTGGGCGAAACGCCGAATGGAGTCAACTTTTCGAATAAAACCGATTTTTTAAACAGCTTTACCAGCCAGGGGCAGCAGGTGAACTTGATGGCGTTTATGAATAAAACGCCGATTGGAGCGTTTCACAATAAGCACCGGGACAAAACGGTCGTTTCAACGCTGAAGACGGAGGGATTCAGCGTGCCGAGGCACGACGAACATGTGCATAGCCATGCGGAAGACGAAGCGATTTATGAAATGCTGTTCGGGAATTTGAAGGATATGGTGCAGCTTGAACTGGAAGGCGAAGGAACGCCTACGATTACTTTTATGATTTCGGATCTGACCTGCAACCACAACCAGATCACTTCAAGCGAGCAGCGAAGGGTTCGTTCCTGCGCCGAGAATATTGTGAAATTCGCCCAGATTTTGCGGCAAAAAAACGAGGACGTTCAGGTGCAGGTCATTTATGCCAGACCTTACGGCCTGAATTATTTTTCGCATGAGGGTCATGCCTACCAGGTACTGGGCCAATGGGCCAAAAACGCGCTCGATCTTTTTCACGACAACGGGATCCGCGCCAGGGCCATATCCAACTTTTTCACCCCGGAACAGCGAGACAGCGATGTGCTGGCGCTTCCCGAGACATACGGCATTGAGGAGCCCGGATCGCCCCTCGGGTTCGACGCCTCGGATACGCCGTTCCCGAACCTCGGAACAAGCGAGGAAGAAGAGATGGAGGGCTTCGATCCGATGGGGGGCTTCAACCCGGATCATGAAACGGGGACGGAGGATCAAGGAATAGGAGAGGAAGATCAGGAAATAGAGATGGAAATGGAGGAGATATCGGGCGAAATATTGCATGAAAGCGTGCTGACCGAAGCGCGCAAACTCGGGGTGACCGAGTATTTTGATATCGGTTATGTCGACGGGACGGACGACAACTGCCTGATTCTGTCCGTGTTCGCCGCCGCCGGTGCGGAGTTGTCCGCCTCGGAAGGCAAGGCGTGCCGGAAGCATCTGGCCGAAGAGTACGGGATTGATCCCGCCGGGTATTTGACGTTTACGCCGGATCTGGGCACGGTGCTTTTGAACCTCGTGACCGAGCGGACCGGCGTAGATTATACGCTTTATGCCATCCAGCAGGCGGGGGAGAACGATTATGCCGTCGTCCCGGTTGCCGGCAGCGGCGGTTCGACGGCTTTGTTTGTTTTTTTCCACGGGGTGCATTTTAATCCCGCTTGGTCTAAGTAAGGGCCTGGCCGGCTGGAAACCGATCCGCTCGCAAGGCGGTATTGACAATTCAAATGAGAACCATTATCATTTATTATTGATATTGATAATCATTATCAATAATAAGGGGAGGGCTCTCATTGAAAGGGAAACAGTATAGAAGAATTGGCATGGCGGCCTTGGCCATTTTGTTGGCGGCCGTTTTGACCGCCTGCGGCAGCAAGGCTGCCGACTCCGCGCAGTCAGCCGCCGATGGGACGGCGGAATCGGCTCAGACCGCCGACTCGCCGCAGCCTTCCGCAGCTTCGAACACCGCGGACGATTCGCAAGCCGGAGCCGCCGCGGGCGCGGAGGAATGGATTGTATACACCGATCCGAACGGCGAAGTGAAGATTCCGAAAAATCCGAAAAGAATCGTTGTTTTGGCCGACAGCTATATCGGCGATTTTCTGGCGCTTGGCATCAAGCCGGTAGGCGTGCCGACGGATGCGTTTGATAACCCTTATTTTAAGGGGATGATGGACGGCGTCGAGGATATCGGGGACGGGACCTCGGCCTCGATCGAAAAGATTTTGGAGCTGAAGCCGGATCTGATTATCGATTTCAACGGAACGGATTACCTGGGGCAGTTGCAGAAAATCGCCGCGACGGTTTCTATCGACTATGGAAAGCTGACGCTTCGGGAGCAATTGAAGGAGTTTGGAAAAATGACGAACACGTCGGACAAGGCCGATGCGTGGATCGCCCGATGGGATCAAAAAATCGCCGA
>CAYYCV010000087.1:2677-8293 GCA_964470405.1 uncultured Caryophanales bacterium
CCTGCCGTGGAAGCCGCGGTGGGGGACCAGACCGTGTCGATTTTAAACCCGTATGAAAAGGGGATTTACGCCTTCGGGCACAACTACGGCAGAGGCGGAGAGATCATCTATGGCGAGTTTCAGTTGAAAGCGCCGCCCATTATCCAGAAGGAAGCGATAGACAGCGGGACGGGCTGGGCGTCCCTTTCGCTGGAGAAGCTGCCGGAATTCGCCGGGGACTATATTTTCACCTCTCCGTGGAGCGGGGACAGCGCCGACCCTGAAAACCTGTATGGCAGCACGCTGTGGAAGGAGCTTCCCGCGGTAAAGAACGGCCGCGTATTCCAATTGGATCCGATCGGGGCTTATTACAATGACCCGGTGTCGCTTGAAGCGCAGCTCGATTTTATTGTGAAGAGCCTGACGCGGAGCTAGGCGGCACGGCAGAGACGCAGCGCCCGATCGCCCCTGTTTTTTGTCCGAATTGCGCATAGGCAATGGAGGGAAAATCGGTTATAATGCTTAACGTGCTTATCATGATGGTTCGGGAGAAAAAAACATATGCTGCGTCGATTTTTCGCTTACTACAAACCGTATAAAGGGCTGTTTGTGCTCGATTTTGGCGGTGCGATCATCTCGGGCTTGCTGGAGCTTGGGTTTCCGCTCGTCGTCAACTGGTTCGTCGACCGGCTGCTGCCAACCGGCAACTGGAAGCTGATCCTGTGGGCCTGCCTCGGCCTGTTGGCGATCTATGCGCTGAACAGCCTGCTGAATTATGTGGTCACCTATTGGGGGCACCAGCTCGGCATCAACATCGAGACCGACATGCGCAAAAAGCTGTTCGATCATGTGCAAAAGCTGTCGTTCCGCTTTTTTGACAACAATAAAACCGGGCACCTGATTGCCCGGATGACCAGCAACCTGATGGAAATTGGCGAGATGGCGCATCACGGGCCGGAGGATTTGTTTATCGCCGTCATGACGCTGTTCGGCGCGTTTTCGCTGATGCTGGCGATCAACTGGAAGCTGGCGATCCTGACTTTTATCGTTGTGCCGGGGCTTATTTATTTGGCGCTGTATTTTAACCGGCAAATGATCAGGGCGTTTCGCCGCATGTTCCGGGACATCGGGGAGATCAATGCGCGGGTGGAGGACAGCATCGGCGGCATCCGCGTGGTGCAGGCGTTCACGAACGAGGAGCACGAGAAGGCGCAATTTGCGAAAAACAACGAGCAGTACCGGCGGACCAAGTTCCGCTCCTACAAAATTCAGGCGCAGAACGCGTCGGCCAGCTATTTCCTGATGCGGGTCATCATGCTGTTCGTGCTGGTGTGCGGCACCTGGTTTGTGATTCGCGGCGAAATGACCAACGGGCAATTTGTCGGTTTCCTGCTGTTGACGAATGTGTTTCTGGGCCCGATTAACAAGATCAATTCGATTATCGACAGCTACCCGAAGGGCATGGCCGGCTTTAAAAGCTATCTGGAGCTGCTGGAGACCGTTCCGGATATCGCGGACGAACCGGATGCGCGGGAGGCGGGACGACTGCGCGGCGACATTCGCTACAGCGGGGTTTCCTTCGGATACGAGGAAGAAGGCAAAGTGCTGCAAGGCATCGATCTGGACATCCGCGCCGGGGAGACGGTGGCCTTCGTCGGGCCGTCGGGGGCGGGCAAAACGACGCTGTGCAGCCTGCTGCCGCGCTTCTATGAGGTGGAGGCGGGCAGCATCACGGTGGACGGCGTCGATATACGCCGGATCAAGCTGGCCTCGCTGCGCGGGCAGATCGGCATCGTGCAGCAGGATGTGTTCCTGTTCTCCGGCACGATCCGGGAGAACATCGCTTACGGCAACCTGAAGGCGACGGATGCGGAGGTGTGGGAGGCGGCGCGGCGCGCGAAGCTGGACGAGTTCATCCGCTCCCAGCCGGGCGGTTTGCAGACCGTCGTGGGCGAGCGGGGCGTGAAGCTGTCGGGCGGCCAAAAGCAGCGGCTTTCGATCGCCCGGATGTTTCTCAAGAATCCGCCGATTTTGATTCTCGATGAAGCGACTTCCGCGCTCGACACCGAGACGGAGGCCGCCATTCAGCAGTCGCTGGCGGATTTGGCGGAAGGAAGAACCACGCTGATCATCGCGCATCGCCTGGCCACAATCAAAAATGCGGATCGCATCATCGTCGTGACGGAGCAGGGAATTTCCGAGCAGGGCGGGCATCAGGAGTTGATCGCCTCGGGGGGAGTCTACAGCAGGCTGCACCGGGCGCAATTCGGCTCGTGAGGCGAATGGAAGCGAATGGATGAATGGACGAATGGACGAATGGAGGCGGAGGCGGCATCGTGGGAGTGGAGCGCGGCGGGCCGGCTTCGTTCCCAGTTTTCCTATATTTTTTGAAAAAGGTAAGTCTGGATCGGCTTGCTTGGCAGGTTGAGCAGGCTTTTCTTTTTTGCTACAATGGTTAATGAGAATCGTTATCATTTATTGCGCCCATGGGCCAAGTGAAGGTGGATCCGATGACGGCAAACCGTTCCTTTCATCATTTATTCCATGAAGCTTCTTTTGAGGAATTGTGGTTCAAGCTCCGCCAAATCGTGCAGGTAAAGGAGATTGACGCCGACCCGGATCGGCGGGCTTCGGCATGCTCGGATGGCTGCGTCCTCATTGTGGTCAATCGGGGCGAACCGCAATTTACGATCGATGACCGGTTGTTTTCGCTGAAGAGGGGAGCGGTTTTTCTCGGCGCGCCGGGGCAGCGGATCGCATATATGGGCAACGCTTCGGCGGAGGAGGAAGACGGCTGTGTGCTGCATTTTGACGTGCAGGGCGACCCGCTTGTCAAGGAGGCGTTTTTCCGGCAAGTCGGAAATGAACGCGGCGGGGGCATCGCTCCGGAAGAATTTGCGGCGATTTTGACCGATTTATGTGAAAAAGCTTATTTTTACTGGCATCATTCCTCCAAATGGGAGCGGCTTCGCAGCCAGGCGGTTTTTCAGGAGATCGTCTACCAGGTGCTGTACCGGGCCAAGGCAGCGTTGAATCAAGGCGTGGAGGCGGCGCTGGAGCAAATCAAGCTGTACCTGGACTTGCATTACCAGGAGGGCGCGTCGATCGAGCATTTGGCGCGGCGGGCCGGCGTCAGCCCCCGCCATTTCAGGCGGGCGTTCAAACAGAAATTCGGCATCAGCGCCACGGACTATGTAGCCGATTTGCGGATGTCGCAGGCCAAAAGATTGATGGCGGCGACCAAACAGCCTGTGGCGGAGATCGCGAGGCAGGTGGGCTATCAGGATGAGAGCCATTTCAGACGAACCTTTAAAAACCGGATGGGCCTTTCGCCCGCGATGTATGTGAAGAACCGGCAATTGAAGGTGGCGGCTTGCAGCTTCCCGAACATCGGCCAACTGCTGCCGCTCCACATCATTCCTTTCGCCGCGCCGCTCGATCACGACTGGACCGACGCCTACCGCAGAAAATACCACACGGAAGTGCTGTATCCGCTCCATCATCACAACGAAATCAACCGTCAAACGCTGGTGGCGGCAAAACCGGATCGCATACTGGCCATCGACGCGTTCGGATCGCCGGATTTTCAGGCGAAGCTTGGCGAAATCGCGCCGGTGCTCGTTATCCCGTGGCGCACGAAAAACTGGCGGGAACACCTGCTGATGACGGCGTCTTTTTTGAACAAATCGAAGGAGGCGGACGAATGGCTTGCGGCCTACGACGACAAGGCGGACAGGGCTTGCGAGCGATGGAACCGGATGGCTGTAAATGAAAAGCTGCAGGTCATCATGGTTGATCGCCACCATTGCTATAAATGGAAGGGTGCGGATAAGGGGCGCATGAGCCGAAGTGCTTTTCCGTTTGCGCCGATGCGCCACAAAGCGTGCATGGACCCCTCGTTTGAACGGATGACGCCTGAAGCGTGGAGCGCATGCGAGGCGGATCGCATCGTGCTGCTGCTGTCGGAGGATCGGTATTCCCAATGGACGTGGAAAACGCTGCAGCGCTCCGAATGCTGGAACCGTCTGAAGGCGGTTCGCCATGATCGCGTCCGTCCCGTTTTGCTGGGGCCGTGGTTTGAATATACCGCGTACAACCATGGCGTGATTTTGGATCAGGCCATAAAAGCGCTGTCGTAGCATGGAACCGGATGTCCGAAATGCCCATAACACTTGTCCGATTGGTTCATATACAGAAGGAGCGGGGCGGGTTTATACTTTACGGTGATAATAATAATCATTATCAACAACAGAAAGTAAAGGAGAATCCGAAGTGAAACCAATATGGAAATATGGACTGGTCTGGACGGCTTTGCTCGCCGTGGTTCTGATCGTCGGCGCATGCTCGAATAAGGCGGAGCCTGACGGGGCCGATCGTGCTGCGCCGTCTGCCGCGACAAGCGATGCCGCGTCGGCGAATGGCGCAGCCGCCGGTGCCGATAAAACGGACGCTGCGGCGACGAACGCAGGGGGAACGGATGCGTCGACGAACACCACGGCAGCGGATGCTGCGAAAACGGGCGCCGAACCGCAGACCCAAATGTTCGAAGCGGCCAACGGAGCGGTGGAAGTGCCCGTGAATCCCCAGCGCATAGTCACGCTTGCGCCGAACTATGCCGGGTATTTGCTGGCGCTTGGCATTACGCCTGTCGGCGTTCCGGAGTTTACCCTGGGAAACCCGTATCTGAAAAGCGGGCTGGAAGGCGTCGCGAACCTGGGCGCGAATGCGGCGCTTGAACCGGATGTCGAGCAAGTATTGGAGCTTAAGCCCGATTTGATCATTGCGCTGACCGCCGTGAAAAATCTGGAGCAATTAGCAAAAATCGCCCCTATCGTCACCTTTGAGACGACGAAAAACAACAAGGAAGTGCTGCTTGACCTCGGCCGATTGACGAACCGGGAGGAGCAGGCCCGGGCGTGGCTGGATCAATGGGAGCGGAAAATCGACGGGTTAAAGCCCCAGATCGAGGCGGTGGCCCAAGGCCGGACGTTTTCCATTATGTATCCGTCGGCAAAAGGCGTTTACATATTCAGAGAAGGTTATGGGCGGGGAACGGAAATATTGTACGACGATTTTGGTCTGAGCATGCCCGCAAAGGCGGAACAGGCATTTGAAGCGGGAAAAGGTTTTTCCGTCGTTAGTCTGGAAAGCTTGCCGGAGCTGGCGGGGGATTTTATCTTCACCGCGCCTTGGCTGGGGGATGCGACAGGAGCGGATACCGTTTACGGCAGCGCGGTCTGGAAGGGGCTGCCTGCGGTCAAGGAAGGGCGGGCGTTCGCTGTGGATTACAACATCTTCACGTTCAGCGATCCGTTTTCATGGGAAGGCCAGCTTGAAATTATTCTCGACCAGCTTTTGCCGGATCGCGACAAGACAAGCAAATAGTTCGGGGAATCCGGCGATGGCAGCGTCCAGTCCTCTGTTCAATCGCAGAATCGCCTATGGAATATCGGTTTTTTAAGACAGCGGATGGTGCTGTCTTTTTTTATGGATGTATCCTTGTTCTTTTGCGGACAAGATAACCAGATCGTTGAGGTTTTCGACTATATTGTATCTACCTAAATGTGGAAAATCCTTTTATACTGATAATGAAATTGAACAGACTGATGAACAAGGCGCACATGCTGATGAACAAGG
>CAYYCV010000087.1:8393-18033 GCA_964470405.1 uncultured Caryophanales bacterium
CTGATGAACAAGGCGCACATGCTGATGAACAAGGTGTACGTGCTGATGAGCAGGGTGCACATGGATCGGACATGTTATGGAGGAAACGGCTGCGGCGGTCTGGTTTCTGGATTTTTTCGGGTGCATGGCTGTGAAAATTCGGAGGTTAGTAAAAGGCGGCGGCAAGCTCGTTTTTGTCCTTTACTTTGGAGCAGATTTTTGCTTTCCGAGTTGAAATAACTGCAAAAGTGCATCTATTTCCTTTGACGCTTACTTATTTGGAGAAATACCTGCAAAAGTGCAGTTGTTCGACGCTCAATCCTCGGATCAAGGTGATTTTCTTTAAAATACCTGCATAAACGCAGGAATTTTTCTTGGATGCTCATAAATGGAGGGAAAAAGATGCACTTTTGCAGTTATTTCGCCCCCTCATTCACAGGACCGCGTCACGAAGATTAAAAATCGAACCGGGGGACGGCATTAGGTGTCCGCGGGCAAAATAATAGATGAAATGATATGAAACGAAATAGCGCTGGATGAAAGTGGCGCCAGTTGAAACGATAGTTACGATGAATCGATCACAGGATGGGTCGATCGCAGGATGAGTCGATGCAGGGTGAACCGACGCAAGATGGCCAGCACAAGGATGGACCGACGTAGGATGAACTGACGCAAGGTGACCGATGCCAAAATGAATCGACTCTGTGTGATGTGTGAAATAATAGATACCGGATGAAATGCACAGGTGAATGGAATATAGATTTGAAAAATGTTGGACGGCCTCGTATTCGCATATCCGTGGTTTTGAAATCACACCCATATGAAAGCGCATTCAAAAAAACAGTAAAGAAAGCGCATTCAAAACCAAAACCCAACGCCCAGCGCCCAAAGTTAAAACTAAAAGCGGCATCAAAAGTCCAGCCCGGAACCAAACCCGGAACCAAACCCGGAACCAAACCCGGACTCCAACCCGCAATTCAAAATATTCCTTGGCTGCTGCCTGAACATATGGAAAGGAGGTGGTTTATTTGATTGTATCATTAGCTTTTTCCGGTGGGAGATGGATTTGTGCCGTTCGTGCCAACAAAAATTTACGTCAATGAAATAATTTACGTCAACGAAATAATTTACGTCGATGAAATAAGGAAGGGAAGGGATTGTTAATGGGTTTGAAGAAAAAATTCTCGTTTTTTTTGACGCTTTCTTTGGTTGTCAGCATGGTATTCACCTTCGTGCCGGCCAATGCCGCCCCCGGCGACCCGGGGAAAATTGAAGCGGAAAGCTACACCGCCATGAACGGCATCCAGACCGAAACCTGCTCGGAAGGCGGCATGGACGTGGCATACGTCGATGCCGGCGACTGGATGGATTACTCGGTCAATGTGCAAAACGCGGGAACGTACACCGCGGAATTCCGGGTGTCCAGCCCTTACGCGGGAACCCAATTGCAGCTTCAAAAGGGCGGCACGGTGTTGGCTACCGTCACCGTTCCCAGCACCGACGGCTGGCAAAGCTGGCAGACGGTGTCCGCCTCCGTCAATTTGACGGCGGGAACCCAAACCTTGCGCGTGTACGCCGCCACCAACGGCTGGAACCTGAACTGGTGGAGCCTCACGTCGGCTTCGGCGCCCCCGTCCTCCGGCGACCTTGCCCTGAACAAGTCCGCGTCGGAATCGTCGCACGAGGCGGCGTTCACGGCGGCGGGCGCGTTTGACGGCGACAGCGGGACGCGCTGGTCATCGCAGTTTTCCGATCCGCAATGGATCTACGTCGACCTTGGCTCCGTTCAGAGCGTCGGCAGAGTGAAGCTGAACTGGGAAGCGGCTTACGGCAAAGCGTACAAAATCCAGGTATCGACCAACGCGAGCGATCCGGGTGCGTGGACGGATGTGTATACAACCACGAACGGGGACGGGGGAATAGACGATATTTCGTTTACCGCGACCAATGCAAGGTATGTCCGCATGTACGGCACGCAAAGGGCGACGGCTTACGGCTATTCCCTGTGGGATTTCGAGGTGTACGGCACGGGAACGCCGCCGTCGGGGCAAGCGGCGACGCCGACCTTCTCGCCGGGAGGCGGAACGTACACGTCGGCGCAAAGCGTGACGATCGCCAGCGCGACCTCCGGCGCGACGATCAAGTATACGACGAACGGCTCGACGCCGACGTCGTCCTCGGCCACGTACACCGGAGCGATCCAGGTGTCGTCCGCGACCACGATCAAAGCGATCGCGATCAAGTCCGGCATGACCGATTCGGCGGTGGCTACCGCATCGTATACGATCAACACGTCGCAGCCTGGCAACTGGCAGTTGGCGTGGAGCGACGAGTTTAACGGGGCGGCCGGATCGGGCGTCGATACCTCCAAGTGGGTTTATGAAACCGGTGGAACCGGCTGGGGCAACGGCGAGTCGGAGTACTACACCAATCGTACGGACAACGTCTATCTGGAGCAGGATCCCGCGAATCCCAACAACCGGTTCCTGGTCATCAAGGCGTTGAAAGAGAATTACGAGAATCAAAGCTACACCTCGGGCCGCATCAAAACCCAGGGCAAATACAGCTTTACCTACGGCAAAGTCGAAATGAGGGCGAAGCTCCCGCAAGGGCAAGGAATCTGGCCCGCGTTCTGGATGCTGGGCGACAATATCGACTCGGTCGGGTGGCCCAACAGCGGTGAAGTGGACATCATGGAATTTGTCGGATACAGCCCGACGAACGTATACGGCACCATCCATGGGCCGGAATATAACGGCGCCGGCGGTTTGGGCACATCCTACACGTATCCGGCGGGCTTCTCCAATGACTTCCATACGTATGGAATAGAATGGGAGCCGAACGTGATTCGCTGGTACTTTGACGGGCAATTGTTTCAAACGAGAACGCTGGACGACCTTTCGGGCAGACAATGGGTGTTCGACCATAACTTCTTCATCCTGCTGAATTTGGCGGTAGGCGGAGCATGGCCGGGCTATCCCGATGCCACAACGGTATTTCCGCAAAAATACACCGTGGATTACGTGCGGGTATATCAAAGAGCCGGCGGGGCTTATCCTCCCCTTGCTCCCAGAAATATCGTCACCATCCAGGCGGCCAATGGGCAGTATGTATGCGCGGACAACTACAACAACAGCTTGCTCACCGCCAACCGTCCGTCGGCAAGCAC
This sequence comes from uncultured Caryophanales bacterium, assembly GCA_964470405.1. Lineage (GTDB taxonomy): Bacteria > Bacillota > Bacilli > Paenibacillales > CAYYCV01 > CAYYCV01. Next base: position 11,542 of record CAYYCV010000087.1, read on the forward strand.
GTGGGAGAAATTTGAAGTGATCGATGCGGGCGGCGGAAAAATCGCGTTGATGGCTCTGATGAATGATAAATATGTGAGCGCCGGGGCCGGAGGGAACGGGCAGTTTACCGCAAATAAAGACACGATCGGAGCTTCCGAGACCTTCCAGAAAATCACCAATAGCGACGGGACCGTCTCGCTGAAAAGCGATGCCAACGGGAAGTACGTATCCGCTTCCGGTACGAACCCGCTGACGGCCAGCGCGACCGGCATCGGAGCGAACGAAAAATTTCATTTTTCCAACTAGGCGCGCCGCACCCGATGCATTTTACGATTGATCCGTACGATTGATCCGACAGCAAGGTAAAACAAAGCAAAAAACATAACTTCCACCCGATGGCGAAATTTTGCTCGTATTCCATACAAGCATAGCTGAATTGGAGTGGGGGTTATGTTTTTTCCAGCCTTGAAAGTGCGGTGAACAAAGCGCGGAGCCGCTTCTTTTCGCCTCACCTTCAACGGGAATAAAGGAGGTCCAATAATGTATAGAAGAAAAGCGCTGTTTTTGCTGCTCATCCTGACGATGGTCATGAGCACATTTGTGACGGTCGCGCCCGCTACGGCTGCTCCCGGCGACCCGGGGAAGATCGAAGCGGAAAACTACACCGCCATGAACGGCATCCAGACCGAAACCTGCTCGGAGGGCAGTCTGGACGTGGCTTACATCGATGCCGGCGACTGGATGGATTACTCGGTCAATGTGCAAAACGCGGGAACGTACACCGCGGAATTCCGGGTGTCCAGCCCTTACGCGGGAACCCAATTGCAGCTTCAAAAGGGCGGCACGGTGTTGGCTACCGTCACCGTTCCCAGCACCGACGGCTGGCAAAGCTGGCAGACGGTGTCCGCCTCCGTCAATTTGACGGCGGGAACCCAAACCTTGCGCGTGTACGCCGCCACCAACGGCTGGAACCTGAACTGGTGGAGCCTCACGTCGGCTTCGGCGCCCCCGTCCTCCGGCGACCTTGCCCTGAACAAGTCCGCGTCGGAATCGTCGCACGAGGCGGCGTTCACGGCGGCGGGCGCGTTTGACGGCGACAGCGGGACGCGCTGGTCATCGCAGTTTTCCGATCCGCAATGGATCTACGTCGACCTTGGCTCCGTTCAGAGCGTCGGCAGAGTGAAGCTGAACTGGGAAGCGGCTTACGGCAAAGCGTACAAAATCCAGGTATCGACCAACGCGAGCGATCCGGGTGCGTGGACGGATGTGTATACAACCACGAACGGGGACGGGGGAATAGACGATATTTCGTTTACCGCGACCAATGCAAGGTATGTCCGCATGTACGGCACGCAAAGGGCGACGGCTTACGGCTATTCCCTGTGGGATTTCGAGGTGTACGGCACGGGAACGCCGCCGTCGGGGCAAGCGGCGACGCCGACCTTCTCGCCGGGAGGCGGAACGTACACGTCGGCGCAAAGCGTGACGATCGCCAGCGCGACCTCCGGCGCGACGATCAAGTATACGACGAACGGCTCGACGCCGACGTCGTCCTCGGCCACGTACACCGGAGCGATCCAGGTGTCGTCCACGATGACGATCAAAGCGATTGCGATCAAGTCCGGCATGACCGACTCGGCGGTGGCCGCCGCTTCGTATACGATCAATTCCAATCCGGCCCAAGTCAACGTACCGGTCACCGGACCGTATGTGCAATACCTGGAAATGGGCCTTAGCCCGGCGGATTTGAATCAGGTCGCCACGCTGAAATCGCAAAATACCACGATCAATCACACTATTCCATATAATGCCGGCGTTTCCGTAACCATCGGTGTGAACTATATGGTAGAGCAAAAACAGGTGCAATTTCGAACGTACGATCCGAACGGCAATCCGATCCAGGGCAATCCGCTGACCTTCACCGTGCATCCGAACTCCGCGGTGTATGTTGATGTTACGGATCAGGCCGCGGCGGCAACTCCTGTGTTTTCGCCGAATGCCGGGACTTATTCGGGGGCGCAGAGCGTGACGATCACCAGCACGACGGCGGGTGCCGCCATCCGGTATACGACGGACGGCTCCACGCCCACGGCGTCGTCGGCAGCGTATACGGGACCTATTTCCGTAACGTCCACCACGACGATTAAAGCGATTGCGACCAAGTCCGGCCTGGCCGATTCGGCCGTCGCCGTCGCCACGTACACGATCGATTCCGCGCCGGTCAACCTCGCTTTGTACAAAAATGCGACGGCCTCCTCGTATATCGGGGGCAACGTGGCAGGCGCCGCCGTTGACGGCAACGCCGGGACGCGCTGGGAGTCGGAATTCAGCGATCCGCAGTGGATCTATGTGGATCTTGGCGCGAACAACACGGTCAGCGGCGTGAAGCTCAATTGGGAAACAGCCAGCGCCAAAGCTTACAAGCTGCAGGTGTCAACGAACGCCGTCAATTGGACGGACGTGTATACCCAGACCAACGGGGCGGGAAACGTGGAAAACATCACTCTGGCTCCGGTAACGGCCAGATACGTCAGAATGTACGGCACGCAAAGGAATACGCCGTATGGGTATTCCTTGTGGGAATTTGAAGTGTACGGTCAAACGACGCCGCTGCCGCCCAAGGTGGCGACGCCGACCTTCTCGCCGGCGGCGGGCGCTTATACATCGGCGCAAAGCGTGACGATTTCCAGCGCGACCTCCGGCGCGACGATCCGGTATACGACGGATGGCTCCGCGCCGACGACGGCCTCCCCGGTCTACACCGGGCCGATCAACGTGACGGTTTCGACCACGATCAAAGCGATCGCGACCAAGTCGGGGATGACCAATTCGGACGCGGCTGCCGCGGCTTACACGATTTCCGCTTTCAGGGTGCTGTCGCCGGTGAACGGCCAGATGATCACCAACACCAGAACCCCCACTTTGACCTGGGAGGCCAAAGCGGGAGCGGTGAAGTACGAAGTATGGGTGAATATATCCAGAACCGATTATGACTGGAACGCCTCGGGAAACCTGCTTGACCGGTACACCAAGGTGGCCGAGGTCACGCAAACCCATGTGAACGCGCCGTCGCTGGTCGACCGCTGGACCTACAAATGGTACGTTGTCGCCGTGGACGGAAACGGCAACCGCAGCCAGTCCGGCATCGGCCAATTCAGCGTGTATCTTCCCTATATCGAGCAGACAGACGATGGAGTGAACGTGATCGGCGGCATGCGCGATTTGAACAAGAACGGTTCCATCGAGCCTTATGAAGACTGGCACAATCCGATCTCCACGCGTCTGGACGATCTGATGTCGCGGATGACCAACGACGAAAAGATCAACCAGTTGTTCTTTTCGCCGGAATCGCTGGATGGGCTGAACGAAAAGGCGGGTTTCGTCTTTTCTTACGGCGTGACCGGGTTCATCACGGATGCTCAAACCAAGGTGGCCCGCACGCAGCGGCTGGGCATCCCCATTGCTTTTACCGGCGATAAAATTCAGGGCTGGCAGACGGTCTTCCCGACCGAGTTGGGGATGGCGGCCACCCGGAATCTCAACATGGCTTGGCAGGTCGGAGACCTCCAGCGCAGGGAGCAGAAAGCGTGGGGGTTCACCGGAACGCTGTCGCCTTTGGCGGAAGTGGACACCAAAGTGCTGTATCCCCGATTCCAGGAAGGCACCGGCGAGAATGCCGATTACTCGGCCGCCATGCTGCGTGCGATGATCACCGGGATGCAGGGGGGACCGGAGGTCAATCCCAAATCGATCATGATCACGGTCAAGCATTGGCCCAGCCAAGGCGCCGGCGGGGAGCAAACCGTTGTATACGACAGCGCGACGATCAAATGGCACATGAAAACATGGTATGCGGCCATGGACGCCAACCCCGGCACGGTCATGCCCGGCTACAGCTCGTCGCCTTATCTTGACCCGGCGCGCGAAGGGGCGGGCACCAGCAAGCCGACCCTCGACTATTTGAGAAACGTGATCGGCTTTCAAGGCATGGTCATCACGGACTGGCTGGCCTCGGCGACCGATACTTCGATCAAGAGCATCAATGCGGGCAGCGATGTGATGGGGGGCGCGGTGGCGTCCGGCACCGATTTTAACGCGCTGATCAGCGCCGTCGGCTGGACGCGGTTGAATGAAGCGGCGCGCAGGGTGCTGGAGCTCAAATTCAAGCTGGGCCTTTTTGAAAATCCGTATGGCGATCCCGACTATTCCACCTCCATCTGGCACAGCACGGAAAGCAACAATATCGTGAACGAGGCGGCGCGCCAATCGCTGACGCTGTTAAAGAACAACGGCGTCCTTCCCCTGCGGCCCAACAGCGGCGATACGATTGTCGTGGCGGGGCCGAGAGCGACCAGCGACGATATGGCGAACGACAATATCGCCAATGTCATCTGGCAGTCCATTTACCATGACAACCCTGCGGCCAAAAGCTATTATCAGGGAATCCAGGACAGGGCGGGAGCGGGCGTCAATGTCGTGCTGAACGATGCCGCGCAAGCCAAAGCCGCCGTGGTGGTGATCGGTGAGAAAAGCTATACCCACGGGACGGAATGGCCGGACAAGCAGGTGACCCTTCCCGCCGATCAGATTGCGCAAATCGACAAATTCTACAACCGCGGCATTCCGGTGATCGCCGTCGTGGTCATGCCGCGGCCTTACGTCCTAACCGACATCTTAAGCAAATGCGCCGCCGTTTTGGTCGTTTACCGGCCGGGGAACGGCGGGGGTCTGGCGACAGCGCAACTGCTGTTCGGCGATTATTCGCCGCATGGCAAGCTGCCGTTCCAGCTTCCGCGCTCGGTCGATCAGGTGGGGACGGACGATGTGAACAACCAGTTGGAAAAATGGGATCTCCCTTACGATCTTGGCGCAACGGAAGCGGAGCGCGCCGAAATTCGCAACTACATCAACAACAATCAGCCCGTGCCGACAAACTATGGCAATCCGCTCTTCCCGTACGGTTACGGGCTGCAGAACTTCAATCCTTCACCGTAGACGACAGCGCGGGCAACCGGCAACGCGGATTTGAGTGTTTCAGCCCCGGCGGGGAGGCCCATCTACCTGCCGGGGCTTTTGTGCGGCCGGGCGTTTGCTAAAATGGTTTTCGAAATTTGTCAATTGTTGTATAATGAAGGGGTTTCCAATTGAGGAAATCAGGAAGGTAACGCTGGTAAAACGAGCGTCCCAAGCGTGTGTGGCCGCTGGAACGGATGTGCAAGAATGCGTCGCCGATTGGAACAGGTGTCCGAAAATGCGCCGCCGTTGGAACGGATGCGCAAGAATGCGTCGCCGTTGGAACGGACGCACAAGGATGCGCCGTCGTTGTGGCAGATGCCCAAGAATGCGCCGTCGTTGGGGCAGATGCCCAAGGATGCGCCGACGTTTGGGGCAGATGCGCAAGAATGCGCCGTCGTTGGGGCAGATGCCCAAGGATGCGCCATCGTTGGGGCAGATGCCCAAGGATGCGCCATCGTTGGAGCAGACGCTCAAGGATGCGCAATGTGTTTGCTTTGGCGCGTTTAAGCCAACATCGTCTGATGGCCGTAACTGTTAACGGACCTTCGCGGTAAGTTGGAATGCAAAGGTGGAAGTTTTGTTTTGTTGGTAGATATACCGAACGTAACGTTGTTCGCGTAGTTTTTTGTCTAAAAGCTCGCTAACGAACACAGGTAACGCTATTTGGCCAGTTTCCCGGGTTGAAATTTTGTAACGAATCTGAGAGACGCTATTTTCTTCAATTTGGTAGAAATATGGGGAATTTAGGCGAATAGCGATTGTAGTGTTCGTTAAAATTGAATATAGGTCTCTGAAGCAAAAATAAGGCTTCCTCGGTTCGTAAGAGTTTTGGCTACCCACCGATGGCCATCGGGTGAGCAGATCGCACGTCAAAGTCGTGCGGAAAGCGGCCCCTAACGCCGTTGACCAGCGCAGGAAGCGCCCTCAGCGTCGCAGGCCGGCGCGGTCAGCGCCCTGTACAAGCGCCCCGCAACGCCGTTGACCGGTGCAGGGAGAGCCCTCAGCGTCGCTAGCCGCGCGGTCAGTGCCCCCGTACAAGCGCCCCGCAATGCCGTTGGCCGACGCAAGGGTTGGACGCAGGTTGAAGCGGAAGCGGGCGCCTTTGCCCGCGGATTTCCCCCTGCAAAGGGATGTGAAATGGGGAAATCGGCGGGCAACAGCGGCCGGAGCCCGATACTCCGGCGTGGAGCCGCCTGTTTTTTATCAAATTTTTATATGCGGGATGTGCTTGCATTCGTGATCGCCGGACTTTGGAGCCGACATTATCGGCAGCTCTCCAATAAATACTACTATTTATTATATCTGATACAATTAATGACGGCTTTCATCTATTATTGCCTCCCCTATTTCAATATGGATTTGAAATGGCGAACCTTTCTTTATTTTGGCGCCGTGCTTTTGGGTGCTGCATACCTCGCGCTGAACCGATCGCACCGATTCCCCGGAATATATGTATGGGAGTACGTCTTTGTTTTTGTGATCATGTATTTGGCCGA
>CAYYCV010000088.1:0-17980 GCA_964470405.1 uncultured Caryophanales bacterium
CTCCCGAGGGGGGGGGTACGCCATATCAGGAACTGTCTTTATAGAACTGGGACTCATTTATTTTTTAGGGATGATCGTCTTGGCTCAATTAGGTCAGTTTTTAACAAGTTTTTTTCGCTATAAAGCCGGTTCTTTTCTGATATGGGGAATGATTCTTTTTGTGTTGATCGAGGCCTATGTTATTTACGGGATTCCTTTGGCTATGTCGCCAATGCTTTATCCATCCTCAGCTGATTTATGGGGAGGCGGAGAGCTTTCAATGGTCTCTGCCCTGGTTCGCTTAGGATACCAAATAGGAGGCTTTCTGCTTTTAGCTTTTGCGAGTTTTCAATTTTGGCGTTTACGGAAGCTGTAGGTCAAAATCACCCTCATCGCTCTCCATCCACTTTCTTGAAAACTTTTGAAATAACTTTTTACGTGCTCTTACCAAGCGTTGGGCAATGATTTGTTCGGATAAATGCAGTACTTCGCGAATTTCTTTAAAAGACTTTTCTTCCAGGTAACGAAGCACAAGTAGATGGCGATATTCCGGTTTCAATTCGGCAATGGATTGATACAGCAGTTTATTTCTGAATTTTTTTTCAACTTTGCTCGCAATATCCACTTCATAAACAGATAAAGTTTCTTCTGTTGAATCGATGATGGCCTTATTGAAATAATGACGCCTTACTCGGTCCTTTCTTATCCAATCCAAGGTTGTATTACGCGTCACTTGTCTTATCCAGCCTTTTATGTTGGTATCGTGTTTCATTCTCGTGCCATGCGTTATCAATTTGAGAAATGATTCATGGATGATGTCCTCCGTTGTTGAATGATCCAATATCAAAAAGTAGATGTTTTTATATGCAAATTTATGGAACGAATTATAAATGATTTCTTGTAATTCGGAGTCGAGTTTATTGATATTGACACGTAATAAATGGAGCCATTCATCCATATGAGAAGCCATTCTCCCTTCAAGTTTATAAAAAACTCAGCTTGGCATTGCTTTTGATTGGAATTACAGCCATCATGATGGTTGAGGTGGGGTTCCGGCAGAGGCCGGAGGCACACTCCTTCTCCACACAGACCTGTTTTTTGAACACGCTCTTTCATTGCGGTGTAGGCTTTTTATTTGTTTTAGTTCATATACATATATGCCGAATAGCGGTTGGATTGTTGTTTATTCCTGAGACAATAACCCAATGTAATGCACGGGTGCGATAATAATGATCGGGGGATACATTCACATCGACTGATCCTGTTCATTGTCCCGCAGAAGCATCCCATTGTTGCAGGTAAAGATCCACCCCGATGCTGTCCACTGTGCTGACAGCCTTCGTATCTCCGCTAACCTTCACTTGTGCGCTGGAGTTTCTCGCAATATGGCATTGTCCAAGCTTTATGTATGAAGCATTGTTCGTGGTGAAAAGGGCATATGCGCTCAATTGAGTCGTGAATCCATGGCCGTTGTGCGACCACTTCGGTAGGGTCTAAAGAAGCGGCAAATCCTTATTCAACCAACGCGATAGCTGTTATTCCACCAGCAGCAGCGCCAAACTCAGTTTTCTCATATTCATCGTTATTCGTATCCTCCTCGAAATTTATCTTTCGATAATATGACGTATAGATTTGTGGTTTCGTTCCTAATTTTCAGCCACATTATTCAAACAAATAATTTTTTTATGGAAATTTGAACCGTTTTATAGAATTTTACGTCATCTAAAGTAGAATGGTCATTTCTACGTGACTTTGAAGGGATGTGGAAAGCGATGAAGACCTGGAGAATGGTTTGTCTTCATGCCTTACTTGTACTTATTATTGTCATTTTGGGTTGTGATAAAGGAGTGATTACTGATAAAGATACTTCACCTTCTATGAAGGAAGTCGTATCGGATCATACCATACCATGATTGTCGATAATATTAAGCATGATGGTATGGCTCAAGGTAATGGCGAATTCACGGATCATAACTTTGTAGTCGATCCAACATACTATGTATCCAGAGAAATGCAAAGGGGAGATATTGTCTATTTTAAAGTGCCGTCTAATGTTCCGCCCATTGGCAGGGAAACGTTTATATCCAGAATTATTGCTCTCCCAGGAGAGAAGATCGAGATCAAAAAAGGGCAAGTATATATAAACGGGAAAAAATTAATTGCATTTTACGGAAAGCTCAGATGGTGGGGAATGGATAAAGAGGATTATAATACACTGCGTAAAGAGGACAAAGATTATAATGAAATTTGCGATGAGAATTGTGTAGAAAGATATCTGGACTATTTTGATTCAAATGTGAAAGAGATCACGCTAAGTGAGCACGAAATATTTGTTTTAGGGGATAATTCAATTAGAAGTATAGATAGCAGAACTTTTGGTCCGTTGCAAATAAATCTTGTTGTTGGCAAAGTGCTGGGATATCAAGAGAAAGGTGAGCGTCAAATACTTCCCACCTTCAAACCTGCGTTATAACTTGGTGTGCAGGATTTCATCAATACAGACTCCCATCCGTGCAAGTTACGAAACACATGTTTTCGTAACTTTTCGCGAAACGATGGACATGCTTTCACGGAGCATTTCATCCACATTGTCACTTCTCCGGTTTAGAGATGAAGAACAGTGTCGCAGACAAACGAAAAAAAGCCGGGAAAAGCGCTATATATAAGCTTTTCCCGGCTTTTTTTCATTTGCCTGAAAACAAAAAAAATAAAAAATGAAAAAAATGTATTTACAAATTGAGGATTCTAGGCGATAATAAATTTTGACGAAACCGGTTTCGGCAAGAAAGGGTTTTCAGTCATAATATCTGAATGATTATGGGGGGTATTCGAATGTTGAAGAGGTTTTCCGCATTACTTCTGGTTTTTGTGTTGGCATTTACCCTGGCGGCTTGCTCCGGCGGTTCCGGCAACAAAGAGTCGGCAAGCAACGGGGGAAACGACGCCAACACGAGCACGACGAACAAGGATAACGGCAACAAACCGGAACAAACCAAGCAAACCGTAATTAAAATCCTGCATTGGAAACAACAGAATGAAAACGATGTCATCGAGCAAATCAACAAGCAATTTGAGGCGAAGTATCCGCAATACAAAGTGGAGTATACGACGACCGCGCCCGATGACGAATACAAGCAGGCGATGAGGTCCAGACTTACCGCCGGCGACGTTGACATCTTCCCCGACCTGTCTGGCATGAGGCTTTCACCGAAGGATTGGACGCCGGGGGCGAAAGTTCCCTACTGGCAAGAGTTCATCGACAACGGCTTGATCGCCGATCTTTCCGACCAGGCTTTCGTGAAAAATTACAACGAGAACGACATTAAAAATGCCGGAACCTACAACGGAAAAGTGTACGCGATCCCGACGGGAAGCGTGGCGATGTCAGGGTTTTTCTACAACAAGGACATCTTTGCCGAAAACAATCTGAAAGTGCCGACAACATGGACGGAATTTGTGGCGCTTTGCGAAACGCTGAAAGCGAAAGGCATCACCCCGATCGCGCTGGCCGGTAAAGATGTATGGCCGTTGAAGCTCCCGGTATTCGGCCTCCAGGCGCAAATTCTGGCGGGCGGAGATCAGCAAGCCTGGATCGAAGGCGTATGGAAAGGCACGAAGCATTTCAACGATCCCGACGCGGTGGAAGTGCTGGATAAAATGAAAACCATTCAGGACAAATATACGATCGACGGATTTATGGGGATTGACTACACGACATTGCCCTCCTACTTCGCTACCGGCAAAGTGGCGATGATCGCGGACGGCACATGGGATGCCCCGACGCTGCAGCAAGCGAACGCCGACCTGAATTTCGGATATTTCCCGATTCCGGGTACGGAAGATGCAGCCAAGAACAACGCTTTGATCGGGAAGTACGACATGACCTGGTATGTGGCGAGCAACGGGCCGAATACCGAAGGCGCGCTGAAATGGCTGGAGTTCTTCTCTGAGCCGGACATCTACACCCAATTCGTCAAAGCGGCCGGCTTCCTGCCGACACAGCCGAATATCAAGACAGACAGCAAGTTTATCGATGAAGAAATTATCCCGCATATGGACGGCTTCCAGCTTGCCTATGAAATTCTGTTGATCGATCGCGAGAATGTCGGCGAACATCTGGCGGCGGAAGGCGTGCATACGGAATATCTGGCGCCGAACGGCGAGTTCAGCACGGCGAAAGCTTTGGCCGATGTACAGCAGAAAGAATGGGACGCTGCGGCGCCGAAATAACCGGTTATTCAATAACGATGGACAATTGAATGTTCCACATACGGGTCGGGGTCTGGAATACAGACCCCGTTCGTAGTATACCTAACCGGCACTGATTCCCCGATGATGGAAGGTGGTTCACATGTATCCGTTTGGCAAAGGCGTTTCCCGATTGATTCCGTACTTGCTGCTGCTTATTCCGCTGGCCTTGTACATTGTTTATTACGTTGGCCCTTCGCTCTTTACCGTCATGTATTCGTTTACGGATATGACGAATGTGGTCGGCAAAGGCTTCCATTTCGTCGGCTGGGACAACTACAAGGAATTGTTCTATTCCGGCAATTCCAAGGAGCGCATCGCTTCGATGTACAGAACGGTCTATTTCATGTTGGCCGTCACGATTATTCAGAATGGCGTGGCGCTATTCGTCGCAATCGTTTTAAACCAGAAGTTGAAGGGGGACCGTTTCTACCGATCGGTGTTTTTCCTTCCCGTCGTTTTGGGCGTGGCGGTCGTCGCCTTGATCTGGTCGCTCATGTTCGAGCCGATCAGCGGTCCGGTGCAGGCCATCTACCGGTTGTTCGATTATAAGGACACGTTTCTCGGAAGCTTTACCCATGCGTTCAACTACTTGATCTTTATGCAGATATGGGAATATATGGGGTATTCCATGCTGATCTTTCTCGCCGGGCTGCAAACCGTGCCGCAGGATCTTTACGATGCGGGCTTCATCGACGGCACCTCCAGGTGGCAGTCGTTCAAAAGCATCACCTTTCCGCTGATCGCGCCGGCGTTCACGGTGAACATCCTGCTGTCTATCATCGGATCGATGCAAACCTTCGATATTTTTCTCGCAACCACGGATGGAAGATTCAATACCCGCACGATGGCGTACGACGTTTACATGGAAACGTTCAGGGGCAATTTGGAGATGGGTCTGCCTTCCGCGCTGTCGGTCATCCAATTCCTGTTTATTTTTGTGTTTGTTATTTTTGCGGTGTTTTTGCTGCGGAAAAGAGAGGTGGAAATGTAAATGCGCACATCCGCTTCTTTTAAAACGTTCTCCTATATCATCATTTTCCTGTTGCTGATTCTTTATGTCGCGCCTTTGTTTATCGCGTTCAACGTTTCGTTCAAATCGTTCAACGAGTATCTCCTGAATCCGTTGGGAATCGTCAAGGATATCCATATTGCGAATTATGCCGAAGCCTGGACCAAGGGGAAGTTCGCCAATTACTTCGAGAACAGCTTGCTTTATACGATTACCTCCACTTTGATCACCGTGATCGTGTCCGTATTCGCCGCCTTCCCGGTCGCGCGCGGGTATATCAAGTGGGTCGGTTTTATCTATATTTTCTTCATTATGTCCCAATTTTTGCCCAACCCGTTGGTCGCCCAATTCAAATTGATGCTTTTCTTCAGGGATCACGCGCCGATGATCGGTTACGATTCCAAGCTCGGCTACATTTTATTGAGATCGACCGGCACGGGCGTCGTTTTCCTGCTGTTTGTCGGCTATATCAAGTCGATCAGCCGCGATTTGGATGAGGCCGCCGGCATGGATGGCTGCGGGTATCTCAAATATTTGTTTCAGGTCGTCATGCCCCTGATGAAGCCGGTGATCGCGACCGGCGTCATTCTGACCGCCATTGCGACATGGAACGATATCGTCGGTCCGCTGCTGTACCTGACCAGCCCGGGCCACTTTCCGATTACCGCGGGATTGAAGGAATTTCGCGGGCAGTACGGCAACAACTGGCCGCTCTTGTCGTGCGGCATTACGATCGTGTCCGCGCCGCTGATTTTGCTGTATGTGTTTATTCAAAAATATATTGTGGATGGCGCGCTGGCGGGGGCGGTCAAATCTTGAAAGGCAAGCTTTGCATCCTATACTGAACTGAAGGTGACGGACCTGTGAAAACATCAGTAGGATCCAAAATTTTCGTCTTGTTCTTTGCAAGCATCTTTCTGTTTGTCGTCATTCTGGGCTTCGCGTCCTACCAAATTTCCAAGCAAAACGTGATGGACAAAACGTCGTCCGGTTACTATCAAACGATTGCGCAGGCGGGCCAAAAGCTTGATTTGCTGTTCGGTCTGTACGAAAGCTTGACGAACGGCATCTTGTCCGATCCGAACGTGCTGGAAAATTCCAAAATCTATTTCAACCCGGATGCTTCGCTATTGAAAAAAAGCATTGCGGAGAAAGAAATCAAGACCAGGCTGCGCAATAACCGGTATTCTTTGCCGGGCGTGGAAGGCATCACCCTCATCTCGGCCAACGACCGCGAAACGCTGGTGGACAGCAATTATTCCGGGCTGCCCGTGGAAGACGGCGCCGAATGGATGAAGCGGATTATGGACGGGGACGGCGCGCTGGTCTGGCTGGATACGGCGGCGAAGGGCTATGCCGTCCAGGGACCCCGGCCGGTGTTCGCGCTGGGACGGCTGCAAAAAAACGACAAAACGCCGTTGATCGTATTGATCGAAGTGTCCGTGGATGTGCTCAGGCAGCAATTGCAAACCATCGACCTGGGACAAACGGGGCAACTGCGCATCCTGAACGCGAAGCATGAAATCATGGAATCGCCGAACGACGGCGATATCGGCAAACCGCTGAATATTCAAGTGGAAGACGGGCAGACCAGCCAGTACCGGAATGATCCGAACGGGAACCGCCTGCTGGTCGTGACCCAGGCTTCGGAGAAAAATGGCTGGATCGTGGCGGGATATACGCAAGTCAGCGACATTGTGAAACAAACGGGCAGCATTTTCAAGCTGACCTTGATCATGGTGCTTTGCGCCATCGTTTTTGCGCTGGTCGTGGGCTGGTTTGCGGCCGGCATGTTCGGCAAACCGTTGAGGCAGTTGCGCGACATGATGAAGGTGTCGGCATCCGGCGTTCTGACCGTTCGCGCCAACTTTAAAAATAAAGATGAAATCGGCCAATTGGGAGAGAGCTTCAACCGCATGATGATCAATTTCACCCTGCTGATCGAAAAAACGAATCAATCCGCGCACAAGGTATTGGAAGCGGCTTCCGCGCTGCTTCATTCCTCGCGGTTGACGGCGAAATCGGCGGACGATATCGATCACGTCATGAAGGAGATCGCCGAGGGCTCCTCCAACCTGTCGCAGGAGGCGGAGAGAAACAGCGCGTTGACCGGGGAGATGTACGGGAAAACGACCGCAGCGATCCAGGCGAACGAACGGATGCGGGATATCGCGGAAGTCGTCCGCGTGGACAGCGATCAGGGCATCGGCTATTTGAAAGAGGTCGTTGAACATACGAACCGGACCAATGAATTAACCCGCGATATGCTGGATAAAGTCAACGGGTTGAAGGGGAGCGCGCGATCGATTCGCCAGGTGCTCGACCTGTTGAACAACCTGGCCAAACAGACCAATATCCTGGCCTTGAACGCGGGGATTGAGGCCGCGCGGGCCGGCGCGGCGGGCAAAGGGTTCATGGTCATTTCCAGGGAGGTCCGGCAGCTCGCCGATCAATCCGAACAGTCGATCGATATGGTCGCGGATATTACGCACCAGATTCAGCGGGATGTGGACCATACGGCGCAGGCGTTGGAAAAGGCGTACCCGATGTTCCAAAAGCAGATCGGCACGATCCGGGAAACGGACCGAATCTTCAACAAGGTTGCCGAATCGATGGAAAGCTACAGAACGCAATTGGACAGCGTAACCGGCGATATGGTCGAGCTTCAGCGCAGCGGGCAATGGCTGAACGACGCGATGCACCATGTCAGCGCCATTTCCCAGGAAGCGGCGGCGTCGACGCAGGAAGTGGCGGCGCTGAGCAAGGAGCAATTGGGCACCAGCCAAAGCCTGGTTTCCTTGTCCGAAAGCCTGGAGAAGCTTTCGGGCGAATTAAGGCAATCGTTGTCCGAGTTTACGATATAGAAAACGGAGGGAACCATCCTGTTTAACTTCGACAAGCATCTATCCCGGTTTGTCATTTCCGATTACCATTACGCCAAGCCGTTCTCCTCCTTTTTGCCGGGGTTGGCCGGCGTCGGGGGAAAGCCGATTTGGGCGTTCTATGTCAATCGGGGCCAGGGCATTGCCAGCTTTGGCGTGAAAAATAAAGACGGAGCGATCATGGAATTTTTGCCTGCCCACAAATCGTATCAGTTGGTGCCGACGCAAGGCTTCCGAACGTTTATCAAGCGCGGGCGCGAATGGTACGAACCGTTTGCGGGCCAACAGCGCGGGCGGTCCGTTGAAGAAAAGATGCACATTTCGGCCAATGGTCTGGAGCTGGAATCGACGGACCGGGCCAACGGGTTGGCCGTCCGGGTCTCTTATTTCATTTTGCCGAACGAAGCCTTCGCCGCGCTCGTGCGCCGGGTTTCCATTCGCAATCTGGACGATGCCCCCAAATATCTCGAGGTGCTGGACGGGATGCCGGCGTTGCTCCCGTACGGGCTGACGGACGACGGATACAAGAAGGTAGGCCATACTTTGCGGAGCTGGATGGATGTCTGCAATCTGGAGCGCGGCGTGCCGTTCTACCGTTTGCGGAGCAGCACGGACGACTCGACGGAAGTGACGGAAATCGAGGGAGGCCACTTTTACTTGAGCTTCGCTTATGACGGACGGGAGGAACAGTTGCTGCGGCCGATCGTCGATCCCGAGCTTATCTTTGGATATGATCGCTCCTTCCGGACGCCGAGCGGGTTCCTGGACGCTCCGTGGGAGGAGCTGGCGGCGAGGCCGCAGATCACCGCCAACAAAGTGCCCTGCGGTTTTTCCGGCATCGGGCGAACGTGGGAAGGCGGTGAACGGTTGGACATCCACACGATGATCGGATACGTCGGGCGGATGGATGTCCTGCATCGGAGCGTGGAGCCGCTGGCGAGCCATTCCTATGTCCTGGCCAAGCGGAAGGAAGCCGACGATCTGGCGGATGAATTGACCCGGTACGCTTTCACGCGAACCGCCCATCCGCTGTTTGACGCGTATTGCCGGCAAAGCTATCTGGACAATCTGCTTCGCGGGGGCCATCCCCTGCTGCTGAACGGGGGACGCCGCACGTTCGTGTATCACGTCTATTCCCGCAAGCACGGCGATCTGGAGCGGGATTACAATTTTTTTGAGCTGGAATGCCGCTATTACTCCCAGGGCAACGGGAATTATCGCGACGCCAATCAGAACCGCAGGAACGAGCTGTTTTTTCACCCGCAGGTCAAGGATTTTAACATCCGTTTGTTCGCGAGCCTGATTCAGCCGGACGGGTACAATCCGCTGGTGATCCAGGGCAGCCGCTTCCTGCTCGACCCCGAATTTCCCCTTGCGGCGTACGCGGATGAGCAAAGCCGGCCGAAGCTGGTTTCCTTCTTCGCCAATCCCTATACGCCCGGCGAGCTTCTGACATGGATCGAGGATCGGAATATCGCGCTGACGGTCGCGCCGGAGGAATTGCTGGAGCGGGCGCTGGGCGCGTCGGAGCAGTACGTCGAAGCGGAGCCCGGCGAAGGATACTGGATCGATCATTGGACGTACCTGATGGATTTGATCGACAACTACAGGGCGATTTACCCGGATCAAATGGAGCGGCTGCTTTTCGAGGACGGAGCGTATCCGTATTATGACAACCCGGACATCGTGCTGCCGAGGTCGCAAAAGGTGGTGTGGACCGGGGAACGGGCCAGGCCATTCGAAGCCGTCAGGCGGTGCGAGGAAAAGCAAAGGCGTCTGGAGCGGCGGAAAAGCGCGCCCCGCTGGGTTCGCGATCGCCATGGGGAAGGCCGGGTGTTTAAATCCCGCCTTTATGAAAAGCTGTTTGTTCTGGCGTTGATCAAATTTGCCACCATCGACGCGGAAGGCATCGGCATTGAAATGGAGGCGAACAAACCGGGCTGGAACGATTCGCTTAACGGTTTGCCGGGCTTGTTCGGCTCGGGCTTCAGCGAATTGTGCGAGCTGAAGCGGCTGCTTCAGTTTCTGCTGGAAACGGGTCGGCTCGGCCCCGGCTTTGTCGAGCTTCCCGCGGAAGCGGCGGAATTGCTGGGCGATGTGGCGCGCCTGCTGGAAGCATATCACCGTTCGGCGCCTTCGCCTGAGCGGGATTTTCGCTATTGGGACCAGGCTTCGTCGGCGCGGGAAGCTTATCGCGAGCGGACCCGATTCGGGTTCGACGGCGCTTTGAAGCGAATTCCCCGGCAGGAAGCGGAACGGAGATTGAAGCAATTCATCGCCAAAGTGGATCAGGGTGTCGATAAGGCCAGGGCGATCGGTAAAGGCCTGTTTCCCACTTATTTTTATTACGAGGCGGTGAAAGTGGAACGGGTTTCGGATGAAGCGGGCCGGCCGGTTGCGAACGAGAGAAACCAACCTTTTGTCAAGGTGACCGAATTCCGCAGGGTGGATTTGCCGTATTTTCTGGAGGGGCCGACCCGGGCGATGAAAATACAGGATTCCGTGGAGCGCAAACGGGAGCTGCATCGCAAGGTAAAAGCCAGCGAAATGTATGACCGGCCGTTGAAGATGTACAAGATGAACGCTTCCCTTCGGCAGCAAAGCCATGAAATCGGCAGGGCCCGGGCGTTTACACCGGGATGGCTGGAGAACGAATCGATATTCATGCACATGGAATACAAGTATTTGCTCGAGTTGCTGCAAGGCGAATTATACGATGAATTTTTCGAGGAGTTTCGCGCGGCGCTCGTTCCGTTCATGGACCCGGAAGTATACGGGCGCAGCACGCTGGAGAACAGCTCGTTCATCGCCAGCAGCGCCAATCCCGACCCGACGCTGCATGGGAGCGGTTTTGCGGCCAGGCTGAGCGGCTCTACGGCCGAGTTTTTATCGATGTGGAACGCGATGCTGTGGGGGAAACGGCCGTTTGTGCTGGAGGATGGCCGCCTTTGCCTCCGGTTTCGCCCCGCTTTGCCCGATTGGATGTTTGACGGGGCGAATACCCTTCAGGCCCGATTTTTGGGGAGTTGCGACGTAACGTATCATAATCCCGAACGGAGGAACACCTACGGGCCGCAAAGCGCCGGGATCGTCGGCATGACGATTGCGCTCGAATCCGGGCGGACGGCGCAGATCCGGGGCGCGACCCTGGGTGAGGAATGGGCGATTCCGGTGCGGGAGCGGAAGGTCCGTTGCATCGATATTTTTATGTCAAGCGAAGGGCGAGAGGGGCGGGCTGAACATGGAGAACAATGAAATCGGTTGGAAATTTGTGCGGGATCGGGGAGAGTTTATTTTGGCTCAACCGCACCGGACGAGTTGCTTGTATTTTCCCCTTGTGAACGAGGCGGGCATGATGTCTTCGGTTACGCCGACGCTGCACGGGGATGTCAAGTCGAGCCACCACGCCTTTTTAATGAATCCGGTATCGGCGGAAAATCTGCATGATTCCCGGGCTTCCCGCAATTTCTGGGCATACTTTTCCGGGAAAGGCGCCTGGTCGGCCACGGGCAATTCGGCGGAGCAAATCGCGCGGCAGGACGGGAAGGAGCCGGAGACGGTCCAACTCGAAGCGGGATTTTTGTGGCACAAAATCACCAGGGAAAGCGCGTCGTTGGGAATCCGGTCGGAGGGCGTCAGCCTGGTGCCCGTCGGGCCGGATCAAGTGGAGTTAATGAAGATCACGCTGACCAATACGGGCGCGCAGCCGCTGCATATGACGCCCACGGCGGCGATCCCCCTGTTCGGGCGGTCCGCCGACAATGTAAGGGACCATCGGCACGTGACGTCGCTGCTGCATCGCGTTTACACTTCGGCGTACGGGGTCGAGGTGCAGCCGGTCATGTCCTTCGACGAGAGCGGGCATCACATCAACAGGACGGCCTATGGCGTGCTGGGCTGCGACGGGGCGGGGGAGCCGCCTGTCGGTTTCTTTCCGGTCATCGAGGATTTCATCGGGGAGGGCGGCACGCTGGATTGGCCGCGGGCAATCATCGGGAACCGGGATGCGGATTGCGGCGCGGGTGAAACGGTGGAAGGACTGGAGGCGATCGGGGGCTTGCGGTTTGCGAACGAGGAGCTGCTCCCCGGGAAGTCCAAAACGTATGTGGTGGCGCTGGTCATTTGCGAGGGCCGGATCGACGCGGAGCGGATGATGAAGCGGTACGGGTCCGAGCTTCGTTTTAACGAACAATGGGAGCAAAACAAGCAATTCTGGGAGGAGCGGTTGAGCGCGGTCCGGTTTCGCTCCGATGACCGCAAGCATGATATGTGGATGAAGTGGGTCGCGTTGCAGCCGATTTTAAGGCGCTTGTACGGAAACTCCTTTCTTCCGCATCATGATTACGGACGGGGCGGCCGCGGGTGGAGGGATCTGTGGCAGGACTGCCTGGCTTTGCTGATCATGGACCCGGGGGAGGTTCGCGAGCTGCTGCTTAACAATTTTGCGGGCGTGCGGATCGACGGGACCAACGCGACGATCATCGGCGCCCGGCCCGGGGAGTTTATCGCCGACCGCAATAACATTCCGAGGGTGTGGATGGATCACGGAGCCTGGCCGCTTCTGACTGCGCTGTTATACATTCACCAGAGCGGCGACCTCGATTTCCTGTTCCAGGAGCAGACGTATTTCCAGGATATGTTTACCAAACGCTGTCGGGAAAAGGACGATTCCGGGCAGGGCGGCTCGGATCATCGGCTGAAGACCGCGGAAGGCGCGGCGTACCGGGGTACGATCCTGGAGCATTTGCTGCTGCAAAATCTGGTCCCTTTTTTCCACGTGGGCAACCACAACAATATCAAGCTGGAAGGCGCGGATTGGAACGACGGGATGGATATGGCTTCGGATCGGGGGGAGAGCGTCGCGTTTACGGCGCTGTATGCCAGCAATTTGCTCGACATAAGCCGGCTGCTGATGGAAGTCCGGGCCAGGACCGGGCGGCATTCGATTCAAATCGCCGAGGAGATGGCCATTTTGCTCGATTCGTTGACGCAGGCGGTCGATTACGAATCGGTGGACGATAAGCGGCGCCTGCTGGAGCGCTATTACGCCGCCGCCCCCGGGAAGGTCAGCGGCCGCAAGGCCGCGCTGGATATCGTGCGGGCGGCGGACGACCTGGCCGCGAAAGCGGATTGGCTGGCGGCGCATCTCCGAAAGAAGGAGTGGATCGGCAGCCGGGAAGGCTATCAGTGGTTCAACGGCTATTATAACAATGACGGCGAGCGCGTGGAGGGGGATCATCCGGACGGCGTCCGCATGACGCTGACGGGCCAGGTGTTCCAAGTGATGGGCGGCGTGGCGACAGACGAGCAGGTCAAGCGGATCACCGAGGCCGTGGACCGCTATCTGAAAGATCCGCGCATCGGCTATCGGCTGAATACCCGTTTTGACGGCATACAGCCCAATCTCGGGCGCGCGTTCGGGTTTGCTTTTGGCCATAAGGAGAACGGCGCCATGTTCAGCCATATGACGGTCATGTATGCCAACGCCTTGTACAAACGGGGATTTGCCCATGAAGGACACGCGGTGCTGGACTCGATTTATCGCTTGGCCGCAAACTTTGAACAAAGCCGAATTTACCCCGGTATTCCGGAATATATCAACGAGCGGGGCCGGGGGATGTACCACTATCTTACGGGCTCGGCCAGTTGGCTGCTCCTGACGGCCGTGACGGAGGTTTACGGGGTGAAAGGAGTCATGGGCGATCTGGCGCTGGAGCCGAAGCTGGTCCGCGCGCAGTTCGGCGCATCCGGCCGCGCTGCCATCGTCACTTTGTTTGCCGGGCGCACGCTGGACATCGCCTACATCAACCCGGAGCGATCCGATTACGGCGAGTATGGCGTTCAATCCGTCGCGATCGACGGGCGTTCCGTTTCGTTCGGCCGAACCGAAGGCGGTTGTCTCCTTCCGCGCGACTTGATTCGTTCCTTGGCGGAGCAAGGCTCCCATGCGATCGAAGTGCGCCTGGAAGCCCGGCGGCCGGGCGGGGAAAAGCCAACCGGGGCGGAAAGGAGCCGTTCATGGGATACAGACTTTCAAACGATAGACTGAATGTCGATATCGCCGGAACCGACGCGTACAGGGGGACCCGTTTTGACCGCACGGGGTTTATCACCCAGGTTCAGATGAAGGAAAGCTACCATACCTTCTGCGTCCCCGAAAGCCTTTTGCCGGGGCATGGCACGGGCGGAACGGGCATCTGCAACGAATTCGGCCTGTTTCAACCGGTCGGCTATCGGGAAGCCAAGGCGGGCGAAGCCTTCCCCAAGCTCGGCGTCGGGCTGCTGACGCGGCAGAACATGGATGCGTATTCCTTCGACAAGCCGTATCCGGTCGTTCCATTCGAGGTGGATGTGGAATATCGGCAGGATCGGATCAGCTATGTGGTGCACCCGAAGGATTGCAGAGGGTATGCGGCGCGGTTGGAGAAAACGATTTCGATCCGGGACGCGACGCTGACGATCGATTATCGACTGCTGAATACGGGGAGCAAAAAAATTGAAACAGGCGAGTATGCGCACAATTTTTTTGGAATCGATCGCTACTCGATCGGGCCGGAATATATATTGCGGTTTCCTTTCCCGGTCCGATTGGAGCCGTCCGCGCTTGCCGACATGCCCGATTTCATGTCGGTCGCGGGCCATGAAATGCGATGGCTTCGCGTGCCGAACCGCGAATTTTATTTCAGACTGCCGGGGTACGAAAGCGAACATCGGCCGTTTTGCTGGGAGCTCGTCCATTTGCCCAGCGGGGCGGGCGTGCGCGAAGTCAGTCGGTTTCCGGTATCGATGATGGCCTTGTGGGGCTTGTCCCATGTCGTTTCGCCCGAGGTGTTCATCGACATTCGTCTGCCCCCGGGGGGGCTTCTTGAATGGTCGAGGGTGTACCAATTTTTTCACGGTTAGTAGTGTGGTGAAAAAAGCGGCGCGAGTGTGGGGCAGAAGTTGGAGAAACGCCGGTGGTCGCCTTTGCCCGCTTTGCCCGCGGATTCTTACTATACATGGCCGAAAATCGGGAAACGGGCGGGCAACTGCGATCGGAAACCCGTGCCCCATCCCGGAATCGCCTGTTTTTCACCACACTTCCAAGGGAGGTGGATCAGCGGGGAAGATTGACGAGCGCAATCGAACCATATACAATAATGTTAACGCTAAATCGGTTTCGTAAAAGGAGTTTTATTCATGCCTCTGAATATTAAAGCGATTGCCAAAATGGCGGGAGTGTCGCCTTCCACGGTTTCCAAGATTATAAACAACTACAGCGACGTTTCCCAGGAAACCAAAAACAGAGTAATGGAGATCATGAGACAAACGGGTTACGTTCCTTCCAACTCCGCCAAAACGTTGGCGACCAAAAAATCGAATTTGATTGGCGTCGTTTTCGCCGGCAAATTAAATATCGATTTTACCCATCCCTTTTTTGTGGAAGTGCTGAATTCGTTTAAAAAGCAAATGGGGCTTCTGGGCTATGACCTGCTGTTTTTCTCCAACGAAAAGTTCCAGTCCGTGGACGGGAATTATTTGGCGCGATGCCTGCATTTCCAGGTGGACGGCTGCATCATCATCTCCGGCCAGGAGGTGGAGCCTTCGATCAGCGAGCTGGATCAGAGCGAGGTTCCCTGCATCGGCGTCGATCTTCAGTTGAAGGGGAAAAATTCGGGCTACATTATGTCGGATAACTATAAGATGTCCTCCAAGGTGGTCGAGCACTTCTATCTGCTCGGTTATAAGGAACTCGGATACATCGGCAGCACGGGCAAATCGGAAATTTCCAACATTCGCGAGGCAGGCTACCGCGATGCGATCGAAACGCTGGGAATGCCGATTCGGAACCATTGGTTCATCAACGGCGACACCTTCTATGAGGCGAGCGGCTATGCCGCGATGAAAAAATTGATCCAGTCCGGCAGCTTGCCGCGAGCGATATTCGCCGCTTCCGATCTGCTGGCGATCGGCGCCATGCGGGCGATGCGGGAGCATCATATCCGAATTCCGCAGGACGTTGCGATCATCGGCTGCGACGATATCGATGCCTGCAAATATACGACGCCCAACCTGACTACTGTTTATCAAAATAAGGAAAAAATTGGAATTTTGTCCGCCCATATGCTCTATGACTTGATCAACCACCAATCGATTACCAGTTCGTTCGTGGTCGAGCCTGAACTGATCGTTCGGGAGTCCTGCGGCAGCCAGCCGAATACCTACGCTTACATGGGCTTGAATGGTTCGGAGCAGTAGCCGTACCGGTTTGACACACCTATGGAAATATGGTATTTTTACCTAGGAGTTTGTCCGACGAAAGGATATAAGTGAATTTTTATTCATTGTGATGTGTCTCGGGAAGGGATGGTCTCCCCATCGCTGTTTAAAATCAAGCGGTCCCGATCGTGGGAAACCACGGCGGCCACTCGATTGAAAAGGCGGCCGCAGCAAGCTGTTTTTCGAGGCCATTCCCTTCCCTTCATCCATCGTTTAAATAAAAATTTACTTGTTTCGTTTCGTCGGATAGACTCCTGGAAAAATTGAATACAATCACTACGAAGCAACCGCCTGTTGAAGCATAATAACTTTGCCCAACAGGCGTTTTTGTTTGGGCCGGAGCCAGTGCGGGTCCGAACGTTCGAGGTGGCGGGGAGTCAGGGGCGGATATGAACTTTATCCAAAAATTATTGAAAAAAGAACAACAATCTCAACGGGTATTGTTCGATATGTTTTATCATCGGGTGTACAACACCGCTTATTGCATCACGCAGGACCATTACACGGCGCAGGATGTTGTGCAGGAAACGTTTATCAAGGCATTTAAAAAGCTCGACACTTTGAAGGACGGAAGCAAAATGGGCGCTTGGCTCGGGGCGATCGCCTCAAAAACGGCGCTGGATTTTCTGAGGAAAAAAAACAAATGGAACGATATGGCCGCGGAAGACGTCATAATAGAGATGGAGATATCCAATCAGCAATTGGCCGCTTCCGTCGATGAAATTGTGGAGAACCGGTTCACGGCCGAACTCGTCCGGCAATCGATGGTTGAAATGAAGCCGGAATACAGGCAGGTCCTGATTTTGAAATACGAATATGACATGAAATATGAAGAAATTGCCGATGTTCTGGGCGTATCCGCCGGCACGGTGAAATCGAGAATCTTCCGGGCGAAGGAGAAGCTGAGAGCGCTGTTGAACGGCCGGTTGAAAGAAGAGGGGAGAACAGACCATGCCGCATCGCATAAACCTTGACGATCTGATAAAGGAAGCCGTTCACGAGCAGATTCGGAATCCGGTTTCCCCTGTTTCATCATCGGAGGCGTGGCGGAGGCTAAACATCCGCATGCGCGGGAGCGGGAGAAAGCCGGCCCGAAAGTATGCTTTGGCCGCGTCGATGTTCATCATGCTTCTGGGCGTGGTGTTATTCAGGCCGTCGGAAGGGATGGCTTTTACGAAAATAACGGAAATTTTCCATCAAATACACGGAACCGTGACGGAAATATTCGGAAGCACGGCCGATCCGGTCGATTCACACGCGCCGGAAGCGCCGCCCAAAGGGGCGGGGGGATTTGACGTTGTCCATCGGCGTCAGCTTGCGGAGGAGGATACGGGGCGCTACACTTTGGCGGAGGCCAGGGAGATGGCGTCGTTCGCGATCCAGGTTCCCGCCAGGGTGCCGAACGGTTTTGTATTCAGCCATGCGAACGTGATGAAATCGGACCGCGGGGAAAGCGGAGACGTCTATTTGACGTACGAGGAGCGCGCGGGCCGTGAGGACCATGGAGGCCAAGGGGGAAGCGGAGCCGTTGAGGACCGTGAGGGCCATGGAGGCGAAGGGGGCGGCGGGGGGGGGGGGGCCGGTGGGGGGGGGGGGGGGG
>CAYYCV010000089.1:0-12547 GCA_964470405.1 uncultured Caryophanales bacterium
AACGTGTAGATCTCGTCCCATGAAGCCGGATCGCTCCCCTGGTCCGGCAGTCCGAGCTGATGCCTGATTTTCCTCGGAGTCTGAATCATAAACGGCTGCAGCAGCACGGAAATGATGCGCAGCGATTCCGCCAAATGCCGCATCACGGAAGCCAATTCGTTTCCGTCGCGCCCCTTTTTCGCCAGATTCCACGGCTGCGTTTCATCGATGTATTTGTTCGTGCGCCCGATCAACTGCCAGATCGCGGCCAGCACCGTGGAGAACTCCATCGCCTCCATGCCCGCCTCCACCTTCCCGACGGTTTCCCGCGCAAACCGCGCAAGCTCCTCGTCGAACGGCAAAACCGAGCCATGGTACGACGGAACCTTCCCGTCGAAATACTTTTCAATCATCGCGATCGTCCGGTTCAGCAGGTTGCCCAGATCGTTGGCCAAATCAAAATTGACCCGTTCCACAAAGCTTTCCGGCGTAAACACCCCGTCCGAGCCGAAAGGAACCTCGCGCAGCAAATAGTACCTCAGCGCATCGAGCCCGTACCGGTCAATCAACGTGATCGGGTCGACAACGTTGCCTTTGGATTTGGACATTTTACCGTCCTTCATCAGCAGCCAGCCGTGGCTGAACACTTTTTTCGGCAAAGGCAAATCCAGCGCCATCAGCATGATCGGCCAGTAAATCGTATGGAAACGGACGATCTCCTTGCTCATCAAATGAACGTCCGCCGGCCAATAGGTGTTGAACTTGTCGGCATGATCCGTTCCGTATCCCAACGCCGTAATGTAGTTCGACAGCGCGTCGATCCAAACGTAAATGACGTGCTTGGGATCGTTCGGCACTTTGATCCCCCAGTCGAACGTCGTGCGCGACACGGCCAAATCCTCAAGGCCCGGCTTGATGAAATTGTTGATCATTTCGTGCTTTCTTGAAACCGGCTGAATGAAATCCGGATTTTCCTCGTAGTATGCAAGCAGCCTGTCGACATACTTGCCCATGCGGAAGAAATAGCTTTCCTCCTTGATTTTTTCCACTTCCCTGCCGCATTCCGGGCATTTCCCGTCCACCAGTTGGCGCTCCAGGAAGAAGGTCTCGTCCGGCGTGCAGTACCAGCCTTCATAGGTCCCCAAATAAATGTCGTCCTGATCCAGAAACCGTTGGAAAATCTGCTGCACGATCCGCGTATGGCGCTCCTCCGTCGTGCGGATGAAATCGTCGTTGCTGATCTCCAGCCTGCTCCACAACTCCTTGATGCCGACGACGATGTCATCGACAAACCGCTGCGGGGAGACCCCTTTTTCCTTCGCTTTCCGCTCTATTTTTTGCCCGTGCTCGTCCGTCCCCGTCAAATACAGCACATCGTAACCGCGCAGGCGCTTGTATCGGGCCATCGCGTCGCCGGCCACGGTCGTGTAGGCATGTCCGATGTGCAGCTTGTCATTCGGGTAATAAATCGGCGTTGTAATAAAAAACGTACGGTTTTGTCGATCCATATCGGGACCCCCTTTTTCGTTTATAAAACACAAAAACTCCCGTCCGTTATGGGACGAGAGCGTTTCTCACGTGGTACCACCCAAATTCCCCCGCAGCCTCGCGGCCGAAGGGCTTCCAAAGTCAAACGACTTTTCCGCTAACGCCGGAACGCGCCGCCCCCTCATGCGCCCGCGGCAGAACATCGGGCATGACTCGAAGGCGGATCCTCCGGGACCATGTTCCACAATCCGTCCTATGCCGGTTTTCAGCTCGCCCGGCTCTCTGTCATAGGCGGTTTTCGTGTACTTATCCCTTCATTGGAATGGATTTGAACGATTCGTTGCTTCTATGCAAAATATACCGAATTCAAGCCGCGCATGTCAAGTTTGGCTTGCCCGGCGCTCCCGGCCCTCATCCGTCCGTTCGCGCGGCGGAGCTTCACGCGGCGGAACGGGATCGTAGCCGCCGGGGTGAAACGGGTGGCATTTGCAGATCCGTTTCACCGCCAGCACGGAGCCTTTGAACGGTCCGTGCGTCTCGATCGATTGCAGCGCGTATTCGGAGCAGCTCGGATAAAACCGGCAAGTCGGCGGCTTTAGCGGAGAGATCCCCTTGCGGTAGACCAGTATAAGCGACTTCATTACGAATTTGATCATCTTTGACGGCCTCCCACAATTCTGCCCCACACGGCCACGGCCTTGCACTTCCTATATTGCACCATCCTGCCCGTTTTTTCAAATTTTATTTCGCGCGCTTTGATTTTCTTCGGCGATAGGCCGCCTCCAGCCTTTTAATGTTCCTGTAATACCTCTTGTCATCCAATCTGGCAAACAGGGCGTGGGAAGGAATATCGAAATTGACTTCGATGATGCGGATGCGTTGGTTCCGGTCGACGGCCAGATCGATGCCGATTTGGGAAGAATGCTTGTAATGCCGGGAAAATTCGCATATGAGACGGCTTAGACGGACCATGTCCGCTTTGAGCCGCCCGATTTTTTCGGCGGATACGCGCTGCGATTCGGCCAACGCCCGCTCGACCTTCAGCGCATAGCCCTTTCCTCTCGCCACGTTGGTGATGACACTTCCTTTTCCGGCCACCTTCGCCAGCATCCCGGCATACTCCCAGCGCCCGGATCCTCCCCGCATCATCATCACCCGAATATCGAAGGGACGCCCCTTTAAGCGGGCCAGGTCCACCGTTTTTTGAATGATCATGCTTCCCGATCCGTGCCGCCGTCTGATTTTCGTGAACAATTCATCCGCCGACGCGGCGGTTTGCGGCCTGCTCCGTACCTGAACAAACCGAAACCCGGCCCCGGTCCGCCACGCCTTGATGATGCCCCGGCCCATATGTTCGCCGTTGGGCTTGATATATACGGAGGGGTATCGACGGAGAAAACGGCGCAGCGTCCGGCGATTGAATATGGCGGTCTCCGGCAGATGGGCGCGTATGCGGCGATGGCGCGAAAAAAAGCGATGCAATCTCCATTTTCCTGACATCTCTGAATCCCCGCTTTCTTAAACGAATAAATGCTGCCAATTCGCGTAATCTCGCACGACAGGCACGCGAGGCTTGTAATCCGAGGACAAATATTTCATCGCATGCGAAGTATTGAAAAGAACAACGGTATCGTTCTTCCCGATCCACCCCTGATCGCACAGCCGGACCAGGCCGGCCCACGTCGCCGCCCCTTCCGGCGAGGAGGAAACGCCCTGCAGCCCCAACATCCTCTGGGCCGCCACGATTTCATCGCTCTCGACAGCCACCGCGGTCCCGCCGGTTTCGCGCAAAATCGAGACGATCAAATCCCCGTCCGGGGGCTGCGGAACGCGAAGGCCCGTAGGCATGGCTCGGACTTCCCCGCCGCAGGGCACCACTTCGGATACGCGCTTGAACGCATCGACGATCGGTTGGCAGCCGCTTTCCTGGACGCTGACCAGGCGGGGCAGTTCCCCTTTGATCCATCCCATCTCCCGCAGCGTAAGGAAAGCGCGCCACAATCCGATGATCCCGGAGCCTCCTCCTGTCGGGTAGATGATAACATCCGGCGCGGTCCAACCGAGTTGTTCGGCCAATTCCAATCCCATCGTTTTTTTGCCTTCGGCCCTCCCGGGCTCCCGCAATGTGCCGACATTAAACCAGCCCTGCCGCTTCTCTCCTTCCTCGACCAGCCTGGCTGCATCGTGAATCATTCCGTCGACCTGATAAGTATGCGCACCGTAATGAAAACACTCCTCCACGATCAGAGGCGGACAATCCGCGGGAATAAATACATAGGCTGTCATCCCCGCGCGGGCAGCGTAGGCGGCTAAGGCGGAGGCCGCATTGCCGTTGGACGGGACGGAAACCTTATCCACGCCCCTTTCTTTCAGCAGGGATATCGCCGCGGAGAACCCTCTCGCTTTAAAGCTGCCGGTGGGATTTTGCTCCTCCCTTTTGAGCAGCAGCCGTTTCAAGGGAAGCTTCCGTTCCAGCCGGGGAAGCCGCAACAGCGGCGTGCCGCCTTCTCCCAGGGTGACGATGCAATCCCGATCTTTCACCGGAAGCAGCTCGTGATATCTCCACATCGACGGATCGCGTTTCGGCAACGGGTCCTTATGGAACGCATGGGCGGCCTGCTCCAGATCATACTCGACAACGAACGTACCGCCGCACGCGCATTTCCCCTTCAGCTCAAAAGGAAATTTGGAGAAACATTTGGTGCAGGACAACCAAAAATTTTTCATGTTGAACCTGTGCCTCCTTTGCATATTCCCGACAAAAAGCGGCTTGGTTTCCATCCAATATCGCTTCGTTTCCCATCACTTTTACAATACACATCGTGGGCTTGAATGAGGAACGGCTGTTACCTAATCTGCCCCGGTTTGGGCGCATGCCGGGGACCGTTCTCCGGCAAACGTCATACATTGGCAGGAAGTGATCCGAGTCGGGAAGGAGTCCGAGACAGGAAGGGGTCCGAACTGAAACGGTGATCAGCATCTTTTTCTGGAAAAGGGGAGTTCGGGAAATGCAGCGCTTGATGTGCAAAGGAAAAATTCATCGGGCCCGAGTCACCGAGGCCGATCTCAACTACGTAGGAAGCGTGACGATCGACTCCCTGTTGATGAAGCACGCCGGGATCCTGCCGTATGAAATGGTACAAATCACCAGCTTGAAAAATGCGGCAAGGTGGAAAACCTACGCCCTGCCGGCGCCGGAAAAGTCGGGTAAAATATGCCTGAACGGCCCTCCCGCTCTGCTGTTCGAACCGGGCGATCTCGTCATCATTCTGAGCATGGGATGGTTGGAAGAAAGGGAATTGAGTGATCTGGAGCCTAAAGTGGTATTCGTGGACGATCAAAATCAAATCGTGAGGGTCGAAAAGCATTCTCTTTAGATGTGTCGGAACATGTGTCGGAAACATGTGTCGGACTGTTTTCGCGATTAAGGGGTGGGGCGGCCTCATTGGGCTGAAATACCTGCAATGATACATCTTTTGGCGCCCGCCGGATAGCCAAGAGGCCAAATTCCTGCAAAAATGCAGGCATTCTGCGCGCTCACGTCAAAATGAAGCAGGATGCTTCGAAATACCTGCACAAAAGCAGGAATTTTCAAAAAAGACCCGTTCCGGCCTACAAAAAGATGCACTTTTGCAGGTATTCCTGCCGCCTCCCTTTTTCCTCCGGACGGCGCAGGTTCGAGCGCGCTTCATCAGCTTGCGCCAGTTTGGCACCAGCTTGCGCTGACTTGGCACCGGCTTGCGCCGACTTGCGCTGACTTGGCACCCATTTGTGTCGATTTGGCACCGGCTTGCTTCGATTTGGCACCATTGCGCCAGTTTGGCACCCGTTTGTGTCAGTTTTCGCAATTTGCGCACTGTGCCTCACTATGCAGCGTTCTATTCCAGCCTTCCATATTTTTCAGCACCTTGTACCCGTTTTCAATACTTTGTGTGAAACATCGTATAACGCGGAACGATTCTCCATTAAATTCGGCCGGTTTGTACGATTCTCCATACAAAATCCGTAGGTTCGGCGCCAATCCACCGCCTGCCCGTATGAAAAATCATACAAACATGACTTCTGCCCGCTCACAACCACGTCCTCGTGTATGTTTTGTCATACAAAAACGAGAACCTTCACCAACCGGGAACCTTCACCGCAATCCTGTAAACGCGATGCATCGACGAACGCGCCATCGTGCGATGAGATTGGGTCGGAGGAGGCATACAACAAGCTTCCTTCGAAAAAGAAAACGGAGATTGATAAAGAGGCCTCTCCCTCTCCGGGAGTGCACGACATAATGGATTCCAACATTTGGTGCGGCACGGTCGGGGACAGCAAAACTAGCCTGTACGCCGGCGTAAAGCTCGACGATCAACAGAGAGCCGTTTTGTTCCATATGATGGACGCACGTAATAAAACGGTTTTTTTCGAGGAGTTCGACACACCGACAAAGGATGGGGCAGGGAAGGCAATCAAAAAGATTCGGACCGCATCATTTTGGAGGGAACCACCGGCAAGCGATTTATATTTAATATAAACCCCGGGCATTCGAGTAAAACAAGCAAACATCGTTCGACTATCGCAAAAAAATGCGGCCTACCGCGTTTTTCACGCTGTAAACCGCACTTGAACTGCGTTCTGGATGGCCTGCTCGCAATTGGGTTGCATCGGCACAGCCTGCGCCACACTCCGTTTGCATCGGCACAGCCTGCGCCGCATTCCGTTTGCATCGGTCAGTCTGCGCCGCATTTTATCGCCTTCGGGCTGCGCCCGCACGCCGCCGCGCTTTCCCGCGGCGAGCCGTCAGTTCTTCGGCACTTTCTCCCAATCCTGGAGGAAGCGCTCGATCCCGATATCCGTCAGCGGGTGGCTCCACATCTTCGGCAGGGCCGTCCCGGGAATGGTCGCGATATCCGCGCCGGCGACGGCCGCTCTCTCCACATGGATGATATTCCTGACGCTGGCGACGATGATCTCGGTTTTGAACTGATAATTGCACATGATCGTCTTCAAATCCTGGACCAATTGCATACCGTCCGTTCCGATATCGTCAATCCGGCCGACAAACGGACTGATGAAGGTCGCTCCCGCCTTGGCTGCCATCAACCCCTGGGCCGCGCTGAAAATCAAGGTCACATTCGTCTGGATCCCCTCTTCGCTCAGCTTGTGGGTCGCTTCCAGGCCTGCTTCCGTCATGGGCAGCTTGATCACGACGTTCGGTGCCCAGCCGGCCAGCTCATGCGCTTCCTTCAGCATCTCATCGACCGTCAGACCCACCACTTCGGCGCTGACCGGCCCTTTGACTTCCGCGCAGATTTCCTGAATGACCTCCTTGAACAAACGGCCTTCTTTGGCAATTAACGTTGGGTTTGTCGTAATCCCGTCCAACAGACCCATTCGATTGATTCTTTTAATCTCCTCGATGTTTGCCGTGTCCAGAAAAAACTTCATTTCCTTTTCCTCCCTCAATGTTTGCGTGGTTCCCGACTTCATCTCGCGATGAGAGGACGCCCTTGTGCGCCCCTTGAACCAGTTTACCAAAGAATATCATTTTTTGAAAATCATTTTGCCCAAAACGTTGCCCAACGGAATGCTGCCGATGACCCTGCTGTCCGAGCTGTGATTGCGGTTATCCCCCATCACAAAAATATGACCCGGCGGAACCGTGATCTTCCGATCGGACACATCCGTCATCTGTTCATTGATGTACGATTCGTTCAAAAGCCGGCCGTTGCGGTACAATCGGTTCCCATCGAATTCCAGCGTATCGCCGGGCAGCCCGATCACCCGCTTGATCCAGAGATGCTCATCCTGCTCGCCGGTGATCAGCGCGATCATGCCGTTTTCCTTCAAATCGTCGAGAAGGGTGCGATGTTGGTCCAGACGGCTGTCAATCACGACGATATCGCCGTACTTGTAAGCGCCGCTCAGCTTGTACAGCACGGTGTAGTCGTCGTTATGCAGCGTGGGCAGCATCGACTGCCCCTGAACCCGATAAGCCTGAACAACGAAAGCGTTGATCAGCATGGCAGCGGCAAAAGCGATGACCAGAAGCTTGAACCAACCCCATACTTCTCCGATAAAACTTTTATGATTCATTTCCTCACAATCTCCTTTATTCGATACGAAATTTCCGCCAAAGCGATGCCGCCCGCAACATCGAGAACAGAATGCTGCTTCACCAACACGGTGGAGACGATAATGAAAAACGCGAACAGGCTGATCCACCCCTTCGCCGCCGCTGTTGTCGATTGATGCCGCACCGCGTAAATCCACATTAAATAGCTCGTCATCACATGAATGCTGGGAAAACAATTATACGGTTCATCCTGGGTATACATCCAGCGCACAAATTCATCGAGCAGACCGTCCCCCGTCAGATCGGGCCTCGGCACCGTCGTCGGGTAAAAATAAAAAATCGCATAGCACAGCAGCACGTTGACCGTATAAACGCCAAGGACCCGATAGTAAAGTTTGCGGTGCTTCAGGCAAAAATAAACCAGCGTCGACAAAATAAACGGCATCCAACTCATATATGGGATGATAAACACCTTGACGAAAGGAATCTTCTCGTCAATCGCCATATAATCCATATGAATCGTTCGCCTCGATCGGTTCAGCGCATAGTACACCGCCCCCAACAGCGGAACAATGGCCAAGCCCCCAAGGGATATGATCGTTTTGTTGACCGCAATCCGGTTGTTCATCATTTCACCGCAATTTGTATTCAGGAATGGAGTTGCCTTTTCGTCTGGGAAACCTCCGGCGATTTCGGCGAAGCATACGTTCCGCACACTTTGTCCAAAGCGGAATTGGTCACGCCGAACCAATAATCGGCATGCTTGTAATGGTGCAGCAGGTGATATTTTTTCATCCATCTGCCCCAGGGCGTCAAAGGCTTAATCGGGCGATGGGAGACAAAATGCGTCCATTCGTAATAAAGCTGATACCCGCAGGTTCCTACCATCACGGCGCTCCCCAGATGAATGTTCCACAAAGCCGCCGAAAACACCGCCCAAAAAACAAGGTGCAACGGTACATTATATCCATTCGGCGTGAGCATATAAGCGAGTTCGTTCGGATGATCATGATGATCCTCGTGGCCTTTATACGCATTGGGCATCACTTTTGCGAAATATCCGTGAAGAATAAACCGATGGGTGAAATATTCGACAAAGAAAAAAAACAAAACCCCCGCCATGATTGCGATCCATGTCCATCTGCTGCCGGGCGTAAAAACGGAAAAACAAACGTACACAACGAACATGAAAGAAATAAAAAGCACCCGGCGATCCGTCCAAAATTGCTTCAGGTTACCGCTCATTCATCCTACCCTCCGTAGACATACTTTTACAGAATGCGAGTCGAGTCTGAACATGATGACATGATGAGATGACGTAATGAATCGAAAATCATTTAGAATATAATATTATTCAACATGATTTTTGAAAATCCTTTTTTCAGTTGATCCTTCCACGAATATTTCTTCCCCGGCAAAACTTTTTTCGATGATTCTCGTCTCTTTTATAAAAGAAGTGCATTCCTGTAGGAGGGAAACCCATGTTCAAGCTTACAACCGCTTTGTTCGCATTCGCCGCAGCCATCGTCCTGCTGGCGGGATGCGGAAGCCACACCGGCACGCCCAACGCCGAAAAACCGGACCTCCCCGCTCCTTCTTCGGATGCGGCAAAACCACAGCCGACGTTAGCCGGCTCTCCGGACACGGGGGCTCCCGCCGAAAACACGCCGGACGCGGCGAACGCTCCCGCGAATTCCTCGTCCGACCCGTCCGGCGCATCCGGCGCCGAGGCCGACGCGGGCAAAAAAAACAACGCCGGGGCCGATCCGGAGCAGGCTTTGCAGGTGGCGGCCAACCCGGACAGCATCGACGTTCTGGTCAACAAACATTTCAAATTGCCCGAGGAGTATAAACCGGACGATCTGGTCTACCCCGATGTTCCTTTTATTTTTGAGGAAAAAATCGAGAAGCGGATGATGCGCAAGCCCGCCGCCGAAGCGTTGAAGCAGATGTTCGACGCGGCCAAGGAGGACGGCGTCTACCTGGCCGGCGCGTCCGCCTATCGTTCGCACGCCACGCAAAAGGCGCTGTTCGACAGGTACGTGAAGCAGGACGGGCTGGAAAAGGCCCGCACCTACAGCGCGCTGCCGGGTACGAGCGAGCATGAGACGGGGCTGGCGATCGACGTTTCCGGCAGCGACGGCAAGTGCGCCGCAAGCGACTGTTTCGCCGGCTCCAAGGAAGCGCTGTGGATGGCCGAACACGCGCCCGAATACGGATTTATCATCCGTTACCCGGAAGGAAAAGAAAGCATCACCGGCTACCAGTACGAACCGTGGCATTTGCGTTACGTCGGCGTGGAGACGGCCAAAGCGATCGCCGACAAGCAAGAGACGCTGGAGGAATACCTTGGCGTCGTTCCGGCGGCCAACCAGACGAAAAAATAGGCTTTGTCCGGCCGGCCGTCAGTTGGTCGCCGTTTTGACAAACCGGTTGAATCGCAGCAGAGCGATCGCCAAGCCGACGGCGGCGAACACGGCCAGCATCGCTAGGGAAGGCCACACGGCGCCGAGATGGGCGCCGCGAACCATGACGTCCAGCAAGCTTTTCTGCGCCCAATACTGCGGGGTGAAATGCCCGATCGTCTGCATCGTCTTCGGCATCAGATCGACCGGGAACCAAAGCCCGCCCAAGACGGCGCCGCCCATGGCGATCAACTGGGTAAAAGCCAGGCCCTGATTTTGGCTTTTCACCCACACGGACAGGGCAAGCCCAAAGGCGGTCCCGCAAATAGCGAGCACGAACACGATCGCGGCCATCGCGCCCAAATCGCCCAGGTTCACCCCGTAGACGGCATGGCCGAAGGCCAGCAACACGGCGCACTGCACCAATACCACGATCAAGTACGGAATCCACATGCCCAGCAAGTACGTGAGCGGGGACATCCGCGTGCTGCGCAGCCGCGCCGTCATTCCCGATTCCTTGTCCGAAATAAACCGGCGAATCATGCTGATGATGACGAAGAATACGAACATCACCGTATATCCCGGCACCACTTGCGAAACCATATCGAAGGAAACGGCATTCTCCCGGTGATCCCGGATATCGAACGGCGGCGCAAGCAACTGTTCGCGCTCCGCGTCGCTTATGCCGGCGGCGCCCAGAACGCCGCTGATTTTGGATTCGCGATAAGCGTTGTCCATGTTTTCCAACACGGCGCGAATCGGCGCCGTCGCCGACTCGGAAGCGGCGTCCCGATACAACTCGATCGTCGGCCGGCTCGCATCGGACGCCAAACCGCCGCCGAACCCTTTCGGGATGACGATCAGCGCCAGGCTTTTCCCGTTGCGGATCTGATCGAGCTGCTCCTCCAAGCGTTCGGGCGACCGGCTCTGCAGGACGAACCCGCTTTTGGCGGCCAGATCGTCGAGAAACGATTGCGAGGCCGGCGTCTGATCC
The DNA here is from genome assembly GCA_964470405.1 of uncultured Caryophanales bacterium. Taxonomy (GTDB): domain Bacteria; phylum Bacillota; class Bacilli; order Paenibacillales; family CAYYCV01; genus CAYYCV01. The sequence continues at coordinate 10,931 of CAYYCV010000089.1, forward strand.
TGATCGATGTAGGGAACGGAAATCGCCTCGTCCCCGATGTGATTCAACGCCGAGCCGAACAACACGATGAACAAAATGGGCATCAACAGCAGCCAGAAAAACGTTCCTTTCTCCTTCAACAACAGTTTTAATTCCTTTCTTGCAAGGTTGAGCGCCATCGTGATTTCCCCTCTCTCTTTCCGTGCGTTATTCGTCGCGCAGCGTCGTTCCGGTCAATGACAGAAACACCGTTTCCAGCGAGGGCCGGACGATTTCCAATTGCTTGACGGACCAAGCCCTCCGCTTGCATTCGGAAGCGATGCGGGCCAGCGTATCCAGCGCCGAATGGCTATCGAACAGCCATCCCCGCCCGCGCGGCGCGGCGTCGCCCAAATCCGCCAAATCCTCCAACCGCAGCGCGGCGTCGGCTTCCAAATACACGGCCTGGCTTCCGAATTGGTCGATGACGCGGTCCAACGCGCCCTGCACGATAACCTGCCCGCGGTCAATGATTGCCAGATCGTCGCAAATCGTTTCGACCTCCTCCATATAATGAGTGGAGTAAACGATCGTGACCCCGGCATCCTTCAAATGACGAATCAATTCAAAAATATGATTGCGCGATTGCGGGTCGATCCCCACCGTCGGCTCATCCAGAATGATCAACTGCGGCTGATGCAGCATGGCCGCGGCAAAGTTGATTCTCCGCTTCATTCCGCCCGAAAAAGTGCCGACGGCATCCTTCGCCCGGTCGGATAACCCGACCTGTTCCAGGACCTCCCCCATCCGACGCCTTAATTCCGCCCCGCGAATGCCGTACATCTCCCCGAAAAAAGCCAAATTTTCCGCCGCGCTCAATTTTTCGTACAGCGTGATCGACTGCGGCACATAGCCCAGCCTTTCCTTGATCTGGTCCGCCGAGCGGCGAATGTCCATTCCGAATACGGAGACGACGCCGGAGTCGGGTTCCACCAAGCCGGACAAAATTTTCATCGTCGTGGATTTCCCCGCCCCGTTCGGCCCGAGCAGACCAAAGCAGCTTCCCTGCGACACTTCAAACGAAATCCCCCGCAGCGCGGCCTGATTTCCGTATTTTTTTTCCAAACCTTGAATATCGATCGCCCATTCCATGTGTTATATCCCTCCGCCCGATTAAAATTTCAAATGTTTGCCCACAATCCGCGCCGCCAGTAAAAAAATCGGTATGACCACGGCCCAGGACAGGAAAACAACCCATTTCAAGCCGCTTGTAAAAGCGACCGAATACTGACCGCTCAAAGGGTCTATGGAAATGATGGAACTCCAGTTCACCGCGTTTCCGGCAGCAACGAAGCAGAGCCATAACAGCGGCGTCAGCGGCTTTGCCTTGGACTGGCCGACCACGGCGGTCAGAAGCCCCAGGGACACCATCAAAGGCGTAATCCCCAAAAGCGCGCAATAAAACACCCAAAGCGTCTGAAGAAACCGGATCAGCGTTTCCGCGCCTCCGCCGTACAGCGCCATGTCATACAGCGTCAACAGCACCACCACCACGGAAAATACGGCAAGCAGGGCAATCCCCTTCGCGCAGGCGGCGATCCATTTGGCGAACAGCAAGCGGGCGCGCGAGTACGGCAGCGTGCTCCACCAGCCGATGGT
>CAYYCV010000089.1:12557-17823 GCA_964470405.1 uncultured Caryophanales bacterium
ATCATTATCACGAATACAAAAAAAGTATAGCCAAAGCTCAAATACATGAAATACTGCGGATTGAAGCCCGGATCGTGGCCCCAAACCGTTGCAACCGCAAACAGAAGAAGGACGGCGAGGCCGATATAAAACAGGGCCCACGGGCTCAAATACTTGCTCCGGATTCTCCAATCGATCTCATGCTTCAACAAATAACCGAACGTTCCGGTAGTCATTCCCGCTTCACCTCCTTATTGAAATAACCGGCGATATATGGTTTCCATCGAGCCGTATTCCGCCCGCAATTGCTCCGCGTCTCCGGCCAGCCGGGCGCGGCCTTCGGAAAGAAAGACGGCGTAATCGAACAGGCTTTCCGTCTGTCCGATCTCATGCGTGCTGATCAGGACCGTTTGTTTTCTTTCACTGAGCGAATCGATCAGCACCGAAACGATCCGTTCGCGGGAAATCAGGTCGATCCCGGCGAAAGGCTCATCCAGAACGATGAACGGAACGTCCCTGGCCACGCAAATCGCCAGCATCAGCCGGGCTTCCTGCCCGCGCGACATGTCCCCCGCTTTCATATCGGCGGACAGCCCCATCGCCCGAACCAGCGACCATGCCCGCTCCCGGTTGAAATCGGGGAGCAATCGCCCGGCCCATGCCAGCGCTTGCTTTACCGTTTGCTCGCCGTACCATCGGGCCCGGTCGGGGAGGTAGGCAATGGAACGGTTCAGCCTCCAGCCGGGCTTCCGCCCCAGCACCTCGAGACGGCCGCTGTCGGGAGCGACCATGCCGCTGATCATGCGAAAAAAAGTTGATTTGCCGGCGCCGTTCGGCCCCAGGATGGCCGTGACGGAATATTCCGGAACCCGGATTTCCAAATCGTCCAACGCCCGAATCTTTCCGTACGTCTTGGAAATATGCTCCGCCTTGACGACAATATTCGTCATCGTCTCTCTCCTCCTTTCGCGCGCACGATTTGTTCGATCTCGTCTACGGTATAGCCCAGGCTCCACATTTTTTCAAAAAAACGGTCCACCGCCAATGCGGCCAAATGGCGGCGTACGCGTTCCACCTTGCCGACGTCGGAAGTGATAAACGTTCCCTGCCCCCTCCGCGTTTCCGTCAAGCCCTCCCGATCCAGCTCCTGGTAAGCGCGCATGACCGTGTTGGGGTTGATCTTCAACCCCTGCGCCAGCTCCCGAACCGAAGGAATCTTGTCGCCCAAATCCATTTCTCCTTTCGCAATCGAACTTCTTACCTGGTTGAGGACCTGCTCGTATAAAGGCTGACTTAAGTCAAGCAAGAAGCGCATCCTGCCAACCTGTACTTCGTTCAAACGAATCCTCCTCCGATTTTCCTTTGACGTCATGAGTGTATTATATCACTTAATACACATAATGCAATAGGCGGTTTGAAAATAAAACGAGGGCTGCCCCCTCCGGTCTCATGCAGACCTTTGGGGACAGCCCTGACGGACTCGCAGCGGCAAACAGCCGCCTCTTGTCTTTTCTACTGGAATACGTGGGAATATTGCTGCGTCTCCGGCTGCTGCGTTCCGTTCTTCGTATAGGTAAACGAGTACGTGACCGTATTGCCCGCGCTCAAAGGCGAAATGGAATACGTCCATGACGCGCCCGACTGGGTCATGTACACATTTTGCTGAGCCCCGCCATACAGCGCCGGCGTGTTGAAATGCAAAATCACGTAATTGGACGAACCGGTCGGGGTAAAGGTGATTTTTAACGTGTTCGCATTCGGCTGTGACGGACTTTGCGCATAATCGCCGGTCGGGACGGACGTCACCGCAAACGACGCGCCGCCGCTCGTTCCCGCGCCGGTGGAGACCGTGACGCTATAGTTCCCCGCCGACAGCGAGCCCGGCACCGTTGCGGCGATCGACGTATCGGACCAACTGCTGACCGTGGCGGTCGTCGTTCCGAACTTCACCGTCGAACTGCCCTGCGCGCTGCCGAAATTCGAGCCGCTGATCGTCACGCCGGACCCGGCGGTGCCCGAAGACGGGCTCAGGCCGCTGATGACGGGCGTGCCGCCGGAACCCGATTGAAACGTATAAATATACTGTTGCGTTTCCGGCTGCTGCGTCCCGTTCTTCGTGTAGGTAAACGAATACGTGACCGCATTGCCCGCGCTCAGAGGCGAAATGGAATACGTCCACGACGAGCCCGACTGGGTCATGTACACATTTTGCTGAGCCCCGCCGTACAGCGCCGGCGTGCTGAAATGCAAAATCACGAAATTGGATGAGCCGGTCGGGGTAAAGGTGATTTTCAACGTGTTCGCATTCGGCTGCGACGGACTTTGCGTATAATCGCCGGCCGGGGGAGCGGACGTCACCGCAAACGACGCGCCGCCGCTCGTTCCCGCGCCGGTGGAGACCGTGACGCTATAGTTCCCCGCCGACAGCGAGCCCGGCACCGTTGCGGCGATCGACGTATCGGACCAACTGCTGACCGTGGCGGTCGTCGTTCCGAACTTCACCGTCGAACTGCCCTGCGCGCTGCCGAAATTCGACCCGCTGATCGTCACGCCGGACCCGGCGGTGCCCGAGGACGGGCTCAGGCCGCTGATGATGGGCGCGGTCGGACTAACGGCGCCCAGAGTGGAGGCGATTTGCCCTGCCGGCACCTGCAAAGTTTGGCCGTCGGAGAAATTGACGGTGACGGCCGACGTTCCCGCGTTGTAAGCCACGTAATTGCGGGTCGATCCCTTCTTGAAAACGCCGTAAGTCGGAATGTTGGCCGTGACGCTCGCATCGACTTGCCCCAAAGCTTGCATGTTGTACAGGAAGCTGTACGTATGCGCTTTGGTTTCGCCGTCCTCGGGAGTGTAGCCCGAATTCGCATTGTACAGATTGATCGCGCCGGACGCATCGTAGAGGGACTGATATTCCCAAAAAATATCCGGCCACATCGACCACTGGTTCGAACCCCGTTCGGATTGCAGTTGCGAAATAAACGAGGCGGAATACGAGGGGTTGTAGCCCAGGTACGTCGAAGCCCCGGTCACCGGCAGCACGTTGATTCCCCGAATGGCCTGCGGGTCGGCGGAGAACCAGGTTTCATAGGTGGTTTTTCCGCCCCAAATCATCGAGGCGTAATTATGATTGTATCCGGACTTGAAGTTCGTTCCGTCGATATTGAACCAGTATTGATTGACGGCGTTGACTTCCGTCGTATAAAGATAAATCCCCAGATCGCGAATGGCGGTATTTCCCGTTTCCTCGCCCCAAAGAATCAGGCCCGCCCAGGCGTTGATCGCTTCGGAGGACGACTCCTGGTTGTTTCCGTCCGCGAATATGGCGTCGCCGGATGCCCAGGAATGCCCCGCATAAGGGTCAAAATTGCGCAAAAACGGGAAACGGGTATCCGTTCTGTCCCAGTTGGCGATATCTTTAATCAGCAGATCGACCATCCCGCCCCAATTCGATGACGAGGCCCAGGTCGGGTTGTTTCGCGCCACCTCGGCCGCCGCCCGAATCCAGTAGCCGTAATGGAAGTGATGATCGTTGAGCGACGTATCCGAACCGTAGCTGGCCGGGTAGCCGATCAACGTTTTCCAGTTGGAATCGTAATAAAACAGATCTTTCGATTTTCCGGCCGCCACAAAGTTGTTGCTTAACGTCGTTTCCAAATACGATTCAAAATTGCTGACCGCCGCGCTGTCGCCAACCTGTTGTGCAATCGGCAGCAGATTGGCGATACGACCGAGATATTTGCCCAGCCAGTACGTGTCCGTTCCGCCGATCGTGTGATTTCCTTCCGTGCGGACAGCCTCCACCAAACCGGTCAATGTGGATGAATCGTAGCTCCCGACCGCCGGCAGGAAAGGCAAAATCCCCTGATACGTCAACGAGGTTGTAAAAGATGATCCCGCAACCGTTTTCATTGTGCCGCGAATACTGTTGTACGCATAGGACAGCAAAGAGGCGGAGGTATGTTTCCACTGGGCCGGATACAGCGCCATGATCGTGCCGCTTTGCGCGCCTTCCATCGCCTGCGTCGTAACGGAATAGGTCGTGGACACTTTGCTTGTGGAAGCGGCATACGACCAGTTGACCTGGGTATCCGTCACAAACGAGTACGCATAAGCTTTGAAAGCATTCAGCGTCGCCTGGGTGTTGTCCGGCAATACGGCCACGGAAAAGTAATTTTTGCCGTTCAATTGATTCGTCAGGCTCGATGTGCCGATTCCCGACCAAGTGGTTCCCGTCGCGCCAAACAAAGCGTAATGATGCCCGTTTACCGTCACCCCCAAAACGCTGGATGAAGCGCTCCCCGACCAGACGGCAGGAGCGGCGCTGAAGGTGAGCTTTGGATTTCCGCCCGCATAGGTGCTGTAAATGAAGGGAAGCCCATGTCCGGCGGTCACGCGCATCGTCCCGCCCGCGCCGTTATTCCACAGCATCGAAACCGTCCAATCGGAAAAACCGTCCACGCGCGTATCCGGAAAGCTGCTCGTTGCGGTGGAACCCAACGTAAAATCGCTTACGTACGTCCCGAATATGCCGTTGCCCGACGCCGTTTGATTGGGGTAGCCGACGCCCAGGCCGCCCGATCCCGCTTTGACGCTCAACGGATGGGGAAACATCGCCTCGGAGTATTGCGTAAAAGCCAACGAACTCCACCAGTCGTTGGTCGGCATCGCCCCCGTTACAGCCGCCGTTTTGTATATGGTTGCCGGAGGACCTGCCGCGCCGGCCGGCAGCGTATTCGTGTAGCTCCCGGACCCCACCGTCACCGTAGCGGCCATCGCCGTGCCCATAAAAGTAAAAAACATGGATAAAACCAACAGGAGAGATACTCCGACCGAACCTATCATTCTTTTTTTCAAACCCAACATTACTCTTACTCCTTTCTCATTCGCTTTAATGTCTTGCCGATCATGACGTTCCTTGCTTCAGCCTCCCCTCCTTTCCTGCCAAAATCGAAATCGCTTTCAACGAAACATATCGATTTTAATTTCGTAAATTCAATTATTTAAATTTTTACGAAAATTTTCGTAACGTGTTTAATGATAATTTGAAAAGGGATTATTCTTTTATTATCTATATCTTAACGTATACAGTATAAAACAACGATACTCTTATTTCAATCTTTTTTTCTTTCAGAAAATGGAATTATATTTCGTTAAATTTTTCGTATATTCTAAAAAATTAACGAAACTATTTTCGTAACTATAATTTTCACACATGACTTCTACCTATCGTTTCTATGACTTCATTCGTGCATTTAACCTTTACATATAGCCCGATACATTTCATTTC
>CAYYCV010000090.1:0-17807 GCA_964470405.1 uncultured Caryophanales bacterium
ACAAAAATCTTGTTGGCGCCAATATATTAATGTTGGTATAGGCTTTCAACGAACGATACAACGATGGGAATCAGCTTAAAGATGAAAAGCCCAAGAAAAGCCGGAATTAAAAATAGATAGGGAACAAAACGCGACTTCATTTGGAATATCTCTCCAATAACCGATCCATTTCAACCACGGCCGCATCTAAAGCCGCTTTGGGAGCAGCGCCGTTCTTGATGTCCTCATACGCCTTGGTATATCTCGCTTCCCATTCCAGAAATCCCGGCGATTTGGGGCGATTGACCGCGGTGTTTTTGGACTCGTACGCGCTGATTTTAAGAGCGACTTGCGGAAATTGGTCATTGGCGGGATCATTTTCTATTTTATCGACTTCAGCAGTCAACGCCGACAGATTATTCGATAATTCAATCCAGATTTGCGACCCCTTCCCCGCCGTTGCAAATTCAATAAATTTGGCGGCCGCTTCTTTCTTTGCGGAATTTTTCGCGATCCCCAGCGCCCAAGCGCCCGTTGGCGTCGCCACTTCTTTACCCGCAAAATAAGGAAACGGGGCGATGCCGAAATCAACGTTGGCTTTGGTAAACGGATTGACTAACTGCGGACTGCCGATAAACATCGCGACTCGTCCGGTATTGAAAAATTCGCGCGATTCGCTAAAGCTGATTTTGGGACTGATTTTCCAGGTGTTAAATAAATCGTAATAAAATTGTCCCGCTTGAACCATCTCAGGCGAATTGGTGTAGCCGGAAGCTTTCAATCCATCCTCGCTTAAAGGCTGGGCGCCCAGTCCAAAAGCAATCGGCAACGTTTGATAGCCACGGCTGATCTGGTCAAAACTGAAACCGTATACATCCGTCTGCCCGTCGCCCGTGTTGTCGTATGTCATCGCTTTCGCCATTTCCACAAGCTCTTCCCATGTGATTCGATCTTGAATTTTGGAAGACAGGTAAGGGATTTTCTTCTCGTCAAATATCTTTTTGTTGAAATATAATACTTGGGATCCGTTGTGCAGCGGCGCTCCGACCAATTTGCCGTTATACGAATGACCCTCCACCAGCTTGGGGACCCACAATTCCTTGGTGCCCGGGCTCAAATAATCCTCGACGTAATCGACATACCCCCTGATCGCGTAGCTGGAGGCGGCCGTTATATCTACATCGAGCACGTCCACATCGGAGGACTTTGCTCCCATCACCACTTCGACCTTCTCGAAATAGTTGACGAACGGCACAAATTCATAATTGACTTTAATGTTCGGATTCTCCGCCTCAAACGCCTCAATAACCGGCATCATTTGATCTTGTACTTTGGATCCCAAATAATTAATTTCGACCGTTTCGTTTGCGGAACCCGAATCAGACGATGGCGACGGCGCATTCGTTTGCGATGGAGCGTTCGTTTGCGACGGCGAATCGTCTTTGGATGAAGCCGAATGATTTTCCCCCGAGCATGCCGCCAAAACCATCATCAGACAAACCGCACATGTGAATAAAAGCAGGTGTTTGAATTTTCTCATTTATAAATTCCCCCTAAAAGTTACTGGCGCCTGCTTATATTATAGTAAGATTGGCAAAAAAATAGATACGCACATTTTGGTGAGAAATTTGCAAAATTCGGCTATAATAAATGGTGCCTACGATGTTTCTTAAACAAATGGGAAAGGGGCGGCGGACGGATGAACAGCACACTGCAATTTCTGAACAAAACGGTGCGCGAAGGAGACAGCAACATTAACTTTCATTCGCATCCTATTTATGAAATCGTATACTATTTGCGCGGCGAAGGCGTCACCACGATAGGAGGCAGGCGGTATGACTACGAGCCGGGGTGCTTTTCCATCATCCATCCGGAAGTCCTCCACGACGAATACCGAAGATCGGAAACGGAGGTCATTTACTTTGGATTTTTCTGGAATGCGGATACGATGCAAATTCCGACCGGGGTGTTCAAGGATACCGCCGATCAAAATTTACTTGCAATAATTGGCGATATTTTAAAGGAGCATGATTCTAAAAAGAGCTACTTTGCCATGCGGATCAACACCTTGCTGCAGCTTTTGCTGATCGATATACTCCGGTTGATCACGGACGAGAACGACCAAAAAAACGATGAAAAATTAAAATATGCCAACAAATATATCGAACAGTATTTTACCCGAAACATCAATCTGACGGAGCTTGCAAGCATTTCAGGCTACAGCTATGACCATTTTCGCCATCTGTTTAAAAAAAGCACCGGCTTTTCACCTATAAACTATATTCTCCAACTCCGAATTAATTATGCCAAGAAACTCCTGCTGGATCCTTACTTTTCCTTAACCGACATCGCCCGCGAATGCGGGTTTTACAGCTTGTCCCACTTTAGCAATTGCTTTAAAAAATTCACCGGGCACAGCCCCAACCACTTTCGGATGAACACCGACTACCACACGGAGAACCTGGATAAAAAAATGAAGCGCATCGTATACAAGTGAACAAAAACGTTAGTTACCGCATCGATTGATGTAGCCGCCTTTGGACGATTCGATGTACATTGAACTTGTCACTATTACTTTCACTTGAAGGAGCGGATGTTCAATGCAAGCGCAACATGTGGATGAGGGGAATCGAAATCATCGGAACGATGGGGCGCGCGATTTTTTGCGGCCTGTGGATATTGCCGAAAAATTAAAGAACCTGTTATGGAACGAATTTGAACTTTCAAGAATCGCGGCGGGTTGGATTCCGGCCATATCCCTGTATGAGCATAAGGTCAAATTCGGCCGTTTCAGCTATTTGCACAATCAGCATATGAAACAATTGCACGAGCGGATCAATGAATTGCGCGGAGGTTTGGGGGATCACGACTGGATCCCCGAGTTGACGGAAGAAGCATTCGACCGTTTGGCTTTGGCCCCCGACTATCCTTGCTTCCTTGCCGGCTATCATATCGCCGTGCAAGCTCAATACAAACAATATGACCATCTGTTAACCGTCATGGACCCGATTCTGGATGCTCCAACCTACGATATCATTCGTAAAATCTTGATCAATCGCGATGAATTGACCCTTTGGCTGCAGGGCGAGCTTCGCTTTGCCTCTCTGGACAGCGGAAAAAGAGCCGAGCCCTTCGTTCAATGGGAACGATATGCCTATCAAATCTGGGAGATCTATCAGCAGGCGACGGTGTCCGGAAAACCGTCCGCCGACACGAAATGGCCCTCCCATCCCACGGAGCATCCGGCGGGCCCTGTTCCCGACGAGCCCGTTCTGGAAGACAGATTCCCGATATACGACTTGAAGAAACCGTCCCAGATTTATTCGGACCCCGAAATGTCGCCGCTTCACAACAACACAAGGCAAATGATGTTCATTCATGCGAATGAAATAGGGCCCGCCGTATCTTTGGCCTATCTGTATTACGGGGTGGTCCGCATGCCCCTGCCGTTCTATTACGACTTGTCGCGCCACATGTGGGATGAATTCAGACATAGCCAAATGGGCATGCGGCGATTGCAGCAGTTCGGGTTTAAAACCGAAGATTTTCAATGGTTTAAAGCCAAGCCGCTCAAGGGAGATATCAAATCCTGCTTTGCGGATATGTATTCACACCTGACCATGGTCGGGGAATCGTGCTCTTTTAGCAAAAAGCGAAAAGCGGCCGAGACGTTCTGGAAATTCGGCGACGCTTTATCCGCCGTTCAAATGGAATACGACATTACGGATGAACGCATGCACGTCGATTTCGGGAATAAGTGGGGACCCGAATTATACAAGTTAATCGGCGAAGTGGTCACGGCGAAAACGATGGCCAGAAAAGCCCGCGAACGGCGATTGAAGGATTTGGATGTCGTCACGGCGGAAGAATTCGATAAAATTGTCGATTATTTCCCGGCATTTTGCGATCTTCACAGAAGTTCGCTCAACCTGGAGAACTACTGAACGGGCCCGCCCCGGGAAGGGCGGGCGGAACCGCGGAAAGGCGGGCAGACCCGCGGAAAGGTGGACGGCACCGCGGAAAGGTGGACGGCACCGCGGAAAGGCGGGCGGAACCGCGGAAAGGCCGGCGGAACCGCGGAAAGGCGGGCGGAAAATCACGCCCGGGCCCGCGGCCGCCCGTCGTTCACCGCGCTCCCCGACGGCCGGGCGGCGAAGGAAAGAGGGCCTTCCGACGGCCGGTCGACGGAAAGGCCCTTCGGGCGGTGCGGCGCTTTACAGGAAGCATCGACAGCGGACCCCCTTGCCTTTTCACAGATTAACGCCTCTTTATAAACCGAATATAAACTTTCCGTTTTTTTCGCACGGTTTTATCGCACGGAAAAAAGGACCGGAGACATTCATCCCGCTCCTTGAAGACATTCTCCTCGTCCCTCATTCGACGGACAACGGTGACCGGAAACCCGGACCTAGGCGCGGCGACGCCACGTTTTTCACCACACCTCTAAATATCGGCCAGCATTTTTCCCAAAGGGCTGCTCTCCTCGATAAGATCCTGCAAAGCGTAGACCGAAATCGGAAACATCGGAAAGCCGACATAATACGGAGAAATCTCGTAAAGCTGAAAATAAACAACCAACGCCTTGTCGGCGATATAGTAATCCTGATCGGGACGAATGCCCTTGAAATCGCCCAGCAAGGGAATCTCCCGCTCTTTGATCTGCGCGCGGATCAGGTCGGAAATCCTCCGAACGTAGTCGCTGCCCGGTTTGAACAACTCCTTTAACGAATAGGCCCGGCCCGTTTGCACGTTAAAGGTTAGCGATTTGGCGTAAGTCATGCCGTGGGCCATCGGGGGCGTGTACGCATAGTTCGTCAAAATCAGGCTAAGCACGCTCCTTTGATTCGTCTTCAACTCATAGTAGCCTTGCATCTCCGTTGTTCCTTCGATCTGAACCTTTTTCTGCTCCGCGATGAGCTGCCGACCCTGCGCCTCAATCGCTTGATTGATCCTTCTCTGCACATCGTCCGGCAGTCCGGCCACGCGCGGCTCGTAGATGTGCACATTCGGCGTCACGCGGGAAACCGTTTGAATCTGCACCGGAAATCTGGACGGCGTCATGACCATCGACATTTCCTCCCCTTTCGTATCCACTTTTCATGATCATCTCCGCTTCTCATGATCATCGTATGCGGGAAGAAACGAAATGGTCATATGCCCGCCCCGTCCGACACAAACAAGTGCAAAACAAGCCGGTTCGGATCGCATACCTGCAAAAGTGCAGGTATTTTGGCTCATCCCGAGCGTTGGAACTAAAATAACTGCAAAAATGCAGGAATTCAAGGGCAAACGTCCCCGCTAAGGGAGTCGGGCGCAAAATACCTGCACTTTCGCAGGTATTGTTCTTCAATGCGCCGCCAACGGAAAAAATAGATGTACTTTTGCATTTATTGCATCGGTTCAGGCTAAAAACCTCTCTTTAGCTTTCCCTTGTAATACAGTACTGATTTTATATGGTTTATATATACAATATGTGGTAAAGCAAAGAGTGTTAACGTTATTGAACTGAATGAAACTAGCGGTTCTTTTATGGTAATTACAGAAGATCATTTCGTATTAAAGTTACTCATTAACCAAAGCCCTGATTATAACCATATTTGGATCCTTGAAAGCGTAGGACTATTATGATTTGTCGTTGGCTGAAAAATACAATTTAGCCCTGCGATGAAAAACGACCCCGAAATGATCACTTTACAAAGGTGGTCACCTTCAGGGTCGTTTTTTTACATTACCTTTAGTAACAACTCCAAACCTTCAATAATGAGCATCCTGCAAAAATGAGCATCCTGCAAAAATGAGCATCCTGCAAAAATCGATACCGGTTTGGAAAATCCACCTTAACCATCGAAGCGAAGGCTTTTGACTGTTGTGAAATTCCAAATACGATTGCTCCCAAAACATTAATATTATAGCCGCGTCGGTAAGTTGGATACAGTACGGTCAATCGGGAAATTGTACGTACGGAGGGGGGCCTCCGATATAAGCAATGCACTTTCGATTCAGGCATTGTCTTGCAGCCAGGGTTTCTTTTTCAATCCGCAAAAGGTATGATAATAGTATTGTCGAGATTTGGTTTAAAAATGGAAATTAAGAGGGAGTAGGATATGAGCGCGAAGACAAGAAAAAGAAAGCAAGCCTTGTCCACACCGCCTGCGACGCAGTTGCGCGAGGACAAGCATTCCCTGCTGTTTTGGGCGATTGCCGGATTCGTCACGCTGTTTTTGTTGATCGCCCCATTTCAAAAAGGGCTGTTTAACGGAACCCAGCCGGTCTTTAATCGGCCGATTTACGAGTCTATCGCCTGGACCGCGGCGGCGATGTTCCTGCTGGCCATCTACTTGTTCTATCGATGGAAGTTGAACGACACCCGGGACGCCTGGCATTTGACCATATGGCTGATTCCCCTGTCGTTTTTGATTTCGCTGATCCCCGCTTTATCGTCAACCAGCGCCGCCCTTTCGCTCCACATCCATATACAGTACGCCTGTTTCTTTATCGTCGGCGTTTACCTGGCCCGGCACAAGTTCGGTGCCGACCTGCTTCAAGGCAGCCTGATGGCGTCGGGATTCGTCATTGTGATGTTCGGATTCATGAATTGGTTCGGCAACGCTTCGCCCTTCGGGTGGATCAACTATTCCCCCATCGCCGGCCAGTCCAGTTCGGTTTATATCAACGCCGTATTGGTCGATTCCAACGGGCCGCGGCTAACTTCCGTTTTTCAGTACGCCAATTCGTACGCCGTATATTTGATCGCGCTGGTCCTGAGCTGCCTGTTCCTGCTGACCATGAGCAAAAAGTGGTACGTGGCGCTGCTCAGCGCCTTCATGCTCGTTCCCGGCATCATCTCGCTCATTCTGACCCTTTCCCGCGGCGGATTGGTCGTATTTCCCGTCATCCTGCTGATCGTACTGCCGTTCCTGACCCTGTCCAGACAAATTGTGTTCTTCATCCAGTTTGTTCTGGCGATGTTGGCCGCGCTGCTGATCTCCGGAAAAATCAACGATATGGGGCTATCGCTGCAAAAGGATTTTTCCAATCCGCAAGCCTGGAAAGCGTGGGCCTTGCTGCTCGGCGTATCCATTCTGTGCACGCTGATTTCGCTGCCGATCCGCCGATATCTTGAACCGCGGCTGACCTCCGGGCTGAACAAGTTTTCGCGGAAGCGCTTTTCGCGTTTTACCGTCCCCGTGATCGGGCTGGTGCTCGGAGCGATCGGCCTGTTCCTGCTGTTCGGAGATACGGGGCTGACCCACCTGTTGCCAAACGAAGTCAAGCAGCGGGTGGAGAATATTAATTTTCAGCAGCACAGCGTGCTGGAGAGAATCGCCTTTTACAAAGACGGCATGAAAGCGTTCCGGGACTATCCCGTTTTCGGAGCGGGCGGCGGCGCTTGGGCGGCGACTTACGAACAATACCAGAGCAATCCTTACCTGTCCAACCAGGCCCATAATTTCTTTCTGCAATATTTGATCGAAACCGGACTGTTCGGGTTCCTCAGCCTTTTACTGCTGCTGTGTCTGGTGTTCTACAAATACATCCGGGCGTTTATTCGCAGCGACGACGAGTCGGGCCGGCCCCGTTTTATCTTTTTCATCTTCGCGATTTCGATTTTGGTTCATAGCGTCATCGACTTTAATTTAAGCTACGTCTATTTGGGAGCCATCGTCTTCCTCTGCCTCGGCGGCATGCTCTCCGGCGCGGCGACGCGCGAGCTGCCCCTGGCCTACAACCACCCGTTGCGGCGCTGGAGCAAAGTTTATCCGGCTTTGATCGCGGCGCTCTCGCTGATCCTGTTCATCGTATCCTTGCAGATCGCCCATTCCGTATCCCTGTTCAATCAGGCCAACGCGGAGGTGCAGCAGAAGAAGCCCTTGAATTCGATCCTGGACAAGCTGGACCGCGCCATTTCCATCTCGCCTTCTCCCTATTATATTGCGCAAAAAACGGCCCTGCTGCGACAAGCCTACCAGCAAACCAAGGAACAAACCTATTATGACCAGGCCATGCAGGCGCTGCAAAAACTGAAAAAGAACGATCCCCACAGCAGGCAATACCTTGAAAACCGATACGCTTTGGAGTTGGAAGGCGGCCATCCGGCGCAAGCTCTGGAGGTGATCAACCAGGCGTTGGGCTACTACCCGTGGGATATCACGATGTACGACCGCGCCATCTCGCTTCACTTCCAGTTGGGCGCACAGGCGACGCAAGCGGAGCAAGGCGCGGAGAAGGATCGGCATTGGGACGCCGCGCTGCGGCTGCTGGCCACCGTTGGCGAGAAAACGAAGGAGTTGGAAAAACTTCCGGAGCAGCAGGGCCAGGGACGCGCTTTCAACGTGACCACCAATATGGCGCTGGCCGCCGGGCAAATCTATTATTCGCGCGGGGAATTCGCGGCGGCGGCGAATGTGCTGAAGCCGCGGATCAATCCGGCGCTGGAGCAGGAGCAGGACCGCGCCGCGGCCCGCTGGTACTTGGCCGCGCTGCGCAAGCAGAGCAAGGACGACCCGGCGCTCTATCAAACGCTGATTGCCAAAGATCCGGCGGAAAAAGACAAGCTGGAGCAACTGGCGAACGCGAAGCTGGACTCGAAATAAACGGAACCCGACTAATAAGTGCGTTGAAAAAAGAGCGGGCCGCCGCGATCAAGAGCGGACCACCGCGATCGAAAGCCGCGCCCATCCTTGCGCGGCTTTTCGCGCGGACCTTCAGGCGAGCCGCCGATAGGCAGGCGCCGGGCCGCGAAATCGATCGCGCCGGTGCAGATGCCGCTCGATCCGGGAGCGAGGGTGCCATGTTCACCCCCCGGGTTAAAATAGCTGCAAAAGTGCATCTATTTTCTCTGTCGACGATACGTCCGGGGGAATAGCTGCAAAAGTGCAGGTATTTTGTGCTCATCCTCCCGTTTCCGGCGACAGGCCTTGAAATACCTGCATTTTCGCAGGTATTTTCCTCCGGCGTCCGAAACAGGCCGTAAATAACTGCACTTTTGCAGGTATTGGCCTCAAGCATCAAGCGGCCCCAAAACGCCGACGGCCCTCAGCTCGGAATCGCAAAGGCGCGTTTTTGCAGGTTCCGACATCTCTGGGTCCCATCTCGCACAACCGCGCAACTGCGCAGTCTCGGCCGAAATCGCCAACGCCGGACCGGACGCGCACAACCTCGCACACCGCGTACTCCTCGCACAACCTCGCACACCGCGTACTCCTCGCACAACCGCACAACCACGCAGCAGCGCGGGGCAAGGACGATTTACCCCTTTTCTCCAATCCATGCCCGAGCGCGGAGCCCCTGTTTTTTACCGCATTTTTAAAATAGGACCAAAGTCCGAGACACCTTTTGCCGTCTCCTTTCGAACGTTTTAACGAAAGGAGGTGAATCTATCTTATGAACAGGCGTAAAAATTTCCTGAACAAAGCCGCAGGAATCACGTTGCTTACGCTTGCCATATCCTTGATCCTTCCCGTTCTGGCTTACGCAACTGTCGGTTTTTCCAATGTGAGCTACAAGGATTCGACGGTGACCGGGACGGTTTACGCCACATCCGACGAAGGATTGGGCGTGACGAGCAGCGTGTATGTCGATATTTTCGATCCTGCCGGCAACAAAATTACAACGACCGAGGCCACTTACCAATCCGTCACCGGAACAACCTATCATTATACATTCAGTGAAAATGTCGGCGTATTCAGTTACGTGAAACTGCTGGAAACCGTCACAAGTTCCGTCTATGCCACAGCCGAACGCACCACCACAGGCAGCGGCGGAGGCGGAGGCGGGGGCTGCAGCGGTTGCGGCGGAGGCATTGGCGGAGGAGACACGACTCCTGACGCCGGCGACGTGCTGGAGATTCCGTCGGGACAAGCGGTCGATGCCGATACGCTGAAAGCAGCGCTGGAGCAACACGCAACCGTGACGCTGAAAACCGACGGCGATACGCTGATCCTGCCCGCGTCCGCGCTGTTGAGCGCCCGGGATGGGGCCATGCTCATCATCGTCACAAAGAACGGCACTTATCAATTGCCTGTCGCCGTGCTTGATCTGCAAGCGATCGCCGCCTCGCTTGACGTAGACGTGGCCGACCTTCAAATCAAAGTCGTTATCGAACCCGTTTCCGAGGTCATTCAGGCCAATGTCAAACACGCCGCGACGTCCGTCGGCGCTTCGCTGATTGCGCCCGCTCTGGAATTCAAGCTGCTGGCCGCGACGAGCAGCGGGCAGGAGCAGGAAATCGCCTCCTTTGGCGATACCTACGTCAAACGGTCGGTCACGCTTGATCAGGAAGTCGATTTCAACCATGCGTCGGTCGTGATGTATCATCCGACATCCGGTACGCTGACCTTCGTTCCGGCGGTTTTCGAAATCACCGAAGAGGGACAGACGATCGTCACTTTCATGCGCACGGGCAACAGCGTCTATGCCGTAGTTCAGGCCGACAAATCTTTTGCCGACATTCCCAGCCAACATTGGGGCAAAAAAGATATCGAACTGCTGGCCAGCAAGCTGATTGTCGCAGGTGAGACGCCGACGGAATTCCGGCCCGAGCAGCATATCACCCGCGCCGAATTCGCCGGTTTGGTCGTGCGTTCGCTGGGGCTGATCGATACGCAATCCGCCGATCCCGCCGAATTCAGCGATGTGGCCGCCAACGCCTGGTACGCCAAAGAAGTCGCATTGGCTGCCGATGCCGGAATCGTGTACGGATACGGGGACGGCACCTTCCGTCCGAACAACCTGATTACGCGCGAGGAACTGGCCGCGATGGTTGTGCGCGCGTTGAAGTACAGCGGCACGGATACGGGCATCACCGCAAGCGAGCAACAAGCGGTTTACCAGCCTTACCGGGATGTGGGAGAGATTAGCGCATGGGCCAACGCTTCCCTGGCTGTCGCCATTCGCGATCACATCGTCTACGGCGAATCCGCCACCCGGCTTGCACCGCAGCAAAACGCGACGCGCGCCGAAGCGACGGCCATGCTGAAACGTTACCTGGTACGCACCGGATTCATCAACACATAGCACGAATATAAAGGATGCTCAAAAGCCGGCTTATCATTTTCATCCCCCGCTTGACTTCGAGCGTAAAACAACCTTCATTCCCATCGTTTCGGCGGGTTTGAAGGTTGTTTTGCGCTGTGTTGCGTTCCTTTGCATGCCATTTTGCGTATCATTCAGCGCCCCTTGTTCATGCCACGTAATATCCCGATTAATCTTCCTTCGAGCCGGAATGCGTGATGCCCTGGATGAAATACCGTTGGAAAAATAAAATAAGCACGGAAGGAATAATAATCGCCAGGATTGCGGTCGCGAACATCTCGTTCCACAATGTCGCGTGCTCCGTTGTAAACAGACTGATCATGACCTGGATAACCCTGTAATCCTCGGAGCGCGTCACGATCAAAGGCCACATGAACGATTCCCATTGATAGATGAAAATAATCAGGCCCGCGCTGATCGTGACCGGTTTGCACAGCGGCATGACAATCCGCCAATATATTTTCCACCAGGGCGCGCCATCCATCCGGGCAGACTCGATCAACGCGTCGGGCAAATCAAGAAAAAACTGCCTGTACAGGAAAATGACAAACCCGTTTGCGATAGCCGGGACAACCAGGCCATAATACGAGTCGATCCAGCCCAGCTTGTCGACCAACGTATACAAGGGGATGGCAATCACCTCGAATGGAATCATAAACGTAAGCAAAACGATGAAAAAGAGCAAGTTCTTCGCCTTAAACCGGAATTTGGCAAAGGCAAAAGCAGCCATGGAGTTGATGAATACACCGAAAAGAACGGTGATGACCGAAATATAAACCGTGTTGAACAACACTCTGCCGAAGTTCCTCAACTGAAACAAACCGGTGTAGGCGTCCAGGGTGATCGCCGTAGGCACGAACGTTTTCCATGTAACCGGCGACACATACTTGAAAATATCGTCCAGCGGTCGAAAAGACGAAACCAAAGCAAACAATAACGGGAACAACACGATCAACGCCAAAACGAGATGGGTGGTATAAACGAGCCATTTGGCCGATCTGGTCACAACGGTTCCCTCCTGTCAGTATTGGGACTTGAAGAGTTTGAATTGGAAGGCAACGATGATTAATATAAGCAGCAGCAAAATCATGACCATCGCCGAGGCCCGGCCCATATCGGAATACAGAAAGGCGCTGTTGTAGCTTTCATTCATCAAGACGTTTGTGCTGTTCTCGGGACCGCCTTTCGTTAAAATATACATCGGGGCAAACATGAGAAAATTGATCACCGTATCGGAAACCGTTACAAAAAGCAAAGGCCGCTTCAACATGGGAAACGTCACATTTTTAAACTTGCTCCATTTCCCTGCTCCGTCGATGGAGGCGGCCTCATACAGGGACGCGGGAACTTCCTGAAGCCCGGCAAGCAGAAAAATGGCCCAGTATCCGACCCCCTTCCACGAAGCAATCGCCATAATGACCCACAAGGCCTGATCCTTGCTTCCCAAAAAGGGCTGCGGCTCCAGTCCTATCGAAATCAGGATGGAGTTGACGATGCCCTGCTCCTGATTAAGCAGCAGGCTGAACAGAACGGCCGCAATCGGCATCGATACGGCAATAGGAATATACTGGATCGTCCGGAATAAATGGATGCCCCTGATGCGCGAATTCAACAACACAGCCAAAATTAAAGCCAGCGTAATTTGAATCGGATTGATCAGAAGATTCATCCACAACGTTACGCCCACGGAATTCCAAAAGATGGAGTCTTGCAGCAAGGAAATGTAATTTCCCAATCCGACAAACCCTTTTCCTCCATTCAGAAAGGTAAGGGTATAGAGGCTTTCCCGCATTCCGGAGAAGATGGGAATAATTTTGAACAAAATAATGCCGACAAAGGCGGGAAATAAAAACAAATAGGGCACGGTCTTCTCCTTGACCATCGTTCACCATCCTTTCTTCATGTCGGAAACCTTCACGCAGGGAAACCGGGACGTTCCCGGATTTCCCCGCATGCTTCGGTCGATTTACTTCGCCAGCGAACTATACTTCGCCAATTGCCGGTCAATTTGCTCCGTTGCCTGATCGAGCGCTTTTTGCGGATCCGCGCCGTTCTGAATGTCATCGTACGCTTTGCCCAACAGCGTTTCCCATTCCAGGTAACCGGGCGAAGAGGGACGGGCGACCGCGGTGTTTATCGCTTCATAAGCCGCAATCTTGATGGCGCTGAGCGGAAATTCATCATATTTCGGATCTTTCGTAATTTCGTTCAGCACGTCCACATTCGCCGATATATCGTTATGCATTTCAAACCACAGCTTCGAACCTTCATCGTGGGTAATCCATTGCACAAATTTGGCCGCCGCTTCTTTCTTGTCCGTGTACTTGGATATTCCCACATGCCAGCTTCCCGTTGGAGTCGCCACCTGTTTTCCTTCAAAATACGGATGCGGCGCGACCCCGAAGTTGACGTTTCGCTCTTTCAGCACGCTTAACATGGACGTTTCCCCTACGAACATCGCTACTTTTCCGGTAGCAAAATACTCTTGCGATACATCCGCATTGATTTTGGGACTGATCTTCCAAGTGTTAAACATATCCTGATAAAACTTGGCGGCTTGAACCATTTCCGCCGAATTCGTGTACCCCTTGGCGACAAGCCCGTCGTCGCTGATGACTTTCGTGCCCAGGCTTTGCGGCAGCGGCAGGATTTGATAAGGACGCCCGATCTGATCAAAGGTAAAACCGAATACATCCGTCTGCCCGTCGCCGTTCGTATCATAGGTCAATTGTTTGCCCGCCTCCACGACTTTCTCCCATGTCCAACGCTCATTGACGTCCATGGAAGGCGGCGTTACCCCTTTTTCTTGAAAAATATCTTTGTTATAGAACAACAAATTCGCGGATGTATTCAGCGGAGGCGCCATAAATTTCCCGTCGTAGGTTCCGGCTTTGACCGAGGAATCGATCCACTTGGCCTTCATCGCATCGTCAAAAATCGCATCCAACGGTTCCAAATAGCCCTTTACCGTGTAGTTGGCCACCAACGGGGCATCCACCACGAAAACGTCAAAATCCGGTTTTTTGGAGTTCATTTGCACTTCGATCGTTTCAAGCAATTGACGAAACGGAAAAGAGTTCACTTTCACCTTGATCCCCGGATTTTCCTTCTCAAACGTTTTGACCGTTTCACTCATTTCTTTCGCCCATGAAGCGCTTACGAGAAAGGTGATTTCCGCTTCCGTGCGATCTGAATCCGGGGAAGCGGCATTTTTTGAATCCTGTTCGTTCTTCGTGGCCGTGTCCGACTTGGAATCGGAATCGGAACTGGATGAGCAACCTGCAAAGAAAGTTAGGATCATGCACAAAGCAAGCACAGAGATCAGAGCTTTTCTCACTGTAAATCCTCCTCTTGAAGTATCGATGTGTATCGTCTGCGTTCCATCTGTTCATTTATCTGCTCGCACAGCATAACGCACATTCCCCATATGGCTAGCTCATATGGAGAGCTGCAGCGCCTTCCGTGAGGCCGACGGACTTCCCTTGCGCCAACTTTTTTGCGTTAACTTTCAAAATACGGCTACACCAAACGGCTCATTAACAACTTCAAAAACCGCTCATTATCCACATCCAAACAAACTTCCACATTTCCATTTTCGTCGGGGACGGCAATGGTTTGCCCGGTGGGGTGACGATGATCGTATTCCACATGCACATTCATTCTGCGCGTCCGCACAATGGACCGGTCGATAAGCAACGAAACGGTCAAAGGATCGTGCATGGCCGTCCAATCTCTTTCTTTAAACCGCAGCCAGGTGTCGATCGATCGTGCCAAGGCCGAATTGAGAAGGAGAGGGGAATCAAACAATTTATTTCGGTCTGAAGTGGATATCCTGACTTTCAACGTCACATCCAGCCCTACCATGACCACCGGCGCTCCGGAAGAAAACAGAAGCGAGGCGGCTTCCGGATCGCACTTGATATTGTGCTCAATGTATGGAAGATCCGCCGCTTGCTCTCCCAATCGGACGACTCCCCCCATGATGATAATCTCTTTCACCTGACGCGCGATTCGGGGTTCGCGAATGATCGCGGCCGCGATGTTGGTCAGCGGGCCAATCGGCACAAGCGTGATTTCTCCGGGATTGTTCATGACGGTTTCTATGATGTAGTCTACCCCATGCGTTTGCTCTACATGCCATTCTTCATCGTCACGCAGCAGCTCTCCCTCATGGCCTGTCCACCATATTTCACGATTGCGCAGCAAGGGCTGCTCGATTCCGGCGTATACTTTTACTTCGTCGCGGCCGCCGAGGTGCAGCAATTTTTTGACTAATCGGGCGCGCAGAAGGGTGTCTCCATACACCGTCGTAATGCCTTCCAGGCTGATCTCGGGAGACTTCATCGCCAAAGCCAGCGCAATCGCGTCATCCACATCGCTTCCGATATCCGTGTCAATAATGATTCTGTTCATATGAAGAGCCTCCCGTATTAGATGCTATGTCTTAAATCGGCTTGCCTGCGGTTTAGAAGGAGGGCGGTGTAATCGCAAAAATGACGGTCGCTTTCTCCGGGTAGTTGTTCTCCCACTTATGCTCCGTATTGGGCGGAATCCTGACACTGTCGCCCTCCTCCAGCACGAATTGCTCCTTTTGCATCCATAAATCCGTCTTTCCCTCCATTACGTAAGCGACTTCCTCCCCGATGTGCCCAATCGGTTCCTCTGTCGAGAACGCCCCGGGCTCGAGTGTCATTTTGGCAAACTCGATCGTCCCCCGCAGATCGGGAGTGAGCAATTCGTAGGACAACGCCTCATTCTGCGGAAGCACCATTCGCTTCTGGTTCCCGGCGCGAACGATGCATTGCTCGTTGACCGTGTCGTCAATAAACAGATGAAACAAAGGGATGTCCAGCACCTTCGCGATGACGCGCAGCACATGAATGGAAGGCGTAGCCAGGCCCCGCTCGATCTGGCTTAACATGGAAGGCGTGATGTTGGCCATCTCGGCCAGTTGCCGGTTGTTCAGTTTTTTCTGCTGGCGGTACTCCAAAATTTTCGATCCCAATCTCAAATCATCCAATTCGCACACTCCATTCTTTTTTATTGAATGCAATCCAAATTTGATGTTTAATTGTTTCAGCTTTTATGGTAAATTAAACAGTGTGGAATTAAACCACATTTAATTTATTTAAATTATAGTTAACGAATAGGAGTTTTGTCAATGGGGAACGAACGCGTTGCGGGGAAATTTATTTACGAATGGTTGAACGAGCATCCTACGTTGAGGCATTTAATAGCCACAGAAGAAGTATTTTGGATCAACCCCAATTACGAATCTTTCGCCGGCGGCATGCCTAAGACCTCACTATCATTTAGAAAAATCCTGGAAGCGGAGGAACGGCTCCATCGTTTTGCTCCGTTCATGATGAAGGCGTATCCCGAAACGGTCCCGCTGAACGGGATGATCGAATCGCCGCTGGTGAAAATCCCCGGCATGCAGCAGTATTTGGAAAACCATCACGATCTGGCATTGGGCGGGGGACAGCTATGGATGAAATGCGACAATCAGCTTCCCATCTCCGGATCGATCAAAGCAAGGGGCGGCATTTATGAGGTGCTTTACATTGCGGAATTTCTGGCCATGCAACAGGGCCTGCTCCAACCGCAGGATGATTATTCCGTATTATTGGAGCCCCAGTGCAAATCGTTTTTCTCGCAATATTTGATTGTGGCGGGATCGACCGGAAATTTGGGGATGAGCATCGGCATCATGGGGGCCCAACTGGGATTCCAGGTGGCCGTACACATGTCGAAGGAGGCGCAGGATTGGAAAAAGAGGCTGTTGCGAAGCCGGGGCGTTCAAGTGATCGAACATCAAAACGACTACACTCAAGCCGTAGCGAAAGGACGCGAGCAAGCGCAGTCCATCCGGCACTGCTATTTCATCGACGATGAAAATTCACGGCAGTTATTTTTCGGATATGCGGTAGCCGCGCTTCGTCTGAAAACGCAGCTATTAAACGAAGGCATTGAAATAAACGAAGATCGTCCCCTCTTCGTTTACCTCCCTTGCGGCATCGGCGGCGGCCCCGGCGGCATCACGTTTGGGCTAAAGTGGATGTACCGGGACCATGTTCATTGTTTTTTTGTGGAGCCCACCCATTCTCCCTCCATGCTGCTCGGCTTGATGACGGGGCTGCATGACTCGGTTTCCGTGCAGGATTTCGGCATCGACAACCGAACCGCGGCAGACGGCCTGGCTGTTGGCAGACCGTCGCGCTTTGTGGGACGAACGATCGATCCTTTGCTTAGCGGCATCTATACCGTTCATGACGAGGTGCTGTTCAACCTGCTCCGCGCGTTGATCGACAAGGAGAACATTCGGCTGGAACCATCCGCGCTGACGAGCGCCATCGGGCCGTTTCGCTTGCTGGAAAGCGAGGCGGGACGACAATATTTGCGCGATCACGATTTGGAAGCCAAATTGGACCGGGCGGTGCATGTCGTCTGGGCTACAGGCGGAAGCATGGTTCCCGCCGAATTGATGGAGCAATACTATGCAAAGGGCAGCCCTTCAGACTGAGCCGCAGGCGTGGGAAAACAAGCGGCCAGGGTGGACGTGGGTGTCCGATCGCTGTTGTCCGCCAATGTCCCGATTTTACCGCCTTTTATCCAGGAAGAAATTCGCGGACAAAGGCGGCCGTCGCCTTTTCTCCGACCCATGCCCCACCCCTACGCCGCTTTTTTCACCCGCTTTTAAGGACGCGGACGACCGCGGTTCGATCCGGGCGCGCCTCGGCGCCCGTTATGCCCCGACGGCTGCGGCTTCCCCGCCGTGCCTCGCGGGGAAGCAC
>CAYYCV010000091.1:0-5198 GCA_964470405.1 uncultured Caryophanales bacterium
ACCCTGTACCGCGCATTGCAAGAGGGGTTGACCAACGGCATTCGACACGGCCCCAGCACCCAATTTCGATTTTCCTTGACCTGCGATGCGGATTGGATACGGTTTCGCTTATCCGATAACGGAAAACCGCATTCCCCGATCGTTCCGGGGTTTGGGCTGAATGCGATGAAAGAGAGGGTGTTGGATGCGGGAGGGGAACTATCAATAGCACAAAACGATTCGGCCGGCGGAACGGCTCTGGAAATAACCATCCCCTTTCCGCGCGGAAACGACGAAACGAGGCGAGCCGATTGAATAAAGCCACCATTATGATTGCCGAAGACCAGCCTTTAATCCGCGATGGCCTGGCGGCTATTCTCACCTTGGAGGGGGGCTATACCGTCGTTGCCAAGACGGGCGACGGCCTGACGACGATCGAACAGGTGCGATTGCACCGTCCCGATCTTGTTCTGATGGACATCCACATGCCGAAAATGGACGGCTTGCAGGCAACGAAGCAAATCAAATCCGCCTTTCCCGATACGAAGATCCTGATCCTGACCACTTTCGAGGATGAACAATACATATGGGAAGCTATTCGTTATGGCGCCGGCGGTTTTCTGGTAAAAGGGGTCGAGACCGAAAAAATCATATCGACGATTCGGGACTGCCTGGATGGGAGAATCAACTACCCTTCCAGCATTCAACCCCGCCTCCTTCGGGAGTTCGACGCCCCGCCCCCGGAACAACGCGCCGGGCGATCACCCCAGCAACGGTCGGCATCCGTCTCTCCCGATCCGCAACGGGGCGAACGATGGAGCCACTTATCGGCGCAGGAGCGAAACATCCTCCGCTATCTGAGGCAGGGAAAGTCCAATCGGGAGATCGCGGCCGGTTTATTCTTGACCATCGGCACCGTGAAAAATTACCTGAGCGCCATCTACAAGAAGCTGGAGGTCTCCAGCCGGTCGGAAGCCATCGCTTATCTTCATCAGGAGGATATGTAACGTGCTGCCGGCAATGGCTTTGATTGGCTAATCGCGTTGTTATCCAGCGTCCTTAATAAGTTGGAAACAAAAAAATTAAATGACTGATTCCCGGTTCCGTAAAATCCGAATTCCGGATTTTTTTGTGCGCTGCCGTTCTTATGCAAACCATAAAGTTGTCCGTTCATACACAGGGATGTTAATGTCCTTCTTTGCAAAAATTGAAGATGAGTCAAGCTCGTATCCTGCAATCTTTTTTGTTGATAAAATCCGACGTGAATTTTCGCCACTTTCTCGCATTCCTATTGTAGCCTATTTTTTCAATCCTGTGTCAAACTTGCGACATTTGATTGTAATAATTTACCTAAAGTGATACGATATACATGAATTCGACGAATCTAACAAAGCAAGGGAATGGAATAGGTTGACATCAACAAGTGCAAATAAGGATAAAAAGATAAAAACAGCCCTTACCTTACTTGAAGCATGGCTGACTGAAGAAGTGCTGGCCCCGCAAGCAATTCCAACAGCAAGAGATTTGCAGCCACTGAGACGCAAGCTGATCCACTTCAGCGAGAGTGAGGCGCCTTGGCACGACGATCGATTTAAAAAAAGAAAAGACGAAAAATCAATATATTGGATGGTGTACTTGGGCCAAATCGATTTAAAAAAAAGCGTCCGGCACATGCTTGAGATATTTCCCGATGAGTTTGCAAACGAAAAGGCAATGATTAAAGGAAACACCACATTGGCCGTGGCTGTATTGGATGAACAAGGCAGATTGGTCCCGGAAAACAATTTCTTATCAAGTTTCGCGTGGGGCTATGGAAAAGTACTCCATCATCAATTGAATGAGCTTGCCCATTTTGAAAAAAGCCGGTACTCCGTTATAAGCATCATCGATAAGCATCTGACCAAACAGGATGAGGACGGCAAAATACTCCCGGTTCAATATTCCGATATCCAAGCACTGATGGAATCGCTGGTCGGCGAATTAAACATTCCTCGGGATGAGATCTTGCCCGGATTCTCGGTGAGGGTTCCCCAATTTGCATACAAGGAAACCCCGCAGCCCGAATTGCTGAATAGTTTTTTTATGGATGATTTACTACGCGTCAAAGATGCATGCGGTAATGAAGATATAGGTAAAGCGTTATCGTTGTATATGGAAATAAGCCAGCCCCATCCTCGAACAGACATCAATAAAGACAAAGAAGCGCTTTCCCAAATTTTATCTCCACAGCATATTCCGCTTACCCGATGGCCCGGCAAAGGCAAGCATCCTTTATCCTTGATGCAGCAAGCAGCTGTAAATCATGCCGCGGACGAACTGCAGGTCAGCGGGATCGCGGCGGTTAACGGTCCGCCCGGAACGGGGAAAACGACGCTGCTAAGGGACATGATCGCAAAGGTAATTTTGGACAGGGCCGTCGCCATGTCCAAGTTTGAAAATCCCGCAAACGCCTTTCACCATCTGACCTCCATGAAACTGGGCAAGGGATACAACCATATCTATACCTTGGATTCAAATTTGCTTGGACATGAAATTGTCATTGCTTCTTCCAATAACAAAGCGGTTGAAAATATCAGCAAAGAGATTCCATCGGCCTCCGCAGTGGATAATGATATATTTCAATCCCTAAACTACTTCAGGACCATTTCCGATTTTCTGGCATCGGAAGACGCCGATCGAGTGGATCGTGATTCAACATGGGGACTGGCCGCCGCCGTGCTGGGCAATTCAAATAATAAGAATGATTTTATTAACCGGTTTTGGTGGGATAAAGAATACGGCATGAGGGTTTATTTGAAGTCCATTGTCGACGGGATTCAGTTGCATGAAAACACCCGTGAAGATGAAGGAGATGCAGAAGCTGCGGAAGCCGAAGCCCAAATCCCGTTTATCGTTCAAAATGAAGATCGTCCTCAAAATGAAGCTGAAGCTTTGGCAAGGTGGCAATCGGCTCGGGAGGAATTTGAGAAAAAGTACAACGAAGCTCATCGTCTGCGCGAGATCGCACAAGACGCCTACATTTCTTTGCGGGACGACAAGCACATCTTAAAAAATGTTGAACAGAAAAAAGCGAAGTTTGAAAAAGCTAATGACACGTGGATCAACGCCAAAAGCGAATTGGAGCAAATCGGAAAATCACGCGATGAAATATACGATGAGTATACCGAACTAAAAGGTCAGAATGAGACCATCTTTAAAATAAAACCCGGCTTTTTTGCAAAGCTGTTTCATACACAAGCCTATCGGGACTGGCATTCAAGGTTTACCCGCTCTTTTGACGCGACGGAGCAAGCATTCAACCATATGAATCGCATGAACACGCGGAAGAAAAAGGCCGAATATGCTTTACAGCATGCCGCGGCAGAGCTTGGCCAAGCCAAAGCAGACATGGAAAAGGCCGAAGAACAATGGATGGATAATCAAAAAAAACAACGGATTGGCCGCGAGATGATTGGAGCCTGTCTGGCTGATTCCGAATTTTGGGCAAAGCGCGATGGAGAATTGCAAAAGTCAAGCCCTTGGCTGTACCCCAATTTCCAACATGCAAGGGATGCGCTTTTTATCGCCGCTTTCAAGCTGCATAGAGCTTTTATAGAAGCATCGGCAAAGCACATGATCCACAATTTATCCGTCGCTTTGGAAGTGTTAAAAGGCAGAGGGCTGTCCGATAAACAAGAGCCCGGGCGACAATCGTTGTGGGCCAGTCTCTTCATGGTCGTGCCGGTGATATCAACCACCCTTGCCTCGATTTCACGCATGTTTGGCAACTTGGGGCGCGAGCAACTGGGATGGCTTTTAATAGACGAAGCGGGACAAGCCACGCCACAGTCTATTATTGGAGCGATGTGGAGATCAAAAAAGGTTGTCGTTATTGGCGATCCGCTGCAGATCGAGCCTGTGGTCACCATACCGGGAAAATTGATCAAATCTATTTTCTCAAACTATCAATTGTCCTATGAAGAATGGGCGGCGCCGCTCACATCGGCCCAGGAAATTGCGGACCGTTCAAGTTGGGTTGGAACAACACTAAACTCTGAAGAGGGCGAAAGATGGGTAGGCTCGCCATTGAGAGTGCATCGACGATGTGAGGAACCGATGTTTACGATATCCAACAAGATCGCCTACGAGAATTCAATGATCTACGCCACCATCCCGAAAGAATCCAAAATCAAAGCGATATTGGGAAATAGTCGTTGGTTGAACGTTGAAGGCGATTGCATTGCCAAATGGTCCGAAGAAGAAGGCAGATTTGCACTTCAGTTATTGAAAAGAATAATGGATGCCCAAATTCAAGACCCCGATATTTTCTTCATCTCGCCGTTTCGCCATGTTGCCGAAAATTTGCGGAATGTCCTCCTTAAGAGCCGTCTATTGGAAAATAACATTTCTATTCCCGCAAAGAAATGGTTGAATGATCGAGTCGGCACAATTCACACATTTCAGGGAAAAGAAGCCGAGGCGGTGATCATTGTGCTTGGCGCTTCCGACGATTCGTCGTCAGGGGCGCGCCGCTGGGCAGGCAGCCCGCCCAATTTGCTCAATGTGGCGGTGACACGCGCCAAACATAGCGTGTATGTAATCGGCCATCGCAAGTCATGGGAAAGCGCCGGCAGTTTTAAAATATTATCCAAATTCATTCCGGTTTCCGAAGCAGTTGCTCCACAATGACCGCAATCTTCACACGGATAAATTCGCCGGTAGAGGCTGAACATACCATTTCCCGGCATCATCCCCAACGCAGGAAACCGTCATAGCCGTCGGTGCGTTTCAGGTATCGCCGCATCCTTCCGCTGGGCTGCATCGGATGTCTTTTTGCCATTTGGGGTCGGTTGGCCCCATTGCGCTGAAATACCTGCAATAGTGCATCTATATTCCAGGCATTGGATGTCCAAGGATCAAATACCTGCAAAGATACAGGTATTTTGGGCCCACACTCCCGAATGAAGCGGAATGCTTTAAAATACCTGCACAAAAGCAGTAATTTTCCCAAAACGCCTGTTGAAGCCTGCAAAAAGATGTACTTTTGCAGGTATTTTGGAATTCGAGCCGGCTCGGATAACCGCCCCCCCTGCTGACCCCGACACAGCCTTTTTCGCCACACTTCCAAGCGTGGGGGCACTTTCTTTCCATATCATCCAAGCGCGGCGACACATTCTTTCAAAACAAACAAAAGCGGTTACAAAAAATAAAATCCAATACATACAATAAATATAACAAAA
>CAYYCV010000091.1:5208-17787 GCA_964470405.1 uncultured Caryophanales bacterium
TCGAGCCGGCTCGGATAGCCGCCCCCCTGCAGACCCCGGCACAGACTTTTTCGCCACACTTCCAAGCGCGGGGACACATTCTTTCATGCCATCCAAGCGCGGGGACACCACTTTCTTTCCATGCCATCCAAGCGCGGGGACACCTTCTTTCCATGCCATCCAAACGGTAAACCGAAGGTAACACCAAATCCATTCATGTGTTAGAATGAAAAAAATGCGTGTCTTTTGATAAAAAGGAGGAACCCACCATGAGCGACACCCAGGGCAAACAACCGATCACCCCGCACTTATGGTTCGACAAAGAGGCAAAAGAGGCCGCGGCGTTTTATTGTTCCGTATTTCCGGATTCCCGAGTCGAGAGCGTGACAACCTTGCACAATACGCCCTCGGGCGATTGCGATCTCGTATCGTTCAACATCCAGGGACAGCCGTTTATGGCGATTTCGGCGGGGCCGTTTTTTCAATTCAACCCTTCCATCTCGTTTATGGTTAATTTCGACCCGTCCCGGGAAAAGAACGCGAGGGATCGGATCGACGAGGTATGGCACAAGCTATCCGACGGCGGCTTCGCGCTGATGCCGCTGGACAAGTACCCGTTCAGCGAACGGTATGGCTGGATTCAGGACAAGTACGGCGTCTCGTGGCAGCTCATTCTGACGAACCCGGACGGAGAGCCGCGCCCCGCGATCATCCCCTCCCTGATGTTCGTGGGCGACAACTGCGGCAAGGCGGAGGAGGCGCGCGAGCTTTATCTTTCCGTGTTCCGAAACGTCCGGCCCGGCCCCCTGTTCCGATATGGCCCCGACCAGTTGCCGAATCGGGAAGGCACGGTGATGTTCACCGACTTTCAGTTGGAAGGGACCTGGTTTACCGCAATGGACAGCGCGTTGGAGCACCCGTTTCAATTCAATGAGGCGATTTCCTTATTGGTCCATTGCGAGACGCAGGAGGAAATCGACCACTACTGGGCCAAGCTTTCCGCCGTGCCCGAGGCCGAGCAGTGCGGCTGGCTCAAGGACCCGTACGGCGTTTCGTGGCAAATTTCGTCCACCGCGCTGGACGAAATGATGACCAAAGGCACGCCGGAACAACGCGACCGCGTCACCCAGGCGTTCTTGAAGATGAAAAAGTTCAACCTGGCGGAATTGCACAACGCATTTGAAGGAAAATAAGCCGGATGAAGAAAATCGAGCCGGCTTTGCTTATCCCATCCACTCTGCTTGGGCGCAATGCCGAATTGTCGTCAAATCGTTAATCGTCAATCGCCAAATCGGAAAATCGGCGGGCAAACCGCAACGGGAAACCCATGTCCAACCATGGAACCGCCTGGGGTTTGCCCCACTTCGTGCCGGGCGCAGCCTCAACGAGTCTGGAGCTTTTGTGAATCACGGGAGTGCACAGGACAAAGCCCGCCTTCGTTTCTAACGAGGGCGGGCTTTTCGGGCTTTGTTTCAACGAGAGATGGGCTCTCAGCCTTCGTTTCAACGAAAGGTGGGCTTCCAAGCTTAGGCGCTCGGGCTTTCGGGCGTTGGCGTTCCGGCTTTATTTTAAAAATTCGCCTTCCATGATCATCTGCCGCTCCCTCGAAAGCATATCATGAATTAGCGCTTGGCGTTCCGGGCCGGCGGTAAATTCCAGCTTGCGAAACCCGAACGGATCGATCACTTGCCGAATCAAATGAATTTGCCGCTTGGTCGGCGCCTTCGTGGTTTGCAGCGACGAACCGACCACCAGCGGGAACCCGGTTTGCTCCTGGACTTCCTCCACGGAAACCCCCGGGTGAATGTGGGTGAGCACCAACGTTCCTTTGCTGCGGTCCAACTCAAACACGCCCAGATTCGTCAGCACTTTGAACAAGCCGCCCGGCAGCCCCGCCCGTTCCCTGTCTTTCTCGGGCAATAAGCGTCTTGCTCCGCTGGAATAATCGACACAGTCCACCATTCTTTTCGGATCCTGACGGGTAATATAATAGAAAGCGTGATGATGCAGGTTCATGACGTCCGCCAGCCCCGCCTGGCCGGGAAGCCTTACCTTGATCCGATCTTTCCCGCCGATGATGGAATTGTTAATGCGGCCCTGCCGGTCCAACTGGGCGGTCGAACCGAATTCGATATTGACCAATTTTTTTTGATAGAGCCATTGCCACAAATCCTCAATCGCCCAATGACTTGTGCTTTGCTGAAAAGCAAAAACCTCGGCCAAAGACAAAGTAATCGGATACGCCGAAATATCGTTCAGCCCGCAAAACGGAATCAGAACGACATCGGGGGCATGGGTTTTCTTCGCCAGCAAATAAGCGACCATCGACAAAGGGGTGTTCGAGCCCACGGTGCTGATCGTATGATCCCGAACCTCCGCCGCCAGCAGACACGCCATCAGTTCGTCCACGGTGTACGGTTCATCCGCGGCGGACGGTTCGTCCACGGTGTGCGGTTCATCCGCGGCGGACGGTTCGCCCACGGTGTGCGGCTCGTCCACAGTGCGCGGTTCATCCGCGGCGGGCGCGGACTCCCCGGCTTTGATCTTCGCCTCCACGGCGGCCGCATCCACCTGCGCGAACGCGCGCAACTCGGACACCCTCTCCTGCAAACGGCCGCCCCGCGGCTTCCGCAAGCGTTCGTACGTTCCGCTTTGCTTCGCTTCCGGAAGGGCTTCGGACAAATGCCAATAATCCGTAATGTAATAAGGCATGCAGGAAGCCGGATAAGCGCCGCCGGGAGCCGCGCATACGCGGTTGATCAAATAATGCGGAATAATGATGCCGCGGGCGTCCGGCGTGAACCGGCCTTCAGGCACGACCTCCTCGACGCTGACAAAAGCCTGCTTCGAAGCGCCGATCAGCAGACGGTCAATGCCCCGCGATCCTCTAATCAGAATATTGCCTTTGTCATCCGCCTGCTGTGCATGGATCAGAGCCACATCCGGCTGAATCGCGCGCACCATCCCCACCGTCCTTCCGGTGAAAGGGCATGCGGCGATCTTGAAACCATCCGTTTCCTCCATGAATTCGGATCCCCACGGGGGCTGCATCGTCAGGAACGGGAGATTCTGTCGGCCCGCTTCCAGCGCCTGATTCATGCGAAGGGCCGTCCACTCCTCCCATTCGATCGACCCGCTCTCCACCGCTTTGCGAAAAAAAGGAGGAAGCCCGAAAATGTCCAAGCTGGCAAAGCTGAAAATGACCTTTTTCACCAAATTC
The DNA here is from genome assembly GCA_964470405.1 of uncultured Caryophanales bacterium. Taxonomy (GTDB): domain Bacteria; phylum Bacillota; class Bacilli; order Paenibacillales; family CAYYCV01; genus CAYYCV01. The sequence goes on from CAYYCV010000091.1 coordinate 8,408, forward strand.
GCCGAGATAAGCTGCTCCAGGGCCAACCCGCTCCCTTGAGCGATCACGGTCAAGTTGTTTGCCCCTTTTCGTACCAACGCCTCCACCAGGGCAATGGGAAGCCGGACAAACCAAATGCCGCCGATCGCAATCGTCTGTCCGTCATGAATATGCTCCACCGCCCGCTCAACCGTATCAAAAACAACAGGCGCTTGATGCTGTGCGTCCACTTGATGAGCCCCCATTCCTGTATCCGGTCATCCGAAAGCCGTCCTCTCCGGAAGCGGATCTTCCGTGACGCACAGGGCGTCGATCAGCTTTCTCATCATGCGATCTTTAAGCTCCTTTGCTCCGGGTTCATCCCACAAATTTTCGTATTCCTTGGGGTCTTCCTGCAAGTCAAACAATTCCCCGTACGGCTGTTCCGGATAATAGGTGATCTTGTACCTGGATGTAACCAGCGTTTTCGTCTGCAATCCCCCCACGCTTTCCCTGTGCTCCGCCAACGCCCAGGTGCGGCAGGATTCCCGTTCGCCGGCAAGCACCGGCAGTTGGGATACGCCCTGCACCCCCGGCGGCATCTCCAATCCGCAGGCGTCCATAAAGGTGGGCAGGATATCGACATGGCTCATGATCGCATCGGTTTTCCGGCCCGGTGAAATCTTCTCCGGCCACCGCCACAGAGTCGGAATCCGAATGATGCTCTCGTAATGGAACGGCCCCTTAAACGCGAGCCCATGGTCTCCCATCAAGTCCCCGTGGTCCGAAGTAAACAAGATGATCGTATTGTCCCCCAGCTTCATTTGGTCAATTCCGTCCAAAATGCGCCCCACCGCATCGTCCATCAGCGTAATCAATCCGTAGTAATGAGCGACCATTTCCCGCATATGCGATTCCGGCATTTCGCGAAACGGCACGTCACATGCGACGGTGCCGGCCAGTCCGGCGATATTGCCGGAGAATCCCAGCGATTGAAACAGTTGATCGGAATAGTTGTTGACCTTGACGCCGTTGTAATTCATCTGATGATGGGGCGGCATCCGGTCCAGTTCTCCCCGGTTCGGTATGGACAACGGCACGGCGGCGGGATCGTACATATCGCAATAAGGGCGGGGCGGACAAAGCGGATGATGCGGATCGGTAAACCCGACCGACAGAAAAAACGGGCGATCGCCTTGCGTTTTCCGATGATTCTCCAGATATCGGATCGTTTCGTCCGCAATCCAATTGCTGGCGTGCAGTTCGGGCGGCAACGCGGCTTTCCACGATTGCGGCGCGCCGGTCAGCGGCTCGAGCGCATGATCCGGTTCCAGCAACTCGATCGCGTCGGGGTGGCAATCGCGCAGCCACAGATCGTAATGCCCGCCGCCGACGGTTCGATGTCCATGCTGCAGCACCGACCGGAACACCTCAAAACCGTAATAGTCCCCCTGGAAGTTCCGCCAAAACCGGTCCACCTCTTCCGGATCGTACCCCTTATTGCGGTGCATCGATTCAACGGGCGCTTTCGTTCCAGGCCGATGCAGGTGGTGCATATTCGTCAAATGCAGTTTTCCAATCGCCGCCGTCCGATAGCCCGCCCGCCGAAACGCGTGAGACAAGCCTACCTCGCTCTCCGGCAAATTGACGCCCACGTTCCAGGAACCGTGGTTTCGGGCATAGCGCCCTGTAAAAATCGAGCCCCGCGAGGGCATGCAGACCGGGCTGGCGGCATAGGAACGTTCGAACCGAATGCCTTCGCCGGCCAGGCCATCCAGATGGGGGGTCCGAATCACCGGGTTGCCCGCGCAGCCGAGCGCATCGTAACGCTGCTGATCCGTCATAATCATAATGACATTGGGCCGTTGTGTCGTCATGTCTTTTCTCCCTTCCCAAGCTATCCTTAGAAGTGTGGTGAAAAACGGGCGGCTCCGAGATGGGGCAGGGGTTTCCGATCGCTGTTGCCCGCAGATTTCCCGATTTTTCACCACACTTTTAGTTACCCCTGAATTGAGGAGCGCGTTTTTCCACGAAGGCGGAAATCCCTTCCTTCGCATCTTCGGTTTGAGACAAATTCGCCAAAATCGCGCGATCATAAGAATAGGCCGTTTCCATGCCCGCATCCCGACCCTCGCGGATAAGCCTCTTCAATGCCTGAACCGCCAAGGGCGCCTTTTCCGCTATGTCCCGGGCCAGGGCCATCGCCGCCTCCGCCAGCTTGTCAGGCGCTTCAATCCGGTTGACAAACCGCAGCTCTTTGCCTTCGCGGGCTTCGATGAATCGCCCGCTCATCAGCAATTCCCGGGCCAGATAAGGGCCGGCAATGCGGAGCAATTTCTGCACGCCCCCGCCGCCCGGAATAAGCCCGAGCTTGACCTCGGGCAACCCGAATTTCGCCTTCTCCGAAGCGATGATCAGGTCGCACGCCAACGCAAGCTCAAATCCGCCGCCCAACGCATACCCGTTCACCGCCGCAATCACCGGCTTGTCGCAAACCTCAATGGCCCGGTACATGTCCCTGCCCTTTTCTTGAAAATCGGAAAATTGCATCGCATCCAACGCGTCGTACCCTTCGATATCCGCTCCGGCCATAAAAGCTTTGCCGACGCCTGTCAACACCACGGCGCCGATATCCCGCACGCCTTTGATTTGCCGGAAGCATGCCGTGATTTCCTCCATCATTGCGGCATTCATCGCATTGAGCTTTTCCTCGCGTTGGATCGTAACTTTCAATACACGCTGCCAATGTTCACAGCGCAAATACGTATATGAACCCGCCACAGGGATCCTTCCTTTCTCTCGGGGTTTGCTCCGTCTTTAACCTTTGACCGCACCGGCGCTCAATCCGGCGACAATGTACCGCTGGGACAGAAATGCGATAATTAACACAGGAAGCGTGATAATGCAGGCCGCCGTCATGAGACCGCCCCAGTTGATGACCGCGTAGGACAGAAAATTAAAGATGGCCACCGGCAGCGTCTTGGTATGGTCTCCCGACAAAACGAGCGAGAACAGAAAGTTGTTCCATGAATGGATAAATGCCAGCAGCGCGCAAGTGATTGCGCCCGGCGTCGAAATGGGGAGCACGATTTTCGCAAACACCTGCCACTGCAAACATCCGTCGATCAGTGCCGCCTCCTCCATCTCGCGCGACATGGATTTAAAGAACGGAATCATGATCCACACGATGTAAGGCAGACCGATCAGCATGTGCGACAAAATCAGCGCCAAATGCGTGTCCACCAAATGCAAAGCGGTAAACATCATGAACCACGGGATAAGGAACGTGATCCCGGGGATAATTTTCACGACGAGCACCACGACCCCCATCCCTTCCATCCGATATCTGGCGATGGCGTAGGAAGCCGGCAATCCCAGGATCAGCGCGGCCAGGGTGGAGCCCAGACCGATCAAAAGGCTGTTAACCATATCATTCAAAAAATCCTGTCCTTGCAAAACAAATTCATAATTTTGAAGGGTGGGGCGAAACCAAAAGAAATGCTCTATGGACATGATGTCGGCCTGCGTCTTGAAGGAAGCGAGCAGCATCAAGACAAACGGAAAAATAAATCCCGCGATGACCGCCAAAACAAGGAAATGATAAAATATCTTCGAGGCCCGCGCCGTCTTCATCCTACCTCCCCCCATCTCCTGCGAAGCCAAATCACGGCCATCGTCACTGTAAGCAACAGAATAAAGATAATGACGAGCAGGCTGGAGGCCGATCCCAGCTTAAAGTTTTGAAACGCCAAAATATAACCGTAAATATTGATGGTTTCCGAAGCCAGATTGGGGCCGCCCTGTGTCGTCGCGTAGATGATATCGAATTGCTTCAACAGCTCGATAAACCGCAACATCCCCGCCACGATCACGGTGGGACGGATCAACGGAAGCGTGATATGGGCCAGCTTCTGCCAGCCGGACGCCCCGTCAATGGAAGCCGACTCGTACGGTTCCGACGGCAAAGTCGTCAAGCCGGCGATCACGATAATGGCAATCATCGGGGTCCATTGCCATACGTCGATCAGCACCAGCGAAGGGATGACTTGCGACGGGGAACCCAACCAGATCAAGGGCTTCAACCCGATCGCCTTCACCACGGCATTGGCTACTCCAATGGTCGGTTCATAAATGAGCATCCAGACCAGCGCCATCGCCACAGGCGTAGCCACCATCGGCAGCAGCAGCAAGGTTCTTGCAAGGCCTCTTCCCCTGAAGCTTCTTGAAAAGAGCAGCGCCACGACGATGCCCAGGATCACTTCCACGATCAACGCGGAAAAAGTGAAATACATCGTCGTTCGCACCGCATTCCAAAACCTTCCGTCCATTAACAATTCCCTATAGTTATCCAATCCAACCCAAAGTGGAGATGTAACGGAGGACATGTTCCATTCATAGAAGCTGATTCTAAACGTGTACAGAATGGGAAAAGCCATCATGAACAGCACAAACAGCACAACAGGCAACGTAAAAATCCATTTGATGCGGCGATCCAACCATCCTGTTGTTTGCATCTCCACTTCGTCCTTTCATCCTGGAATAAGGGGGCTCCGCGCTCAGGTAAAAGATGGATACAAGGCTCGAATTACTTTCCTTGCTCCTTATCGATGATTTGCTGGAACACCTCATTTTGCTTGTCCGCTTCCGCTTTGCCGTCTTCCCCCAGCATAATCTTGGTCACGATGCTGCCGATCGCATCTCTCGCCGGGCCGACATCGGTCACATTCGGAAGATTGTGATCCACTCCGCCTTTGCCACCGGCCAAAATCGCGGCCGCAAGCTCCGGCGGGAAGGCTTCCGCGCCCTTCGGATCAGCCCATACCGACTGACGGGCGCCCGCATTGCCCATTTGTTGCTCCTTCAGCACCGTTTCCTTGCTCGTCGCCCACCGAATAAATTCCCATGCCGCGTCTTTGTGCGCCGATTTGGAATTCATGCCGATCGACCACGGGGCGACATAGAAAGGCTTCGCGCCCGCTGTGCCTGCGGGAAATGCGGCGTATCCGATCTGATCCGCAAACGGGGATTTATCCTTGGTGTTGAAATTGACGAATAACGCGCTGGAATCTACGAAAAAGGCCACTTTCCCCTGGGCGAAAAGTCCCGCCGCCTGGGGCCATTTCATATTGGCTACCCCCGGAGGGCCATACTCTCTTAACAGCGTTCCGTACGTCGTGAACGCTTTCAACGCCTCCGGCGTATTGAGCGCCGCTTTGCCGTCCACGATGAAGTCGCCGCCCTCGGAATAAATAAAGGAGGAAACCTGTGAAACGAGCTCTGCTTTATCGCCTCTGGCTACAAAGCCGTAAATCCCCTTGTCGGGATCGTGCAGTTGTTTGGCCGCCGCAATCAATTCCTCGATGGTGGCGGGAACGGGCAAGCCGGCATTTTGCAGCAAATCTTTACGATAATACACCACTTGCGTTGTCACCATGCCGGGAATGCCGATCAATTCGCCGTTTAGCGTATTGGGGGACAGCGTGGCGTCGGGGAAATCGCTCAAATCGAACGACGGATCCTTCTTTACATAAGCATCCAGCGGCTCGACCCACCCGTTATTGTGAAACTGTTTGCCGTCGTTGCCCGGCCTGAACATATAGACATCCGGCGTGGCGGAGTTCGACGCAAACTGAATCGACACTTTTTGCAAAAGCTGCGCCTCGGCGAAGCTCTGCACCTCCACCTCGATTCCCGTTTCCTCTTTGAATTCAGGCAGCAGCTTCTGTATGGCCTCCCCGAATATGACGTTGCCCAGATACACGCTCAGCTTCTGGCCCGCATACGGCTTCGCGGCAGGTTCAGGCGAATGGTCCGCCACCGGCGTGTCATTTTGTGACCCATTGGCGTTTGAATTTGTTGCGTTGTCCTCCTTGCTTGCATTGCCGCACGCCGCAATCACGCCGAATATGAGAAACAATACCAATGCCATGCTTAATTTCCTTTTCACATGTAGTCTCCCCTTTGTTGTGGTTTTCCAATAGAAATCTGATCTTTAAAATGAATCCAATGTGCAAATGTGCGTTGACCCGGCCCCCTTTCCTGAAAGTGTGGTGAAAAAACGGGCGGCCCCGCGCTTGGGGCATGGGTTTCCGATCGCAAGAAACCGGCGGACAGAGGCGACCACTTCCGTTTCTCCAACCCATGCCCAGCCCCTGCGCCGCTTCTGTCACCGCACTTTTAAATCACACGGTTTTCCTTGAACCTTCGAATCTCTTCGGAAGTATAGCCCGCATCCCGCAATATCTCTTCATTATGTTCACCGACCATGGGGGGATGCCTGTATATTCCTCCCGGCGTTTCACTGAAATGGATCGGGATATTCACCGTTTTAAAATCTCCCGCTTTCGGATGATGAATCGTCGTGAAGGCTTCCAGATGCTTGGCTTGGGGATCTTCCGCCACCTCCAGATGCGTCTTCACCTCGGCCACCCACAAATCGCGCTCCAGCATTTTTTCCATCCAATAGGCTCTTGGCCGGGTTCGAACGACCGACTGAATCCGGTCAAACAGTTGGTCTCTTTGCTCGAACAGCACTTTCGGATCGTCGAACGCCTTGAGCCCTTCATCCTCCAATACCTCGCCCAGCGTCCCGATCGGGTTCATCGCAATCGCCAACCATCCGTCTGCGGCCTCGTAAATGCCAAACGGCGCCTCCGTACCCGGATGGCCGATTCCGGATGCCGGGCGTTCGAATTCCCGCCCCGCGTTCAGCGTGGTCACAAACTCCTGCAATTGGTGGGCCAGCAACCCCTGGAACAGGTTGATTTCAATCTTTTGACCTTTTCCTGTTTTTTCTCTGTAATACAACGCCGACAATATGCCTTGCACCATATGATGCGCCCCGATCTGGTCGGCTATTCCGGTGCCAAGCGGGGTCGGCGGCCCGCCGGCCCGGCCGGTCATCATCGCCAAACCGGTGATCGATTGCATGAGAAGATCCTGTCCGGGGCGGGCCACATAAGGGCCGTGCTCTCCGTAGCCCGAGCCGGAGCAATAAATGATCCGCGGATTGATTTTATGGAAATCCGCATATCCGAAACCCAGCTTGTCCATCACGCCGGGACGGAAATTTTGGATGACCACATCGCAATCCCGAGCCAGACGGCGGACAATCTCCTTGGACTCCGCGCTTTTCAGATTGAGCGACAGCGACCGTTTGTTGCGATTGAAGGCCATGTAGCAAGGGGTTTCTTCGCCGCCGATATAATAGTTGAAAAAGGTGAATCCGCGGAACATGTCTCCCGCTCCCGTCTTTTCAACTTTGATCACATCGGCGCCGAGATCCCCGAGCATTTGCGCCGCAAAGGGCCCCTGTAGCAAGTGGGAAAAATCCAGAATTTTGACTCCGTCCAATGCCCTTTCCATACGATCCACTCCTCCTGTTTATGAACCGGCATGTCCCAATTTCTTGGAAATATGGCGCGCCGCCTTCATCACTTCTTCGACATATCTCGCCTTTTTTTCCTCGCTGTACCTGGAGATGGGCAGACCCACGCCGATGCCCGCCACGATTTTGCCGTTGTAGTTAAAGATCGGGCTGGCTATCAGGTACACCCCTTCTTCCGATTCCTCGATGTTTTCCGAATACCCTCTCTCCCGTATGATATCCAGATGCTTTTCCAATTCGGCGTGATCGGTGATCGTTTTATCCGTATCGGGAAGCAATTTGGAATTCATGGTCTTCCATTTCAAGTACTCCTTCGGAGACATGTATGCCAACAGCAATTTCCCGATGGAGGTTGCGTGCAAATTGGTGGAATTCCTGGGCGGCAGCCCCAAGCTCAATTGTTTGCTGCTTAAATGGGTCAGTAGAATCTCCACGGAGAAATCGAAGAAATAGCCCAAATTGGTCGTTTCCTGATCGCAGCTTTCGGTCAACTCCTTCAGCAAGGGCCTGGAAATATCGAGCAGTTGCTGTTCCGACGACATCTGTTTGCACAGGTTGGAAATCATCGGCCCGATGACATACCCTTTGCGCGGTCCCGTATGGGAGACGTACCCTCTGCTTATCAAGGTTTTAATGACGCTGTGCGTAACGGAGAGGGACGTGCCCAATCGGTCGGATATTTCTTTAATCAGCAAAGGCTCCGGCGCGCCCATCAGCATCTCGATAATATTCAAGCTTCGGTGAATGGATTGATTGCCCTCTGAGGTGTCGTGTTTACTCATATGATTCCCTCCTTCGGAATGGCATGCGGCGATTCATTGCATTGCGGATGATTTGCAGTCCAGGTAGAGACGGTTGATCTCTGCCATGAATTCTCGCCGATCACCCCCGTTTTTCAAAAACAGATGCACCCGATCCCCCAGCAGAATTTGAAAATCGTTGTATCCCGGATGGCGGGGACGCATGTAAGCCAGATCGAGCGTTTGAATCGTGTCCCGAAAAAAACCGTTCGACGCCGCGTTGATGCGCTCATCCATCCATGCCGCCCGATGGCCCGGCTGCCCTCCGCTATGAAAGTATTCGCCGCACTGCGTTTGTTCCGAGGCGACAAACATCACATAATCGACCGCTTTTCCTATGTGTTGGCACTGGGCCGAAACGCCAAGCCCCACCCCGCCCAACAGCGATCCGGCCGGCTGACGATGCGTGGAAGGCACGTCCGCAAAACGGACAATATGGGGTGCGAAACCGTCTTTGGCATAATTGGAATACCCGAAAATTAACGGGACGTACGCAATTTCATTGCGGCTGGACATCCAATCGAGCATTTCGATCGGATTCATTTCCCACGATTTCGGATGAAGCACCGGCAGCAACTTTTGCAGCAAAGCCAACGCCTCTACCCCAACCTGAGGATCGATGCCCGTGTGTTCGTTCCAAAAATGGTATCCGCCCATGTTGCCCATCATACTGATAAAAGAACAAGCCGCATCGGTCGGAACCAACGGAAGTCCAATTTTTAATTCGTTCGGCAACGAAGCTGCAAGTTGAAAAACGTCCTCCCATGACCGCGGAACTTTATCCGTATAAGCAAGCAGCAGATCCGGCCGGTAAGCTGCCGACTGGGCCGCGGCATCGATCGCCAAAGCCCACAGCTGTCCCCCCCATTGATAACTGGAATAACTCAGCCCGACAGAGTGTTCTTCCTGGTTTTTCAAATAATCCGCGGGAATCCACTGATCCAGCGGCACCAGCTTTTGCAAATGCGCGCCTGTCCCGACGAAAGGATGATCCAGCAATATCAAATCGTATTTATCCACCAACAATTCGATGGGGTAATTCCCGAAATCAGTCAATGAGCGAACATCCCACTCAATGACGACATCCGGGTTTTCCGCGCCAAATTGCTTTGCCGTCGTTTTCAACGGCTCGTAACCTCTGACATGATCCCACGCAATCCCCTTAAGCCGTATCATAGAATCTCTCCAATCTATTTATATTTCGTATATAACGAAATATAGTTTCTATATTCAAG
>CAYYCV010000092.1:0-17696 GCA_964470405.1 uncultured Caryophanales bacterium
GAGAATCGTTCCGCGTTATACGACATTTCGTACACATCTCTCATGGCCGGGTTCCCGCCACCGCGCAGAGCGAAAATTCGGCACACGACCGGCCGCATTTTCGTACAAAGCGCCACAAACATTCGCTTCGATTTTGTTTTACGATTTTAGAAAAGGGGCGCCCTTGTCATCCAATGATGACTTTTGGGGCAGCCCCTTTTTTTGCTCTATTTTAAGGGTGATATGTCGCAAACCGGACAGTCCGGCGCAAACCCGAGCGGATCAGCGTGAATCGGAGCAGTTCGATGCAAACCCGAACGGTACGACGGTACCCGAACGGCACGACGCCACCCGAGCGGCGCCCGCCCGGCCAAGCGGACAACGCCGCGCGGCAAGCCGGCGGCTTCGCCTCCGGCCACCCGCCAGACGGCCGGCAAATGCTGCGCGCCGTTGGCTTGGGCTTCGCCCCCATGGGCTGCCCGCGCTCGCCGCCGCCCATCAACAGCCTTGCAGCAGCTTCTCCAGGTGCTTGACCGTCGGCGTCAAATTGGCGAAGAAATACGCCTCCCGCAGCCGACGCGACGCATCGCTGTGCCGGAGATAGGCGGCCCCGCCCTGATGGAGCATGCAGACCTGCACCGCCTTCAGCGTAAGGTAGGCGGACTCCAGACGGATCTGCAACAGTTGCTCCCAGCTTCCGCCCGCTTCGCCGGATTCGATGAGCCGGTAAAACCGCTCGCGCAAAGGCTCCCATTCTCTCTCGATGTCGTCGGCCTGCACCTGCAAATACGTGTTGCAGCCGCGCTGTCTGTTCCTCGCCTGCTCGATCGCCTTGATCGACGCCTCGGTGACGCCAAATCCCAAAGGAATTTGGTACGCGACGAACGCAGGCCGAATTTGACACACATACGCATCCGCATCATCCGTAATCAGCCACTTGTCCGGCACAAACACCTCTTCAAAGTGGCAGGAATACGTGGCGCTGCCGTTCAGGCCGATATATTCCACTTTTTCCTTTAAAGTGAGTCCTTCCGCATGGCATGGCACAAACGCCATGATCCGCTGATCGTCATTCACGGCGGCGATCAAGCCGAACCAATGGTCCGGCCCGAGGTTGGAGACGGCCGCCAACGGCCCGGACACGATAAAACCGCCGTCTACGCGCCTTGCGCTCAAATGCAGCTTCTCCATCCCCGCGTAATATTTCATCGGATTGGACAATCCCGTACCGCCCAGCTTCTCGCCGCTTTCCAACTGCGGCAGCACCTCGCTCCGCAAATAGGCGTTCCCGCTATGGCGCAGATAAGTCATCGAAGCAAGATGACACCACAGGTTGAAGCCGGTCGTCATGCACACCTTGGACGTTTCTTCAACCAGGACGGACCCTTGCCGCAAAACGTCCGCATCGGCCAAACCCCGGGATTGAAAATAGCCCGACGCGCCCAGCTCCGTTAAAAAATCTTCCGCATAATACGCCTCGGCATCGATCTTCTTTACGAATGGCTTCAACTTCACTCGCAACAATTGCTCCATTTGCGTTTTATTTTCCGCTCCATTGATCGCCATATCGTTCCGCTTCCTTTTTCAAAAAATTGGGGTTGCCCTGATCAGTTGGCCGAAATCTCCGTAATGGTGTCAATCGGAGCCTTCACCGCCGCGCGCGCTTTCTTCACTGCCGTCTCATCCGGCGCATCGTAGAAGCACAGGCATTTGGTCATATCTTCGCAGACATAAGTTCTGGAAAACGCGACTTCGGGCACTTCCGCATAATGAACCGAATTCGTTTTTTTGCGGTCCAGATATTGATCCATCGTCAAATTTTCCGGCAAGTTCCATTCTACCAGATAATTCACCTTTTCCGCCTGCTTTTTCACATCGTCCAACGCTTTGCCGACCAACCGCACCGGCTTAATCAATGTAACAGGAACGCCTTGCTCGCGCAAGCTTTCCACGACCGCGTTGCGGTTGTCGCTTTCCACGATGAAGAACGCCCGGGTCAAGTCCTTGGAAACCTGAACCTCGATCAACGCGGCGTTTTTTTGGCCCAATTCCGCCTGAATGCCGCCGACCTTGCTTTCAAACCCTTCTTTTTGTCCTTGCACACTTCCGCCAATGGCCGATTCCACCAAATAGAGCGCCATGTTCCATCTCTCCTTATTTTTGATATCGTTTCAGGCACACGCATCCGACCCTTGAAGGCCGAAAAGGCGCCAGCCTTTACTTGGTTATTTTATTATACTTAGTTCAATATATCAACTTAGTATCAAAACTTATTATTTTTTGAGATAATGTGTTAAAATAAAGCGATGAAATCAAACTGGAGGCCCATTATGAACGACAATTATCATCTGCCCTGCAACATTGCCCAATCGTTGAATATTATCGGCGACCGCTGGACGCTGCTTGTCATCCACGAAATTTTATCCGGACACACCACGTTCAGCGAAATCAAAAAATCGTTGGAGGGCATATCCTCCAATCTGCTGTCCGCGCGGCTCCGATATTTGGAACAAGGCGGGCTGATCACGGCCGAGCTTTACTCCGCCCATCCGCCCAGATATACGTATCAATTGACGGACAGCGGCAGGGATCTGGAGCATGTGTTTCACTCCTTGATCGTCTGGGGAAGGCATCATCTGAAAAAATGCTACAAGAAGCTGCTGCATTCCAGTTGTCAGCATGAAGTCGAAATCGCTTATCATTGCCCGCATTGCAATCAAACGGTCCAGGATCTCAGCGCGGTCGAAGTGTAGCGGTCGCACGGCCGCTCATGGCCCCATTGTTAGTCGTCCGTGACCCCGCTGCCCGGTCGCTCGTGACCCCATTTGGTCGCTCCGTGGGCCTCCGCTGCTTGGCCGCTCGCAGCCCTGCCGCTCGGTCGCTCCGCGGACCCGCCGGTCACTCGTGGCCCCACTGCTTCTCGACCCACCGCTCAAACATGCTGATCGCCTTATCCAGCACGACTCCGGTTACCCCGATGACGATGATGGCGACGAACACATAGTCCAATCGCAACAGGTTGCGGCCGTCCACAATCAAATAGCCCAGACCGGATTGCGCGCCGATCATCTCGCCCGACACCAGGAAGATCCAGGCGATCCCGAGCGCGAGATGCAGCCCGTGGGTAATTTGAGGAAACGCCGCCGGCAAAATCACTTTGGAGATCAAATGCCGCCGTTTGACTTCAAAATTTTGCGCCACCCTCAAATACACGGGATCCACCCTGCGCACGGCGGACACCGTCGTGAGCAGCATCGGATAGAACGCGGCGATAAAGATAATGACGATGGCCGAAGCGCTGCCCAGGTTGAACCACAAAATAATGATCGGAGACCAGGCGATCGGCGCCACCGGGCGCAACACCTGGACAATCGGATCGATCACCGCCCAGACCGCCTGAATCCGGCCCAAAATCAGGCCGAGCACCACGCCCGCCATCACAGCCAGCACGTAGCCGACCAGAAAACGGAACAGGCTGACTTGCAAATGCACGAAGATCGTTCCGTCCATGGCAAGCTCGGCCAGGGCATTCCATACCTTGAGCGGCGGGGGAAACAGCGATTCGTTGTATCCCCCGATCCAAATGATCAACTGCCAGACTGCAATTAAAATAACGAATCCGGCGACGACGTTGGCAAGCTTCCTCAAGCTGTTCGAGACCTCATTTCTTCACGTTGTCAAATAAGGAGTTATCCACAAATTCCTCATAAGTCGGCGGTTTCTCCGACAGACCCATCTCGATCAAATATTGCCGCAATTGGTTGTATGCTTCCTCATTGACGCGCAGGTCGTCGTATTTGATCCATCCCAGGGACAAATCCAGCACGGCATCGTCCACCTTCATATATTGCTTGGCCACATCTTCCGTATGCTGGTCTTTCAATTCCGCCGCTTCGCCCGCTTTCACGTATTCGCCCACAAATTCCTGGGCAACGTCATGCTCGTTCTGAATGAACTCTTCCCTTAAAACGAGCGCGCAGTCGATCGAATCTTTCCAAACCTCGTTATCCTGGTACAGCACCTTGCCTTTGCCCATCTCGACGGCCAGCGCGCCAAAAGGCTCGGCCACGACATAGCCGGCAATCCGGCCTTCGGAGAGCGCGGCAGGCATTTCCGCGGGCGACAATTCAATCGGGGTGACCTCATCGTAGGCCATGCCCGCTTGCTTCAACATTTCATACAATAAAATATTGTGCGTGGAAAACTTGTGCGGGATGGCAAAATTTTTCCCTTTCAGGTCGGCGGTCTGGTTGATATCATTGGATACGATCAGCACGTTGCCATCGCGATGGCCCAGAGCGACGGTCCGCAAATCGATGCCTTGTTCCTTCGCCCTCATGGCCAGGGTGACCAGCATGGACGCCCCGTCGATGCGCCCCGTGTTCAAGGCATCGGCCAAATCCGGCCAGGAGCCGAATTTTACCAGTTCCAAATCAAAATGCTCGAAGCCTTTCTTTCCCGTACTGTCCTCCATATACAGCGGAACGGCATGCGTGATGGGCAGATAGCCGATTTTCACCGTTCGTTTCTTTTCCGCGCCGTTCCCGCACGCGGTCAACAGCAAACTGCAAGATAACAAGAGAATGACGAAGCCTTTAATTCCTTTTGCGAGCATGAACAAAATCCCCCTCTATATGGTGTACTCGATATTTGCCGCCGGTTTGTTGAAATGAAACTCGTCAAACACAATTTTTCTGAAATATTGAAAATCGCCGTGGCTTCGATCTCTCGGTTTCGCCAGTTCCAGCTTCAGCTCCCTGCTGATCCGGCCGGGATTGGAGTTCATGATGAAGATGCGGTCCGACAAATAGATCGCCTCGTCGATATCGTGCGTCACGAGGATGACCGTCGTTTTCGCCTTTTCCTGAATACGCAGCAGCTCGTCCTGCAAATAATAGCGGTTGAACGTATCCAGCGCGGCGAACGGCTCGTCCATCAGCACCAGCTCCGGCTGCGTCGCCAGCGCCCGGGCGATCGCCACGCGCTGCTGCATTCCGCCCGACAGATGGCGGGGGAACAGCTCGGTTTGATTCTCCAGCCCGACCATGCCAAGGTAAGCCATCGCGCGTTCCTTGCGCTCCTTGGGGGGGATGTCCATCTCCTCCAGCCCGAATTCGACGTTTTTCAGCACGGAGCGCCAGGGCAGCAAGCCGTAATTTTGGAACAGCATGACGCACCTGCGGCTTGGCCGTTCCACCGGGTTCCCGGCGAACATCACCCGCCCGCTGTCCGCCTGCGCGAAGCCGCCGATGATATTCAACAGCGTGCTTTTGCCGCAGCCGCTTTGACCGAGCAACGAAACAATTTCACCCTTATATATATCGAATGTGATCTGATCCAATACATGCACGGATGTGTTTTGATTGACAAAGCCTTTATTCACATTTTCCACCCGAAGAATGGGCATTTGCTCCAACCGCTTTGACCTCCTCTCCTTACGCCGCATCAAAGTATTTAATTCCTATCTGTTTAGTTGCAATTGGATGTAAGTTATTTTATTATACTTTGTTAATAAAATCAACTACAATTTTCGCCGGGTTTTCGCGTTCGCCGCCGCCCATGGACGATTGCCAATTCAACGGCACTTCTGCTATATTGAGTTATACGATGTTGTTCGCAGAGGAGCTTGCCGCAAATGAATGATGGTGTAAAATCGGTGGAACGCGCGTTTGAGATTTTGGAGCGGATCGGCATGGCCAAAAACGGGATCGGCGTGACGGAGCTGGCCTCCGAGCTGGACATGTACAAGAGCACCATCCATCGGGTGTTGACCTCGCTCAGTTCCCTGGGATACGTGGTCAAAGACGGGGAATCCGGGCGCTACAAATTGGGCTACAAGCTGCTGGAGGTTTCCTCGCGGCTTTTAAACAACCACGATATCCGGCAGGTTGCGCTTCCGTTCCTGCGGGAGCTTGCCGAGTGGACGAACGAGGTGGTCCATCTGGTCGTGCGCGACAAGGGCCAGGTCGTTTATATCGAGAAGGTGGAAGGCGCGGAAACGATCCGCATGCACAGCCAGATCGGAAGCCGCGTTCCGGTTCACTGCACCAGCGTAGGCAAGGCGATTCTGGCCCACCTGCCGGAGGAGGAAGTGCGCGGCATCATCGAACGGTACGGATTGGCGAAGCATACGGAGCATACGATCGGGGACGAGGCCGCATTGTTCGAGCACCTCCAGCAAGTGAGACAGTGCGGTTACGCGCTCGATCTGGAGGAAAATGAAATCGGCATCACCTGCGTGGCCGCGCCGGTTTACAATTACAAAGGCGAAGCGATCGCGGCGATCTCCGTTTCCGGCCCGACCATGCGCATGCCGACGGAGCGGCTGGAGTCGCTGTCCGCGCAGGTGCGCGAAGTCGGGATGCGCATTTCCACGCGGCTCGGCTTCCTGGAGAACTAAGCGGGCGCTCCCCTATCCATTGATGTCAACCGACAAAAAAGCAGTGACGAACCGGATGCCCGAGCGGCCTGGGACGGCAACTGCTTTTATTGCGTCATCGCGTTGGTTTTTACCGCAATCGCTCATCATACATCAGTTGGATTTGAATGCCGAACGGGTCTTCAACGATTCCATAGGCTTTGCTGAACATATTGCCGGATAGAGGAACGATGATTCTCACTCTGTCATCCGTGGTCAGGCTCTTGTAAAAGCGCTCTATTTCCTCAAGATCCGCGCTTTGAATGCACAGGGAGGCGTTATTTCCAACCGCATATTGTTCTTTGGCATCCATCGTGTCTTCCGCCAGCATCACCTTGGTTTTGCCGATGGACAGAACGGAATGGGCAACATGATGCCTATTTTCCTCCGTAACCTGCAAGGAGCTGTCGCGTTGGGCCATATCTTCATACGTAACAAGCAACCTTTCCTTTGCGTTAAAATGTTTTTTGTAAAAATGGATCGCTTCTTTTGCTTTTCCATTCATGGATAAGAAAATCGCTATTTCCAACGTTGCGCTCATCGGATTCATCTCCTTTTTATCCTATCTGTGCGAGCAACTTGATATCAGCGTTGAGTTTATTATAATATATAAAGGTATCAATTTATGACACCTTTATGAAAGGCATTCCGATGAAGAAATCAGAACGATTAAATGACATGATCCGATTTTTGAACGGTCGGGAATTTTTTAATTTGCACGATTTGATGGACAAATATCACATTTCAAAAAGTACGGCTTTGCGGGACATTGATTCATTGGAGCAATGGGGGATGCCTATTTTCGCGAGGCACGGCAGATATGGGCGATACGGAATTTTAAAAAACCGATTGTTATCGCCGATTATGTTTACGATGGATGAAGTGTACGCGCTGTACTTTGCCATGTTGACATTGAAATCTTATCAATCCACACCATTTCATATCAGCGCGAATCAACTCCATGAAAAGTTTGAAAAGTGCCTCTCCCCAAAGCAAATCGAACACATTCACAAAATGAAAAAAGTGCTGCAATTTGAAATTCAGCCGCATCGCCATGCCAGCCGATTTTTGGATATCGTCTTAAAAAGCATTCTGAACGAGAACAGTTGCACGATTCAATATTCCAAAAACAATGGGAAAAAGGACTGCCATGTTCAATTTTTTAAAATTTCGGCCAAGTTTGGTCAATGGTACGCCGCCGGGGTCGAGCTCGACACGAATCAATACAGGGTTTTCCGATGCGACCGGATCACCGCTATGGCAGAGGAAAACAGGAAAGCCCCTTTTTCTGTCGATGAGCTCATTGACCGTTCATTGGAAATGTATCGTTCCCGAGCCTGCATGGACTTTGAAGTGGAAATTTCGGAGCAGGCCAAAGATATTTTTTATAAGGAGCATTATCCTTCGATGAAAATCGAACATGGCGCTCGGACCGTCATTGCGGGGTTTTATACACCGGGGGAAGAAACGTTTATCGCCGATTATTTTATGAGGTTTGGCCATCACGTCCTATCCGTGAAGCCTGAATCGTTCAAGCAACTGATCCAGGCTCGAACAGCGAATCTCCTAAATCACTATCACAAATTATGAATCAGTACGCGCCGCGGATGAACGGATGAACCTCCTCGCGATAAAACGCCGCGAGCCGGCCCTGTTCCTCCGCGGTGAAGGACGGCGCATCGATCGCGCTCAGGTTGTCCTCCACCTGACGCACGTTGCGGAAACCGGGAATGACGCAGGTGATTCCCTCCTGATCCAAAACCCAGCGCAGCGCCGCCCGGGCCATATTGCCCCGCCCTGCGGCGATCCAGCGCAACCGGTCGGCCAATTCCACGCCCTTGGCCAATCCCAAACCGGCAAACGTCTCGCCGACATTGAAATGCTCGCCGTTCTCGTTGAAGCGCCGATGATCGTCCGCTTCAAACGTGGAGGCGCGGGTGAATTTGCCGGTCAGCAGCCCGCTGGCCAGCGGCAAACGGGCCAAAATTCCCACGCCTTTCCGCCGAGCTTCCGCCAACAGCCGCTCCAACGGCTTCTGACGGAAGATGTTGAAGATCACCTGGAGCGCCCGCACATTCGGCTGCTCCAGACAGAACAGCCCTTCTTCCACGGTCTCCACACTGACGCCATAGTGGCGGATTTTCCCTTCCCGCTGAAGCCGGTCCAACACTTCAAACACGCGGCCTTCCTTCAAAATCGACAACGGAGGGCAGTGGATCTGGTACAGATCGATCCGCTCCCGATTCAGTCGTTTCAAGCTGGCTTCACAGTACGCCCCGACCTGCTGCGCGGAATACGTTTGCGGATCGTGGATGTCGCCGGCGCGGCAAAACTTGCTGGCGATGTAAATCCGGTCTTCCTGCCCCCGCGTCGCTTCCGCCAGCAGCCGCTCGCTGTGACCGTCCCCGTAAACATCCGCCGTATCGAAGAAATTGACCCCCGCCTCCATGGCGGTCCGAAGCGCCCGCAGCGATTCCCGGTCATCGGTCTTCCCCCACGATCCGCCAATGGCCCAGGTCCCGAAGCTGATTTCGCTAACCTTTACTTCCGACGATCCCAACGACCGATCGTTCATCGCTTGACCCATCCTTTCCCCGCCTCCGAATTCCGCCTTCGGCAGGCTCATCTTTATTGTGATTTTACCTCGATTTGGATTGGAACTCAAGGGTATCCGTGGTAGGATAAGGAAGGAAAGGAGGAGAGGCGACCTTGAAGCCCGATCCAAAGCAATCCTATTCAAACCATAGGCGATTATACCCTTCGCACCATTTCGTGCAGACGCCCGTCACGGTGATCGTTTTCCTCGCAGCTCTCGTTTATGCCGTCCTTTCGATCGCGAACGGCGAATTTTCCATCACCGTGCTTTTGCTGCTGGCGCTCTCGTTTGCAACGGCCTTCGTCACCCACTTATCCCGAAGAAACGCGCTGGTCGTCCAGGATCGCGCCATTCAAACCGCGGAGCAATTAAGGCACTACATGCTGACAGGCAAGCCGTTGGACGCCAGGCTGACCCGACGGCAAGTGATCGCCCTGCGCTTCGCTTCCGACGAAGAATTCCCGGAGCTTGCGGCGAAGGCGGCGGAAACCGGCATGCCGCCCGTCGAGATCAAGCGATCGATTCAGCGCTGGAGACCCGACGAACACCGGGTATGACGGCGGACGCCCGCCCGGAAAAGAAAGCAGCCGGAGACGACCAAAATCAAGGAAGTGAAGCGCATGATAAGGGGCCTTATTTTTGATTTTGACGGATTGATTGTCGATACGGAAACGCCATGGTACAACGCGTATAAAGAAGTATATCGGACCCATTACGGCGTGGATTTGCCGCTGGAAGTGTGGGCTCAGTGCATCGGCACCTCGTTCGATGTTTTCAACCCTTTGGATTATCTGGAGAAAAAGGCGGCAAAGCCGGTCCATCGGGCCCGCGTGCAGGCGGAAGCGAGGGAACGGTATTCCGTTCTCATGAAGGATGAGAAGGTCAGGCCCGGCGTGGAAGCCTATTTGCGCGAAGCGGCGAATACCGGCAGAAGGATCGGATTGGCCTCCAGCTCCGCCCGGGATTGGGTCGAAACGCACTTGTCCCGCCACGGCCTCCTCCCGTATTTCCATTCCATCCACACTTCGGACGACGTCGCAAACGTAAAGCCCGATCCGGAACTGTACATCCGGGCATTGGACGCGCTTCGGCTGCGGGGGAACGAGGCCATTGCCTTCGAAGACTCGCTGAACGGGTCCAAAGCGGCCAAGGCGGCCGGAGCCTATTGCGTCGCCGTACCGAACCAGGTCACGTCATTTATGGAATTCGCGCATTGCGATATGAGATTGGCATCGATGGAGGACCTCCCATTGAATGAAGTCATCCTCCGCATAGAATCCGCTTCTTAGCAGAAAACCAACCAACGCTTTGCCAAGATGGGCTGTCCGGCATCATCAGTCGCCGTCCCGCACGGCGATTGCGCCGGCTTCGCCCTTGTCATCGGCTTCCTTCGCGGCCCGACCTCTACGACAGACGGATCGGCTCGGGGCCGGAGACGATCTCGATCTCACGGATGCCCTCCGCATCCGGAATCAAGGATTCGGAAATCCGGATATTTTCCAGATCGAGCGTATGGCGAATCCGCACGACCCGCGCCCGTTGCAGGTCCGGCGCGTTGCAGGTTTGAATCGCCGCTTTCACCGCCAGCCGTTCGGACGGCAGGAACATCGGCACTTTGACCGTGCCCAGCACAGTGCTGGTGATGGCGTTGGCGTAGGTTTGCTCCCAGTCGATCTTGTCGAACGCCCGCTTCGTGGTGATGTCGGCCAACCCCAACCCAAGCGCGTTGCCATGGGTTTTCTCGGTCAGGTCGAGCGCCACCATTCTGGAAACCTCCAAGCCGCCATGCGCATACGGGGTGGCATAGCGCCCGGTAATGTTCGGATCCATCCCGTTGCCCGAAATATCCTTGCCCATTTCATCGACGATCAGCACATCCAACGGATTCAGCAAAATTCGCGGCATCAGGGCCTTGGCTTCCTTCAGCAGCTCCGGTTCGACCTGCGCGATTTGGTCCGCCGGAACCGCGAGGATGCGGGCCGGGCGGTCATAGGCGTTCTCGATCACCGCCAGCCCGAACAACACCGGCAGCCGGGCCAGGACGACGCGGGCCATGTCCGGCACGTTCGCGGGCATCTGCCGATAGCCGTAACGATGGGCGGCCTCCGCCCCCTTCCGCTTGCCGAGGCCGATCGTCATCATCTTCATCAATCCGCTTTCCACCGGCCCGCGAAAGGACGTGTGCGGCTTGATCCGATTGATCACGATCACCTTGTCCGCCTGGTAAGCCGCCTTGTCCGTATACACCGGGAGGCCGTTGGGCAGCTTGCCGATCTCCACCACGTCCATGCTCGATACAATCGGCGCTTCGACGGCCGATTCCGTCACGCCAAGCCGGCGCAGCACCTCCGTTTGGCCTTCGGCCGTGGCTCCGCCGTGGCTGCCCATCGCCGGCACGATGATCGGACGGCCGCCCGCCGACGCGACGGCGCGGACCGTCTCCCTGACGATCGCCGGCAAATCGGCAATGCCCCGGCTTCCCACGGCGATGGCGACCCGGTCCCCATCCGCCAGCCCGGCCAGCGCATCGTGCCGAACGATGGTTTGGCGCACCGCTTCGGCCGCGTCAGGCAGCTCCGGCGCATGGAAGCTTTGCCTCGCCCGGACCATGCGGGGCAATGGCGTATGCTCAAGCAATTGCTCAATCATGTTCATCCGGTTCACCTCATCAAACCGCGCTTTGCTTCATCAAACCGCGTCTTTGCTGCGGTTTCTTCCCGTGAATTGGCTTTGATACAGATCCGCGTAAAAACCGTTCTGAGCCAAAAGCTCGGTATGGGTGCCTTTCTCGATCACATTTCCATTGTTCATCACCAGGATCAGATCGGCATCGCGAATGGTGGACAACCGATGCGCGATAACGAAGCTCGTTCGGCCTTTCATCAGGCTGGTCATGGCCTGCTGGATATGGACCTCGGTCCGCGTATCCACATTGCTGGTCGCCTCGTCCAGAATCAGAATGGCCGGGTCGGCCAGGATGGCGCGGGCAATGGTCAGCAGTTGCTTCTGCCCCTGCGAAATGTTGGAGGCTTCCTCATTCAGCCTGGTTTCATACCCTTCGGGCAAGGTGCGAATAAAGTGATCGGCATGCGCCGCTTCCGCCGCGCGGACGATATCCTCCTCAGAGGCCCCGACGCGGCCGTAAGCGATATTTTCCCGGATGGTCCCATTGAATAGCCACGTGTCCTGCAACACCATGCCGAACATTTGGCGCAAGCCGCCCCGTTCCATGTCGCGGATGTCCACGCCGTCCACGGCAATTCTCCCGCTGCCGATTTCATAAAACCGCAGCAGCAGGTTGACCAGCGTCGTTTTCCCCGCTCCGGTCGGGCCGACGATCGCCACCGTCTGACCCTGGTGCACCTGGATCGTCATGTTGTCGATCACCGTGGTTTCCTCGTCGTAGCCAAAGCGCACCTGCTCGAACGAAACATCCCCCCGCGGGGACGCGATCGCCGTTGCGTCCGCGCGCTCCGCGACTTCCTCCTCCTCGTCCATCAGCTCAAAAACGCGCTCGGCCGCGGCCACCGTCGATTGAATGATGTTGGCGATATTGGCGACCTGCACGATCGGCTGGGTGAACTGTTGGGAGTATTGGATAAACGCCTGAACGTCTCCGATGGTCATCGAGCCCCGCGTGACAAAAATGCCGCCGAATACGCAAATCAGCATGTAGCCGATATTCCCGATAAACATCATCATCGGCATAATCATGCCGGATATATATTGCGCCCGCCAGCCGGATTCATACAGCCGCTCGTTGACTTCATCAAATTTTTCGACCGCGTTCTTCTCCTGCCCGAACACCTTGACCACGCTGTGGCCCGTGTACATTTCCTCGACATGGCCGTTCAGTTCGCCCAGCGACTTCTGCTGGCCCACAAAGTGCTTCTGCGAGCGGGAAGCGAATTTCCCGGTCACGACCAGGCTGAGCGGAAGCGTAATGATCGCGATCAAGGTCAGCAGCGGGCTGATAACCAGCATCATGACGATGATGCCGACCAGCGTGATGATCGATGTCATCATTTGCGTCAGGCTTTGCTGCAGCGTCGTGCCGATCAATTCCATGTCGTTGGTCATCCGGCTGAGGATTTCCCCATGGGTCCGCGAATCGTAGAAGCGGAGCGGCAAGCGGGAAAGTTTGTCCTTCACATCGCTGCGCAATTGAAAAACCATTTTTTGCGTTACCGAAGCCATCAGGTATTGCTGAATGAAGCTGAAAGCCGCGCTTAATAAATAAAGCCCCACCAGGATGATCAAAATCCGCGAAATATACGGAAAATCGACCGCGGCGTCAACCGATCCATGAATTCTCAACATCAACGTTTCAAACAATTTGGTCGTGGCTTTCCCTAAAATTTTCGGGCTCGCGATCGCAAACACCGTGCTGAACACCGCGGTCAAGAGCACCAGGCCCAACCGGAGCTTGAACGGCTTCAAATAGCCGAGCAGCCTTTTGATCGTCCCCTTGAAATCCTTCGCCTTCTCCGCCGGCATTCCCATTCGGCCCCAGGGGCCTCCGCCAAACCCGCCTCTGGGCCGTTGCTTGTTTCGATCTTCGCTCATGCCGATTCCTCCTCCGAGAGTTGGGAGGACACAATCTCGCGATATACGTCGCAACGGTCCATCAATTCCCTATGGCTTCCGATGCCTGCAATTTCGCCCTTTTCCAATACGATGATCCGGTCCGCATCCATGATCGTGCTCACCCTTTGCGCCACGATCAATACGGTCGCGTCGGACGTCTCCGCTCTCAGAGCTTCGCGCAAGCGGGCATCCGTTTTGAAATCAAGCGCGGAAAAGCTGTCGTCGAACACGTAGATTTCCGGCCGCCTGACCAGCGCGCGCGCAATCGCCAAACGCTGCTTCTGCCCGCCGGAGAGATTGGCCCCGCCCTGGGCGATCACCGACTCGTATCCGTCCTTCATCTCGGCAATAAACGGGGCCGCCTGAGCGGTTTCCGCCGCCCGCCTCACCTCGTCATCCTCGGCATCCGGTTTGCCGAAGCGGATGTTGTCGGCGACGGTGCCGGTGAAGAGCACCGCTTTTTGCGGGACGAATCCGATTTTCGATCTCAGCCGTTCCTGCGTCATGTCGCGGATATCCACGCCATCGACCAAAATTCGGCCGCTGTCGATTTCATAAAATCGCGGCAGCAAATGAATCAACGTCGATTTGCCCGATCCGGTTCCCCCGATGATCGCGGTCACCTCGCCCGGCTTGGCGCTGAAGGAGATGCCTTGGAGAGCCGGCCGTTCCGCCCCCGCGTAACTGAACGTAACATCCTGATACTCGACGTACCCTTTCCGGTCTTCCGCAGGCTCGGCCGCGGGCGAATCCGCGATCCCCGCTTCCATTTCAAGCACGGCATGAATTCTCGTCGCCGAGGCGGAAGCGCGGGGGATCATCACGAACATCATCGAAACCATGATCAGCGAAAACATGATCTGCATCGCATATTGAATGAACGCCATCAAATCGCCAACCTGCATGTCGCCCTGGTCAATCCGGATGCTGCCGAACCACATGATCGCGACCATCGAAAAATTCAACGCGATCATCATCATCGGCATGACGTACGCCATCAGTTGATTGACCCGAATCGCCGTGCCCGTCAAATCCTGGTTGGCGTCCCGAAACCGCTCGTTGTCGTGGTTCACCCGATTGAAGGCGCGGACAACCCGCACGCCGGTCAGCCCTTCGCGCATCACCAGGTTCAATTTGTCCAGCTTGCTTTGCAAGGCCTTGAACAACGGCACGGCTTTGCTTGCGATCAGGATAATGGCTCCGGCCAACAGCGGAATCGCAACGACCAGCACCAGCGACAGCTTGGCGTCCTTGGACACCGCCATAACGATGCCGCCGACCGCCATCATCGGCGCGCTGATGA
The DNA here is from genome assembly GCA_964470405.1 of uncultured Caryophanales bacterium. Taxonomy (GTDB): domain Bacteria; phylum Bacillota; class Bacilli; order Paenibacillales; family CAYYCV01; genus CAYYCV01. The sequence continues at coordinate 14,884 of CAYYCV010000092.1, forward strand.
ACATCCTCAGCATCATGATGACGACCTGCTGCACCTGCGTAATATCGTTGGTCGTGCGGGTGATGAGCGAAGCGGTGCCAATTTGGTCAAATTCATGCAGCGAGAAGTTTTCCACATGGGCAAACACCTGGCGCCGCAAAATCTTGCCGAAGCCCGCCGCCACCTGCGCGGACAAAAAGCCCGCCCAAATCACGCAAGCGGTTCCCACCGCGGCGACGAGCAGCATCACTCCGCCGACTCGCCAGATGTAGGGAATGTCGCCGCCCACCACGCCGATATCCACCACGTCCGCCATCAAAGTCGGAAGATACAGTTGGGCGATTGTCTGCAAAAACATCAGCGCCAGCACAATCGTCACATAAAGTTTGTACGGCTTTAAAAATCGGAACAATTTCAGCATACGATGCTCCTAACGGGAATGATATCATGTTACCATTAAACACCAAACCCGCGCGTCAAGGCAAGCTTTTTCAGCCGAGCGCATTCTCTCCGAAACGCCGGCTCATCCCTTCATAGCCGCCAGCCCATTTCATCTATTTTTCCTTAGACCCTTCGCGACTCATCCTTGAAATACTTGTACAACATCTTTTCTCTTGGATAATATAAATATGCGGGCAACGATAACTTTTCTCGATTCACGGGGTAATTGGCAAACACACTGCGGTCGGCATCCAAAGCAAAAATAAAGTACAGATCGTTCAATACACTTATGTCACAAATTTCAACTTTATACGCCGTTTGTTTCCGGCCATTAAAATATACAAAAAGATTCCTGTAAAGATAAACAAGCACAACCAAACAAACAAATGCCGATAGGCATATACATATAAGCTCGACGAATGCATGACTCTTGATTTTTTGCATGATCTCTGTTTTAAACGCAATCGTCATGAAGCTGACGCTCACGAATAGGGATATCATATTCACAAATATCGCTACATTAACGACTTTAATGAATTTTCTGATTTTATGGCTGAAAAAATGAACGATGGCATATGCCGCCAGAACAAACAGCGAAATAAAAAATGCCGCGAAATCCACCAAAGCTAAAATGTCAAGCACGATGTTGCTCATTACAAGGTCAAGCCAAACGATTGGAAAGGTTAACGAAATCATTAGAAAAAAGATGACAAGCAGTATTTCCACAAATTCTTCCCACGCCCTTGTACTATTGGAAGCAAGGATGACTTCCAACATGGAGCGATGGCTTACCAGGATCAACAGACGAACACCTGCGATAACAGTTGCAACGATAGAAACAAAGCTTACCAGTATTTCGAGCAATTCGTTCATCAAAAACCTCCGAATGAATGGGATTATGCACGAAGGGCCTACATGCCCCACACTCACGCCGCTTTTTTCACCACATTTTTAAAACCGGACTTTTTCAATAGCAACTAACTATTTTTAATCGCATTGTTATAAAGAATGGCTAGTTCCTGATGGGCTTGTGATACCGGTAAAACAACATTAAAGCGTGAAAGCGTGCCCAAGCTTCTTTTACAGCTATCTCATCATATCGTGTTTTTTCATAACGAAACAGCGCTTTTTCCCCTGATCCAATAGCAAAATTTACCGAATAACCAAACGCCATTGTATTCTTGGCCAAGTTCTTAAGATAAATCAATCCGCCTTGGGTCTTGATAACACCAATCAGGATTATACGGTAAAGATTTTAGTTTTTTCATGTCTTCCCAACCATAAACCCAATCAAAATCTGTAACCCAGAAGTAATCATCAGGATTCAATCTAAGGTATTCATAAATAAAATTAAAAATTAATTTTTGAACACCATAAATATCTTCAATATGACCAACTTGATATAATGAAAGATTTGAATCTAGTTCCAAATCTTCATGGTAGTAAAAATCAATACTTGGACTGTTAATAGCGTGAACAGAAAAAATAAATGATTGCTCACTTTTCTCAGCAAATGAATGGTTATTAATGTTCAGTGTAGTATACGAAAATTCCCCATTATCCGAATAGTTCTTATTATTATGAAAATATAGAGTTGCATCAGCATGAAATACTGAGATTATTGTATCTGCCAACAATTTCTCAGGCGAATATTTTCCTTTTTGTGTAAGAATAACTGCTGAAGTACCCATTTTATTTTAACGCCTCCTTAAGCTCTTTTGGAGAATTCACAATAGTAATCCCCTTAGATTTAATTTCCTGTAATTTTTTCAAATCATTTGGATGTAAGTTCGTCAATGGTTTGTCAATATACAAAATAACTTTCTTCTGATCGGTATTGAAGTAATTACCGTTATTTGGGTTTACATATTTATCAAACTGTTCTATATCTGTTATTGCCTTTATTGATTTTTTAACTTCAATAATCTCATCTCTAGTAACAACATCTAAATCACCGGCTAAACTGTGATCTGCCTTTTTAACCTGCTGTCCAAACCCTATGACTTCCTTATTTTCTCTTATTAAAGAAGCAACTTTAGCTTCAGTAGCCTTACCCGGGTCTGTACTGTTTAACTTAGCATCAATATCATTATCAATACTTTTAGGATGCTGATCGGTCCACGATAGTTCATTCCCAGCAGGATTTGTATAATTTGTTTTATTTCCGTCCTTAACTATTTTACCGATACTATTAACTTCATCCGGCGCTCCCCCCGCATGATCGCTTCGGATGCTCTGCATGAGCCGGCTTGCGTCCTCGCCAAAATGGGCGGCCCCGTTGTACAGGACCGAAGCGGCATGTCCGGCCACAGCCGCGCCGGCGATATTCAACGGGACCCCCGCGATGGCGCCGATGCCGGTCGCATCCAATACGAGGCCTCCCGCTTCCATCC
>CAYYCV010000093.1:0-17633 GCA_964470405.1 uncultured Caryophanales bacterium
TTTCCTGCATTGCCGGAGTTCCCGTGGCTTCCGTTCCTTCCCGAATCGCCAGAGTTCCCGTGGTTTCCCGAATCGCCAGAGTTCTCATGACTTCCAGAACTCCCCGGATTCCCGGGCCCTTCCGGGCTTCCGGCATGTCCATTCACCCGCTCCACGACGAAATAAGCGCAACCGAAATTGCAGTATTCGTTGAGATAATCCTGAAGACTGCTGATCAAGGATTCCTTGGGCGCCCTTTCATTTCCTTCCTTGTAAAACCCTTTCAGCCGAAGCTGGCTGTAGCCCCAATCCCCGACGATATAATCATACCTGTCGAGCACCTCGCTGTATCTTTCACGGAACGCTTCCGCGTTGAAGCCGTCCCTGTAATCTTTTAAAATTTCATAATTTTTCCCCGCAATATGGATCAAACGTCGCACCCTCCCTGGGAGTTTTCAATTTCCCCGAGAACTCAATGTCCTGTCGGCCGATTGCTTCTGCTCGCGCGCATGATAGGAACTGCGAACCAAGGGGCCTGACTCGACATGGCTGAATCCTCGCTTCATTCCTTCTTCCTTCAGCATGGCAAACTGCTCGGGCGTATAATATTCCACAATATTCAAATGCTTCTTGGTCGGCTGCAAATATTGGCCGATGGTGAGAATGTTCACATCCGCCGCACGCAGATCGTCCATCGCTTGCAGCAGTTCCTCCCACCGCTCGCCCAGCCCGACCATAATGCTCGACTTGGTGGGAATTCCGGGGGCCATCTCGCGCGAACGCGCCAACAGTTCCAGCGAACGGGGATATTTGGCTTTCGAACGCACCCGATCGGACAGCCTGCTCACCGTCTCGATATTGTGATTCAATACATCGGGCTTCGCATCCAGAACGGTTCGCAGCGATTCCGCGCTGCCCTGAAAATCGGGAATCAACACTTCCACTCCGCAAAACGGCACCTTCCTGCGAATCGCCCGAATCGTTTCCGCAAAAATGGCAGCCCCCCCATCGGCGAGGTCATCGCGCGCCACCGAGGTCACCACCACGTGGCTCAACCCCATTTGTTCAGCCGCTTCGGCTACGCGCTCCGGCTCCTGCAGATCCAATTCCGTCGGCAGCCCCGTTTGGACAGCGCAAAACCGGCAGGCTCTGGTGCAAATATCGCCCAATATCATAAACGTCGCCGTGCGATTCGCCCAGCATTCGTGGATATTCGGACATTTGGCTTCCTCGCAAACCGTGTGCAGCGTCTTGGTGCGCATAATATTTTTTAACTCTTTGAAGTTCTCCCCTTGCGTCAACTTGATCTTCAGCCAGTCCGGCTTCCGCTCAATCTGCTTGGCAGGCATATAAAGTCTCCTTTCGCACAGCCCCGATGTCTGAAAACATTATAACACGAATGGGCAAACATTCCACAATCGAAACTGATTCTGTTATGATATAAAAGAAAAAATTTATACATCCAGGTGAAGAATATGAAAAATTTGGAGCAATTGCTTAAGCTGGTGCAGTCCGGCGAGATGAGCGTTGAAGAGGCCGGTCGGAGCATCGCCGCCCAAACCGGGCTAAATCGGGTGGAAGACCTCGGGTTTGCCCAGTTGGACATCGACCGCGAAGCCCGAACCGGCTTTCCGGAAGCGATCTATGGCGAAGGAAAATCTCCCGAGCAGGTAGCGGCCATTTTCGCAAAAATGATGGAGCACACGGAAAAAGTGCTGGCCACCCGGATCGCTCCGGATAAGGCCGCGCAAGTGACCGCAGCGGTTCCGGGGCTGAGCTATCATGCCGACGCCCGCATGCTGACCTGGTCCAAAAATCCGATTCAGGCCGTCCACGACGGATACATCGCAGTGGTTTGCGCCGGAACCTCCGATTTGCCCGTCGCCGAAGAAGCGGCGATTACCGCGGAATATTCGGGCAGCCGCGTGGAACGAATTTACGATGTCGGCGTGGCCGGCATCCATCGCTTATTCCGGCGCCTGCCGGAAATCCGGGCGGCGAACGCCATTGTGGTCGCGGCCGGAATGGAGGGCGCTTTGACCAGCGTCGTCGGCGGTTTGGTTTCCAAACCGGTGGTCGCCGTGCCGACAAGCGTCGGCTATGGGGCCAGTTTTCAGGGCCTGGCCGCCCTTCTGGCGATGCTGAACGCCTGCGCGCCCGGAGTCGCCGTCGTCAATGTGGACAATGGGTTTGGAGCGGGCTATTACGCGGGAATGCTCAACAAAAACCTTTCAACCTACAGGAGGATGTAACATGCGCATTCTTTATTTGCACTGTTTTTCCGGGATCAGCGGAGATATGACCCTGGCCGCGTTGGCCGATGCGGGAGCCGACCGCGACGCCATTGAAAGCGAATTGCACAAAATCAAGCTGGAGCCGTACCGCATGGAATGGAAAAAAGTGACCAAATGCGGGATCGCCGCACTGAAGCTCGACGTCGTGCCGGAAACCCCTGCGGCCGCGCATCGGCACTACTCGGATATCGTCGGGTTAATCCGGGCAGCCGGGCTCTCCGAAAGGGCCACCGATTGGAGCCTCAAAATTTTTGAAAAGATCGGAAAAGCGGAGGCCAAAATCCACAATACGCCGCTGGAAAAAGTGCATTTTCACGAAGTCGGCGCCGTCGATTCCATCGTCGATATCGTTGGCACGGCGATCGCTCTCGATCTGCTTGAAATCGAGCAAATTCATGTTTCGCCCGTTCCGCTCGGGTCCGGATCAATCCGTTGCGATCACGGACTTTATCCGGTTCCGGCGCCGGCCACTCTGGAGATGATGAAAGGCCTTCCGATCGCCCACACCACGCTCCCGTTCGAGTTAACCACGCCGACCGGGGCGGCGATCGTCTCGGCTACGGCGGATGCGTTCGCGGACGGTCTCCCGCCCATGACGGTCGAAGCGATCGGCTACGGCGCCGGGACGAGAGATTTGCCCGAACAGCCCAACGTGCTGCGCGCCGTAATCGGCGTCATGGCATCCGATGAAATTTCTTTGGGTCACATGCATTTTCACCCGCATGACCATCATGATCATCACAACCATCATGAACATCACGACCATGAACATCACAACCATGGCCATCACGACCATGATCATCACAACCATGACCATCACGACCATCATGAACATCACGACCATGATCACCACGATCGTCATGACCACCATGATCACCACGATCCGGACGATAAACACCCGCATCATCACTGATGTGCCTGAGAGATCCGACGCGTTGAGCCGATCCACCGATCCATTCGGTACCGCCATCGACTCAACGGCGGCGGTGATTTCTCCATCTGCGGGCTCGGCCATTTTGAGCTTTTTACGCGAAAGCTTGTCTGTGTGCTTGCGCCTTCACGACCCGCCCACAAACGATGGGGCTCCAGCCTTCACAGCAAAATTCGGCAGCACGGCGTGTTTTCCAACCGGCGGCGCCCTCATTGGAAATCGCAAACTTGACTTCGTCTATCGTTTACAGTGCACTTAATATATGCACCGGCCCCTTTGCCACCCATACCGCGGGGTATCCCCTCGCACGTAACGAACACAGGCAACGCTATTTGCTATTTTTCCCGACTCCGGGTATTGTAACGAACGTCAGAAACGTTATTCCCTCCAAATCGGCCAAAAACAAGACAAATCGAGACGAATAGCGCCGCCTGAGTTCGTTAAAATTGAAAACGCACCTCTACGGTAAGAATAACGGGCTCTCGATTCGTTAGAAAGCAAGCAGCGCAGGACCCCGTCCAATGGTCGGCAATCCCGGGACATCCAACGCACACGACAGACATCAATTCGCACGCGCACACATCCAACGCATACGGCTAAACATCCAACGCACTCGGCAATCGAACGCCGAAAACCGGCCGCTCATTTTCGCGAGCCGTAGCGCTTATACATGGGACAATGCCCGTTCATCCTTCCTTTTGCATTACTTTTCCGTATTACTCTTCTTGCTCATGTCGGCTCAAGAAATTCGCCCGGACCCGATCATACACGGTTTTCAGCGGAACTTGGCACCGCTTGGCAATCTGTTCGCATTCGCGATATTCGGGCGCAAACTGAACCAATTTCCCTTCGCGATAACCCGCCTTGACGGAAACCGTCCCCCACTCGGTGGCGACCTCTACCATTTTCCTTCCCAGCCGGTGACATTCCGCGGCAATATAGCGAACCCCCAATGTCGTCGTCTCTTCAAAAATAATTTTTTCCATTTCGGCGATTCGCTCCCGGTTGACCAGCACATTTAACATCAAACCCGGGCGTCCTTTTTTCATAATAATGGGAACCCAATACACGTCGTTGGCCCCGGCCTCAAACAATGCCTCCGATACATAAACGCTGATCTCGGGATTCAAATCATCCAAATTGGCTTGAATCACCATCATTTCCGGATCCCTATGCTCTTCCCCATGCTCAAAATTCAAAACGCCGCCCCCTATGCCAGCATCTTCCATCGTTTTTTGCTGCGTGTCCCTGTTCCGTTCCATTTGCATCTACGTCTACTATACCAAATAATCCGCTTCGAAAATAACCGTTTTATCCTTGCCGTTACAACCGCACCTCCAACCGCCGGCGGACCGGATAAAACCGGACGATTTGAACAAGCTAAGGCTATGAAAAATGCGCTTTTCATTCGTTGAGCCATGGAGGAATAATCTTGAAATACAAACGCAAAAATTCACGCCGGCCGCATCGATGGAGCTTGCCTGCTTGTTTCCGCTTCCGTTTCTGCCTTTGCCTTTGTTTCTGCTTCGGCCTTCTCCTTCCCGTCGCGCCGCCGGCGGCAGCGGAACAGCCGGCAACGGCGAACGCCGGGCAGGATAAAGTGCGAATCTATGCGGAAAGGCAGGCGTTGTTCGAACAATACAGCGCGGCGACGGGGATTCCCTGGTATGAACTGGCCGCGATCGACCAATACGAACGCACCATGAATTTGGCACATCCGAAAACCCGTCCGATGACGGAAGGGTTGATCGAAATCCGGTTTTCCGCCGCACAATGGGCCGGCCCCCTCAACCCCGATCCGAACGATCGGCAGCCGGCTTCGATCGCCTGGTACAACGGGTTGGGGAAAGACGGCTCGGGCGACGGACTGGCGGACCGAAACAACGAGTCCGACGTGCTGTACAGCATGTGCGCGTTGCTTTTGGAACACGGTGTTTCCGACGCGGATTTTCCCATCGCGCTGTGGGAGCACTACCAAAATTCGCGCAGCGTACAACGGATTATGCAGTTCTCCAAAATTTATGCCGCCGCGGGTACGCTGAATCTTGATCAGCATGCTTTTCCGCTTCCGCTCGGGTCAAACTACTCCTTTCGCAGCACCTGGGGAGCCCGGCGCAGTTGGGGCGGGTACCGGATCCACGAAGGCACCGATCTGTTTGCCGGATACGGGCTGCCCGTGCGCAGCACCAGCTACGGAGCGATTGAAGTCATGGGCTGGAACCGCTACGGCGGCTGGCGTATCGGCGTCCGCGATATTCACAATGTGTACCATTATTTCGCGCATCTGACCGGGTTTCGCAAAGGCCTGCACAAAGGCGACCTGGTCAAACCGGGCGAAACCATCGGCTGGGTCGGCAATTCCGGATACGGCAAGCCCGGCACGCAGGGCAAATTCCCCCCGCACCTGCACTACGGGCTGTACCGGGACAGCGGGTTAAGCGAATGGCCGTTCGATCCGTACCCCTATTTGAAGAAATGGGAAAAAGAAGAACGGAGCAGATCCCAGCACCGCCTGAAATAACCGCGCTCTGGGCGCCGCCCTCCGGACTCGACCGTCCCGGTGCTCCGCCCAGCGCCTTCTTGCCTCGCCTGTCCCGGCGCTCCACACAGCGCCCTTCGGTCCCGCCTGCTCGCCTGCACCGTCCCCCCGCCTTTTAAGGCGTTGGCCACTGCTGGGTCAGGGGCATTTGCGTCTGCGTCAAAGGAGCCTCCTGCTTGCTCTGCCCCAGCGGATCGATACCGTTCTCCGAAGGCGTGGCGCTAAGGTTGGGCAGCGAAATATTGGGGGGCAGCGGGTCCGACCCGGCCAGCGGGTTTCCTTTGCCATCGACATAATACATCGGCACATCGCCGACAACGAGCATATAGGAAATGGGAATTTCCGTGGACACGATCTCCGGCGCCGTTTCAAAAGGAATAATGATGGTGACCTCGGCGATGATCCGGATGTACACTTCGACCAACAGCATATTGATGCCCGCATCCTGCTTGCGCGTGTTCAGATCGACCTTGACCGCGCCCGCGGGAACGAAGCGAATCGGGATGTCCGGGCCGAAAGAAGCCAAAATCGCGCTGTTCATGGCCTGGCCCACCGGGATGCGTTCCCGGACGCTTCCCAGATGATCCAGGGTTGATTGCACCGTGTTGATGGTGTCCGAAGCAATTTTCATGTGTTCGGCGTAATTCAGCATAAACCCGGATATTTTCCCGGAGTTGTCGGTTTTCCAATCGACCAGTTTGTCGAAATTGGTGCCCTGCGATATCTTTTCCGAAATCGCGTGATTGATCGCTTCCGTGGCGACCTGTTTGATGCGGATTTTGGCAATTTCCATCAAAGGACCGCGCAGATTGCGCTCGACAAAAATAAACGTCTGCAGAAAGCAAAACAAGAACACGATCACGAAAAGAAAAAAGATTTTCTTTTTGCCGCCCTTGCGCTGTCCCACCCGACTTTTCCATCTGCGCCTTCTCATTCGCCGTCCTCCCTCCGCTGGGTCACGCCTTGCTTATTTTATGCTGTCGGAAGGCAAAAAAGAAGAACGCGATCCCATTCGGGCAAGCGCTCTTTCGTTTCATCGCAAACTTCGGCTCACCGGGCGTAATGCCTTTGCCGAAACGCCTCGTAAAGCAGCACGGATGCGGCCATGGCCGCGTTTAACGACTCCGCCTGCCCATGCATCGGGATGCGCACCCGCTGGTCGGCAAAACCGGCGATATCGTCGGAAACGCCATGCGCTTCGCTACCGATGACAAACCAGACGTCCTCGGTAAAATCCGCCTCGTAGCAGTGCCGGTCCGCCCGCAGGTCGGTGTAAACCAGCCGAATCGCACGCTGTCTGGCCGAAGGCAGCACCTGCTTCAAATCGCAAACCGCCACAGGCACATGAAAAAAGGAACCCATCGTCGATCGAATCGTTTTGGGGTTGTACACATCCACGCTGGCGGCCCCGATCAGCACGCCGGCGGCCTGGACCGCATCCGCGGTGCGTATGATCGTCCCCAGGTTGCCCGGGTCCTGCAGGCCGTCGACGACGACGGCAAGCGCCGGCTTGCGCGCCAGAATGTCCTCCACCCGCCCCGGCCGGCGGCGCACAACGGCGCAAATGCTTTGAGGCGTCAACGTGTCCGCGCATTTCTTCAAGACCGCCTCGCTGACGGGAATGCGCTCCAGCCCTTCCGCCCGGTGCGGCTCGATCTCGGCCGGCCATCCCCTGACCGCCGAATAAAGGATCGATTCGATGTCCACTCCTGCTTTCAAAGCCTCCTGCACCAAATGAACTCCCTCGATCAAAAACTTGTCCTGCTTCTCCCTGCCCTTTTTTGTCAGCAATTCGGCCCACTGCTTCACCCGGGGATTTTGCGAAGATTCGATCATCTGCATGGCCGTCAATCCGCGAAGGACACTTCAAAATGCCGAAGGTCCTCATTTTTGCCGACAACGACGAGCACATCGTTCTCCTTGATCAGGTCTTCGGCATGGGGAGCGATATTCATATAGTTTCCGCCTTTGATCGCCATCACATTGCAGCCGTATTTGGCCCGGATATCCAACTGGCGCAAGTTTTTGCCGATCATCTGATGGGTCACGTGAATTTCTACGATGCTGTAGTCCGGGGAAATTTCAATATGGTCCAAAATATTCGATGAAATCAAATTATGAGCCACCCGCTGGCCCATATCCCTTTCCGGGTAAATGACCCGGTCCGCGCCGATTTTTTTCAACACTTTCCCGTGCAGTTCGTTTTGCGCCTTGACAATCAATGTGGGCACCCCGAGGTCTTTCAAAATCAGGGTGGTCAAAATACTGGATTGAATGTCCTGCCCGATGGCGACGACGACAACGTCGAAATTGCGGATGCCAAGCGCGCGAAGCGCCTCCTCATCGGTGGAATCGGCGGTAACGGCATGCGTGACCATGCTGACGATATCCTGGGTTCGCGTTTCGTTGCCGTCGATGGCAAGCACTTCAAATCCAAGGCTGTACAGCGTCCTGGCCACGCTGGAGCCGAACCGGCCCACGCCAATCACCGCAAACTGCTTCTTCATGCCACTGTCCGTCCTTTCTGAAACAAGCCATGTTTTTCAACATTATATCATACAAATGGGCCGCATTATATCGCCCGCCGGCATGAAGCGGCAAGGAAATGCGCATATTAATGGCATACATGAATCGAGTGGAGGAAGAAACAATGGAGATCAATTTAAGTTTGAGGCAGGCCATTATGCAACGAGTGGAAAATAAAAGCGACGACGAGCTCACCGACATCATCGAAGGCTCCATCGGCCAGGACGAAAAGGCGCTTCCCGGCCTGGGCGTTCTATTCGAAATTATTTGGGAACATTGCGGGCCATCCACCCAAAAAGAATTGGTCTCCATCCTGAAAGCGCACATTTGATTTCGTCATGCGACTTGACAACGCGCATGATTCGTCATCTGACTTGGCAACAAGCATTTGATTCATCATGCGACTTGACAACGTGCATGATTCGTCATGCGAGTTCGTTGCCATGTCAGGCCGGACCCGCGCACACCGCACACGGCACATCAACGTTGCCAAGATGGGATCATCATGGATGACGCGCCTTCCGGCGGCGCCCTCCTATGCTAAAGTGCCAAAGCGCTTTCGACAACCGGCATAAGAAGGCGTTCCGCCGTTCGTCATTTCTTCCGGGTCATCATCAGGCGATTGTGCGTGCGCTGAGACGCGTTGGGACATCGCGATGAATGATCCCGATTTCGGCAATCGCCGGATATGCCAAATTAACACGTGATGAACGTGTGATGTGATGAAAGTGCGATAAAAATGTGATGAAAGTGTGATAAAAATGTGATGAAAGTGTGATTAAAGTACGATAAAAGTGCGATGAAGCATTGCGATTGCGGGGGCATGCAACAAAAGTTCCCGTTTGTACGAAAATAACAGTGCCACTTTAAAGTGGCGTGCGGATGCAAGTCCATTTTCATGCCTGGCGATGGCCGACAGACCATGGGAGATTTGTATGAAATATCGTATAACACGGAACGATTCTCCGTGAAAATGGGTCGATTCAAACTATTCTTCATATAAAATCTGTAGTTTCGAGCCGACCGCACTTTCAGATAAGTACATTTTATGTATCTATTATGAAGAAAGGTTCATTTTTTGGCTAAATAGATACATTTAATGCACTTATTCCGCTGAAATTACCGTGCAAGATGCACTTTTGTCTGAATTAAGGACATAAAATGTATCTATTTTCCGAAATGAATGAAATTGAAGAGAAATAAGTACATTGGATGTATCTATTAATTAAGAGCGTCAATAAGGTGCGACAACAAAGCATCAACGCAGGCCGCGCTGCTTCAGCTCCGCGAAGAAAGCGCCCCAACTCGCTTCGGACTCGGTATCGCTGATTTGCAGCCCGAGGATTTCCCGGTAACCGTCCTGGTCGATCCCGGTGGCGATTCAGCACGCCGCGTGAGCGGACTCGGTCGCGTTCGCGCACCTTCACGAACAGCGCATCAACCAAGAGGAACGGATACGCCTTCTCATGCAACGGGCGCATCGCCCACTCCCTGACGACGGGGTCCAGTTGCTTATCATAGATCGCTCATCGTCGACTTGGAGAATTCCGCTCCGCAAAGCTTTTCGGTGACCTGCGTCACTTTGCGCGTGGAGGCGCCGTTCAACACCATCTCCATGAGGGCCGGCACAAGCGCCTACTCACTGCGTTGATACCGGGTAAACAGTTCTGTGGAAAACGTTCCGTCTCGCAGACGCGGGACGTTCAGCGTTAGCCTACCGACGCGTGTGGTGATGGCATGGGGATAAGTCCCATTGCGGTATCCCTGCCGTTCCTCTGTTCCGCAAAGCGCCAAAAACCGGTGCAACGAGTTGAAATATATAACAAAATTTCCACGAAATTTCACCAACACAAAGTGTGGCAAAATTTCACGAACTGCCGCACACGGCTGTAAACTGCTGCGTACTGACGCAGACTGACGCAAATTGGTGAAGCGCGTCTCGAAACTGTGCCGCACAAACGGCACAAAACTGACGAAGCGCACCCCGAAACTACTCCGCCACAAACGGCACAAACTGGCGAAGTGCGCCTCGAAACTGTGCCGCACAAACGGCACAAACTGGCGAAGCGCGCCCCGAAACTACGCCGCCACAAACGGCGCAAACTGGCGGAACGCGCCCCGAAACCGCGCCGCCACAAACGGCGCAGACTGGCGAAACAGGCAAGGCTTCGCAAACGAAAGCGAGCGGCGGAATCGGGGCGCGCGTTGGTGGCCCCAAACAAACCGCCGCCGCCATGCGCAGCCCATGCTCGCGCGCACCTGCACGCGGGCGGCCGCTTTTTAAAACGCGTCCGTCTCGTGAAATTGCAGCGTCGGATTTTTCTCCATGGCCGTCCGCAGCGCATATTCGCTTTCGAACAGGCCGACATACTGCCCGTTTTTGTCCTTGACCAGCGTGGAGTTGATGCGGAACTTGGCGGGATCGATGCCGTCCCCCGACAGCCATCTGGCCAATTGGTAAGGCTGGCGGTGAAGCTCGACATCCACCCTGTATTCCACTTTCATGCGGTATTCAAACACCTCGAACTGCAACTGCCCAACGACGCCAAGAATCGTTTCGTCGAAGCTCAGCGTCTGAAAAATCTGGATCGTGCCTTCCTCGGCCAACTGTTCGATGCCCTTCTGATACTGCTTGTGCTTCAACGCGTTTTTCACGATCACTTTGCAAAACAATTCCGGCGGGAACGTCGGCAGCTCGTCGAATTTCTTGTCCTCTCCCTGACACAGCGAATCCCCGATGCGAAATATGCCCGGATCGAACAGGCCGATAATATCTCCCGGGTAAGCCACATCCACGATGTCGCGGTCCTGCGCCAAAAATTGCTGCGGTTGGGAAAGCTTGATTTCCTTGCCGACGCGAAGATGCTTCACGGACATGCCGCGCTCGAACTTGCCCGACACGATGCGAAGAAAAGCGACCCGATCGCGGTGAGCCGGGTTCATATTGGCTTGAATTTTAAAAACATAGCCCGAAAACGCTTCTTCCGTCGGCTCGACCGGGCCGATGCCGCTTTTTCGCGACACGGGCTGCGGCGCAAGCGACAGGAAATTCTCCAGAAACGTCTGCACCCCGAAATTATTGATCGCGCTCCCGAAAAAGACCGGCGTTAATTCGCCTGCAAGCACGTTGTCATAATCGAAAGCATCCCCCGCCACATCGAGAAGCTGCAAATCCGCGCCCAGTTGCTCGTACCAGTAGTCGCCGGCCATTCGCCGGATGACCGGATCGTCGTACCCGCTCACTTCCTGCACGCTGATCTGCTCGTGATCGTCCCCCTGGAACAGCTCCACCCGGGTTTTGCGGCGGTCGTACACCCCGCACAACTGCTTGCCCGCGCCGATCGGCCAATTCATCGGATACGAGCGGATGCCGAGCACCTGCTCGATCTCTTCCAGCAAATCCAGCGGCTCCCGCCCCTCGCGATCCAGCTTGTTGATAAAAGTAAAAATCGGGATGCCCCTCATGCGGCAAACCTGAAACAGCTTTTTGGTCTGAACCTCCACCCCTTTGGCCGAATCGATCAGCATCACGGCGCTGTCGGCAGCCGTCAAGGTGCGGTAGGTGTCCTCGCTGAAATCCTGGTGCCCGGGCGTATCCAAAATATTGACACGATGCCCTTTATAATCGAATTGGAGCACGCTGGACGTGAAGGAAATGCCCAGCAGCTTCTCTATTTCCATCCAGTCGGAGGTCGCGAACTTGCTCGCTTTGCGGCCTTTCACCGTGCCCGCCAGCCGAATTGCCCCGCCAAACAGCAGCAACTTCTCCGTCAGGGTCGTTTTGCCCGCATCGGGATGGGAAATAATCGCAAAGGTTCTGCGCTTTACGACTTCGTCTTGCAACTCAATATGCGATGGTTTTATCATGTTTGCTACGTTCTCCTTCTCAATGGTTCGCCACCCAGACCACTTTGTCTTCTTCCTGCCCGTTCACCGGCCACCAGTCGAAACCGTCCGCTTGCAACAGTCGGCGAGCCGCATCCGGCCCCCACGATCCCGCCGCATACGTATGAAGGTCCGCGGCGTTCTCCGCCCATGCGGCGGCAATTTGATCGACAAACTCCCACGCCACGGACACTTCGTCCCAGCGGGTGAAATGGGTCGAATTTCCGCGCATCGCATCATACAACAGCCGCTCGTAGGCTTCCGGGGTGTTCAAGCCGACCACGCAGCTCTGGCAGAAATCCATCTCCACCGGCACGATCATTCTCTCCGAACCGGGCTGCTTGGCATTCACCCGGATATAAATGCCCTCCATCGGGTGAACCCGAAACACGAGCAAATTCGGAGCCAGCTTGCTTTGTTTGGCCAAATACACATTGCTCGGCATATTCTTGAACTCGACCACGACCTCCGTGGTTTTCACCGGCAGCCTTTTTCCCGTACGGATATAAAAAGGGACGCCGGCCCAGCGGAAATTATCGACGAACACTTTTGCGGCAAAATAGGTTTCCGTGCGCGAATCGGGCCGCACCGAATCCTCCTCGACGTAGGATTGCACCTCGCTGCCGCCGACGAGCCCGCGGGTGTATTGCCCGCGCACGACGTGCCTTCCGACCTCGGCGGCGTCGGCGTAGCCTCTGAGCGAATGCAGGACTTTGACCTTCTCGTTGCGGATGTCCTCCGGATGAATCCGGCTCGGCGGCTCCATCGCAATCATCGAGATCATTTGCAGCATGTGGTTTTGCCCCATGTCGCGCAGCGCTCCCGATTTGTCGTAGTACCCGCCGCGCTCCTCGACGCCGACCGTTTCGCTCAGCGTAATCTGAACATTGGCGATATATTTGTTGTTCCACAGCGGCTCGAAAAAGGCATTCGCGAATCGGATCACTTCCATGTTTTGCACCATTTCCTTGCCAAGGTAGTGGTCGATCCGATAAATTTGATGTTCTTCGAACACCTGGCGAATTTGTTCGTTCAGGACGTTGGCGGAAGCCAGATTGTAGCCGAACGGCTTTTCAATGACCAGCCGATGCCATCCCTCCGAGCGAAGCAGGCCGCCGTCGCGCAGATGAACGGCCACTTCCCCGAAAAGCTCCGGCGCGAGAGCCAAATAGAACAGGCGGTTGCCGGCAATGGAAAACTTCGATTCCAGCGCTTGCGTCCTTTCCGCCAGTTCGTTGAAATCGTCCACGCGATGTATGTCCAGGGACTGATATTGAAAATGCTCGATAAATCGGTCCCACTGCGGATCGTCTTTTACCTTGTAGCGGGCAAACTCCTGAATCGATTGAAGCACATCCGAACGAAACTGTTCATCCGTACGCGGCCGACGCGCAAGGCCGATCACCGCAAACCGCTCATTCAGCTTTCCTTCCCGATACATGCTGTATATCGCCGGAAACAGTTTGCGCCTGGCCAGATCGCCGGTAGCTCCAAACAAAAAAAACACAGCCCCGTTCAGCTCCGAAAGATTATTCATTTGGTACGAAATGATGCTCACCATTCTTTCTATGTATAATTGTTCATCGCATTTTCTGGTTGTCCAACGCCATATTATCAGTTTAACATTAAATTCAAGATATACAAATACAAACCCGAAAAGTGCGATGAAAAACGGAGGACTTCGCATGTAAGCCCGGATTTCCGATCGCGATTGTCCGCCCATTTCCCGATGATGCCGCTCAACCTCCAGCCGCTCAACCTCCGCATCCCCACCTCCGCACGGTTTTGCGCGGTTTTTCGCAATTTTGCCCATCCCTCTTCTAAAACGATTCGGCCGATCCGCCGCCCTCCAGCGATTTGGCATAAAGATAGCATTTGATGCGCGGTATATACCGGATTTCGACGAATCCGTTGGAGGCATAAAACCGTTTGGCCCCCTCGTTGCCTTCATCGACATACAGGAAGGCTTCGCGGCATCCGCAGCGCGCCCCGTATTGCTCGGCCCGGCGTATCAAACCGCTGCCCAGCCCGGCGCCCTGCTCGGACCTTTTCACCGCCAGCATATCGATATAGAGCAGTTCCCGGCGCGGCACAACCGCAATAAACCCGCTCGGGGGGCGCTTGCCCCTGACCGCGACAAAAGTCGTCGCTCTCTTCAAGCGGGCCTGCACCTGTTTTCGATCGAGCCTTAAATGAGGAAATGCTCTTCTGGTCTGCGGCAGCAACTCCAACACCACCATGCGAAAAATAGCGCGGTTGTCCAGCCCGGGCCGACATCTTCGTATCATGGCACTCCCCGCCTCCGGATTCATATGCCTTATCATATGAGCGCCGCTTCCCGAAAGCTTGGATGACTTTCACGGTCCGCTTTATTCGGCCAGCCCGTGTTTGAAGGCGTAGACTGCGGCCTGCGTCCGGTCGTCCACCCCCAATTTGGCCAAAATATGCGTGACGTGAAATTTGACCGTTTTCACCCCGATGCACAATTGGTCCGCCGCTTCCTGATTCGACAGCCCCTTGGCGATCAAGCG
Organism: uncultured Caryophanales bacterium; assembly: GCA_964470405.1. GTDB lineage: Bacteria > Bacillota > Bacilli > Paenibacillales > CAYYCV01 > CAYYCV01. The sequence goes on from CAYYCV010000093.1 coordinate 14,686, forward strand.
CAGAACCTCCATTTCCCTGGCGGTCAGCTCGTCGTGCGCCGCAGGCTCGGGCTTGGGCTGCCGGAACCGGCTCATCATCTTCGAGGCGACCTGCGATTCGAGAATCGATTGGCCCCTGGCCGCCGCGCGGATCGCTTCGGCGATTTCCGACGCGCGGGAGGTTTTCAGCAAATAGCTGAACGCGCCGGCTTCGATCACGGGATACATTTTCTCATCGTCCAAAAAGCTGGTCAGCACGATGACCTTGCAGTCCGGCAAATGCTTAAGCAGCCTGCGCGTCGTTTCAATGCCGTCCATGCCCTCCATCACCAAATCCATCAGCACGATATCCGGCTCATACTCACGGGCCAGGCGGATGCCATCCTGCCCGTTGCTCGCTTCGCCGACCACTTCGATGCCCTCCTCCGTCCCCAACACGGCCGCCAGCCCGATCCTCACCATCTCATGGTCGTCCACCAACAGCACTTTAATTGTTTTGTCCGACATGGGTTTCCCCCTCTTCCATCATGATAGGTATGCGTATGTCAATCCTCGTTCCTTTGCCCGGCGCGGTCACGATGTTGAACACCCCGCCCAGTTCGTTCACCCTTTCCTGCATCGAGACGATGCCGTAGGAGGCGTGCTTTTTTACGTCGGAATCGAAACCGATGCCGTCATCGCTGACGGACAGGCGAATCACATCCATATGGCGGTAAAATTTAAGCTCCAGCTTGCCCGCCCGCGAATGCCGCAACGCGTTGGACAGCGCCTCCTGCACGATGCGAAACAGGTGATCCTCCATCCCTTTGGACAAGCGGATGTTCTCGTCGATCTCGGACGAAATTTCCATCGGCACTTTGCTTTTCAATTCCTTCAGCAACTCCTTCAAGCCGGAGCCGAGCTTCTTGCCCTCCAAATGCACCGGACGCAAATGCAGCAAAAGCGCCCGCATTTCCGACTGGGCCACGGAGGACATTTCCTCAATCAGCGAAATTTGCTGTTTTGCTTTATCGAAATCATGGTCCAGCGTTCGCCCCACCGCCGTCGCCGTCATCGATATGGCGAACAGTTGCTGGCTGACCGCGTCATGAAGCTCTCTCGCCAATCGCTGCCTTTCCTCCATGATCGCCGAGTATCTGGCCTTCTCCGCCAGCTTGGCGTTATCCGTCGACAAACGCTGCAGGGACGAGACCTGCTCCTCCCACTTTTTGCCGATGCGCCCGAGCTGAACGGCCAAGCGGCCCACTTCGTCCTCGCCCAGCTCGGGAATCGGGCGGGACAGGTTGCCCTTTTCCAAAAAAAGCATCGATTCGTACAACTCGTCCAGCCTGCCGCGAATGCGGCCGATCGTCCAGTAGCCGAACACCGCCCCCGCCGATGCGATCATCGTCAGCAGGATCAACAGCATTTTGATTTCCCGCCACCAATTCGCACTCAGCCGCAAATAGCCGTGGGAGTACAAAAAATAAATCGAGACGCCGGCGAGGAACAGGCTGAGGAGGATCGATTCGCCCACGCTTCGCCAGATCATGCCGGTTAATTTTTTATTGGATTGACTCATGGGCGCGATCCTTCCTCCTACAACATTCTGATATCAATATCCCCTACGATATAGGATATAAACAGCCTTACTTTGCGCCGACTGCCGCTGCCGAAGCCGGGCGATTCCCAGACGATCTTATTGAGCAGGCCCGATTTTTTGCGCTCCCCGATGTCCAACTGTCCGAACATCACGGAAGCCTCGACCGAAAGCTCGACATCCTCGGGCACGATCATATCGATATCACAGATAACCCCTTGCAGAAAAAGCGTGGTTTCTTCCCCCTCCATCATCGCCAGCGAAAGGTCCATCCGAATTTCGCCGATAACGCACCACATGCTCATATTGCTCAACACCCACGGCTCCTTGTCCCGTTTGATGCTGCCCAGGATATGCTGCCGCTGCAAGTGAAATTCGTCCATGTGAATCCGCTTCGATCTGATGAAAAAATACCCCAGCGAGATCAAAATCACGGCGACGACAACAGACAAGTGGCTGTTCAGCAAAATCAGAACCCCGACGATCACCAGCACGTATCCCGATTTTTCGTGGGTGGAACGAATTCTGTACAAGCCCAGCCAGATGAGAATCAGGGATGAAACGGTAAAAAATCCAATCCATTTGCCGAAAAGCAAAAAAAGCCCGGCCACCACCAGGACCACGGCCGTGTTGCGATTGCGATTTCCCATCCGTTTCACCCCCTCGAACAGATTAGCAAAAGCCATATAGAAGAAGAATTCTCCGCCATATGGCTTTTTTTCTCATATCATATCACACTATCCCACCGGCTCCTAGAAGCGGGGTGAAAAAAGCGGTGCAGGGATGGAACAGGGGCTGGAGAAACGCCAGTGGTCGCCTTTGCCCGCGGATTCTCCCTTATTAGGGCTGAAAATCGGGAAATCTGCGGGCAACTGCGATCGGAGAACCCATGCCACATCCCGGAGCCCATTTTTCACCACACTTCTGGAAGCGGGATGAAAAACAGGCGGAGCTGCGGCGGGACACGGGCCTGCCAGGCGGCTTGCCTGCCGGGCGGTTTCCGCCCCTTCCGAGCCAAAATACCTGCAAAAGTGCATCTATTTTCCCAGTGGGCGCCGCGCTGGATAAAATACCTGCAAAAATACAGGTATTTCGAGGCCAAACGCCTTCATCGGGGGGTTGGGCCTAAAATAACTGTATCTTTGCAGTAATTTCCCAACGAACCCCGCGTCAGGCTAAAAATAGATGCACTTTTGCAGGTATTTCATCCCCGAGCGAATCGCCGTACGCCATCCTGTCGAAGCATGGCATCGGAAATGCCCCACGGGAACCTGTTCAATCGGAGCGGTTGCACCGCGTCAAGGGCAGTCCGGTCGGGCACTTGCTCCGCGCCAAGCCCGCCTCGCCGGACGCTCGCTCCGCGCCGGACCGTCTCGCCGGGCACTCGCTC
>CAYYCV010000094.1:0-17625 GCA_964470405.1 uncultured Caryophanales bacterium
GTTTATCTGTTCGCCTGAAAGTGGCCCCATTTTCCCTGCGTGACGCAGCTTTGAGGCGCACTTGTCCAGTTTGCGCCGGTCCACGCCAGTTAGGGTCACCTTGCAGCGCTTTATGTTGATTTTTGATAACTTCCACAATTTGTATCTGGCTTGCGGCACTCTGAGTGAAATATCATATAATGTGAAACGATTTTCCACCCAATTGGGCCGGTTCATACGATTCTTCGTACAAAATCTGCGGATTCGGTACCGATCCGCCACATGTTGTACGAAACATCGTATAACACGGCTTCCAGCCGCGTGTAGCCAAGGTCGCTTGTATGTTTTATCATACAAAGCGGGAACCTTCCAAGCGGGAGCCTTCGCCCAGGCGAGAACCTTCGCTGCGCATCCCGCAAACGCGATGCATCGTCGCCCGCACAAATCGCTTGGATGAAGACCACGGAAAAAGATGAGGAACGGCGGGAACGCCTACCGTGCAGGTTGCCGAAAGCACTTCAGCACACTTTAACACGCTTCGGTACAAGCGGGCCCCCGCCATTCATGATCTGAACCTGGCAACATTGCGCGCGCGCCCTCGCCTCTGTGCAATCCCGCACAATCGGCGCACTCTCCGGCCTCCACCGTTTTCATCGCATTCTCCGGTCTCCGCCATTTTCATCGCACTCTTCGGCCCCCGCCGTTTTCATTGCGTTTTTAAATCGATTCGATATATCCGATCATCGGGCCGCTTCGTTCGAGATCGGGATGGGCGATGCAAATGATCCGGTACGTCCCCTTTTTCGGCGCTCTGAACGTGATCGTGGTTTCTTTGCCGTTCTTCACCTCGCCCTTTACGTTCAACCCTTCGATCACGAACGGGTGGCTGGCTCCGCTTAAGCCGTAAATGCTAAGCTTGACCAGCTCGCCCTGGCGCACGACGATCGTTCCCGGCTCCCAGCGGTAGACCTCGATTTCTCCGCCATCCGCGGCTTTTGTCTTGAATTCCACCGTCACCATATGAATCACGCGGGGCTCCTGCGCGGCCGACCCGGCCGTTTCGGCGCCAAGCTGCGGCAGAAAATGGAGGAACAGCATTGCGATCAGTCCGAACAAAGCGACCAGCAATAAATTTCTCAGTTTGAAAACGAACACGCGGGACATCGAATCACCCTTTCAAAGTTTGCTTGTACCTCATCTTATGCGCCTGCTTGTCAGCACATGACTCGGAGGGCCGTTTTCTATTTTGCCAATTGGCATGAGTTTCGATAGAATAGAATAAGATATGGGGGGCGTTGTACGGAAATTTCCGAGAACAGAAGGAAAGCAGGAAGAAAATGGCCGAACTGGTGAATCAAATATTGACATTTTTGACGGACTTGGGCTATTGGGGCATTATGCTGGGGTTGATGATCGAGATCATCCCGAGTGAAATTGTGCTCGCTTACGGGGGATATCTCATTTCCATCGGGAAAATTCCCTTTGTGGAAGCGGTCGTTTTCGGCGTGATCGGAGGAACGATCGCCCAAATTTTCGTCTATTGGATCGGCCGTTATGGCGGGCGGCCCTTTTTGCGGAAATACGGAAAGTACATACTGATTCACGACAAGCATATCGACATGGCGGAAGCGTGGTTCAAACGCTATGGAACCGGGGTGATCTTTACCGCGCGCTTCATTCCCGTGGTTCGGCATGCGATATCCGTTCCGGCGGGAATCGCGCGAATGTCCCTGTTTCGGTTTACGCTGTATACGGCCTTGGCCATTATTCCCTGGTCGATTTTGTTTATATACCTGGGCATGAAGCTCGGGGACAACTGGCGGGAAATCGACGATAAAGCAGGGCCCTATGTCCATTATTTTGTCTGGGCGTCGGTGATTTTGACCGTGCTTTATCTGGCTTACAAGCTCTTGGGCATGAAAAAAAAGCGGAGGGAGGCGACAGGTTCGTTCGGGGCGGCCGGGGAGAAGGCGGTGGCGCACCAACTCCGTTTTCTCGGGAAGGAATACCGGGTTTTCCATCGCAGGCTGCTTGAAGCCGGCGGAGACCGGCAGGAAATCGATCATTTGGTTGTCGGGCCAAACGGCGTGTTCCACATCGAAACGAAGCATTGGGCCGGCCGCATTTCTTTTACGGACCAGGGCGTGGAACGCGATCAGGGACGCCATGCGGAGGATCCCACCGCCCAATTGTACCGCCATGAGTACATCGTCAAGGAACTGCTGCGCCAGCATCACATGAACGGCGATGTGGTGGGCATCCTTTGCTTCTCGAACCGGAACGGGCAGGTCAAAGGCCACAGCCCGGCGTTCCATACGGTGCAATTGGATCGCCTCGTTCATTTCATCCGCTCGTATCAACCGAAGCACCCTTTGTCGGACCGCCATGTCCGGCAGATTGGCGAAGCGGTCGGAGCGGGCAGCCGGTCTCGCCGCTAAGGCGGGGAACGTTCCCCGGGAGTCCGGCGAGCAAGGCGCCTCCGGTCTCCGCGTTCGCGCGCGGAACGAAATTCGGCAGCGCCGATTTCATCCCGATCACGTCGGTAGGCGTCCCCGCGCGCGGGATCGTTCGCCTCGAAGGCGTAGGCGCCCCCGCGTTCGCGCGTGGAACGAAAGATGAAACGCGGTCACTATACAGGAGATATGGAGGAATCAAGATGGCAAATTTATCGAGCAAGTTGAATGCGGGTATTTCTCCGCAGGAGTTTATGGACGGCATGAGCAAGAATAAGGAAGCGTTCGCCAAGTGGTATGAGCAATTCGCGTGGGAGAGCGACGATGATCGCGAGTTCTTCCAATCGTTGAACAACCGCGATGATCTGCGCTGCCTGATTTTGGCCGCAGATTGGTGCGGGGACGTGGTCCGCAACGTGCCGGTCGTATTCCGCGCCCTGGAGCATTCGGGGATTCCTGTCAATGTGCTGATCATGGAGGAAAACACCGATGTCATGGATCAGTTTCTGACCATGGGCGGGCGCGCCATTCCGAAGGCGATTTTTACCGATACCGGGGGATACGTTCTCGGAGATTGGGGCCCGCGTCCCGAGCACGTGCAGCAAGTGATGAAGGAATTCAAGCAGCGCTATCCCGACCGCAATGCCCCGGATTACAATGAAAACATTCAAATCGCCCGCGAGAAAATGAAGGAACAATATGGAGAGGGGACAGCTTATCAGTCCGTCGTTGTGAAAGAATTGCGCAGCTTGCTGTCGTCTTTTTGATATGCTGCACATCGAGTCGTTTACGTTGGGGCCGCTGGCTACGAATGCGTACCTGATTTCCCGGCCGGAGGATCGGCGGGCGATTATTATCGATCCCGGCGTCGGGCCCGGGGCGCTGGTGAATCGCATCGCCGGATTGGAGATTGAGGCGATTCTTCTGACCCACGCACATTTCGATCATATCGGCGGCGTGGACGAAATTCGCAAGCTGAAGCGATGCCCGGTCTATTTGCACGACGAGGAAGCCGATTGGCTGGCCGACCCGAAGCTGAACGGATCGGCCAGATGGGCGGATATCGGTCCGCCTATCTCCACGGAGCCTGCCGAATACGCGCTGGATCAGGGACAGACGCTGAAGCTGCTGGGCGAAACCTTCAAGGTGTTTCATACGCCGGGCCATTCCCCGGGCAGCGTCAGCCTGTTGTATGACCGCCACCTGTTTAGCGGGGATGTGCTGTTCCGGTTGTCCGTGGGCCGAACGGATCTCTACAGAGGGAGTTCCATGGAATTGTATGATTCCATCCACAGCAAGCTGTTCAAGCTGGACGACGATATTCAGGTGTATCCGGGGCACGGGCCGCGGACCACGATCGGATATGAAAAAGCGAATAACCCGTATGTGTAGAGCCGAACGGAGAACGGATGGTTGAAGGAGGAGTTTCATGAAGGCAGTCGTATTGGACGGATTCGGATCGACCGAAATGATGCGCATCGGGGATTGTCCCGATCCGCAAATAAAGCCGGACGAGCTGCTCGTCCGCGTCAAAGCGACGGCGCTGAATCGGGCCGATTTGCTCCAGCGCCGGGGCTTGTACCCGCCTCCGCCGGGAGCGTCGGACATTCTCGGACTGGAGATGGCCGGAGAAGTCGTTCAGGCGGGAGCGGAAACGGAAGGCTGGCGTCCGGGGGACCGGGTTTGCGCGCTGCTGCCGGGCGGCGGCTACGCTTCGCTTGTCGGCATTCCGGCGGGAATGGCGATTCGCTTGCCGGATCATTTTACATACGAGCAGGGCGCGGCCATCCCGGAAGCGTTTCTCACCGCTTATTTGAACCTGTTTTGGCTCGGCCAAATCCGGCCGGATTCCACTGTGCTGATTCATGCCGGAGCCAGCGGCGTGGGTACGGCGGCCATTCAACTGGCTCGCGAAGCGGGCGCAACGCCGGTCGTGACCGCGGGATCGCCGCGAAAGCTGGACCTTTGCCGCGAGTTGGGGGCTTTGGCCGGCTGGAACTACAAGGACGGTTCGTTTGCGCCCTGGATCAGACGGCAAACCGCCGGGAAGGGTGTGCAACTGATCCTCGATTTTGTCGGCGGGCCTTATTTTCAGGATAATCTCGACTCGCTCGATACGGAGGGTCGGCTGATTATGGTCGGGATGTTGGGGGGCGCCAAGGCGTCCGGGGTGAATTTGGGGAAGATTTTGGCCAAACGGCTGCAGATTATCGGCACGACGTTAAGGTCGCGCGATCCTCGGGAGAAAATCAAGCTCACCCGCGATTTTATCGGCTTTGCCGAATCCCGGTTCCGGGAGGGAGAACTGCGCCCGGTCATCGACAGAGTGATGGACTGGCGGGAAGTGCGGCAAGCGCATGAATATATGGAGTCGAATGCGAATTTGGGGAAGATTGTGTTGACGATAACAGAAGCGTAAGGGGGGAAATGATATGCGTGATGATGCCGGCAGAAGGGGGGCGAAGGCTTCGCCCGCCCAAGCACCGGTTCGTCGCATCGGAGGATTTAAATATTACCGTGCCGGAGCGGAGAGGGCTAAAAAACCGGTATTTCGGCATGAAGCTGGGAGATATATTGATCGGCTTGTTCGGCACGAGAAACTGCGAGTGGAAATGGTCGATTCAGCTCGTCACGTTGCTGACGCAATCGGGGGACGATTGGGAGTTCCTGGTTGACGCCGGCGCTTTTGATGAAATTGCCCAGATTTGATGGCGGCGGTTTATTTGGACGCTTTCTTATATCGCAGTATTCTGTGGTACATCGATTTGTCCTTGAGACGCCGGAACAGCGATGTGCTTGGCGTGAAGTTGGCCTCGATGATCCAGATCTTCCCCTTTTTGTCCACAGCCATGTCCATTCCGTACATTTTTTGCTTCGTGTAGCGGGTTTCCAGCTTTCTGGCGGTCATCAGCGCAATAGCGCCCAGCTCGCTCAGGATTTCTCCCGTCGGCCTGGCGGCGATCGATGCGCGTCTGAGAGCGGAGTCGGCGGGCAGAATTTTTCCGCGGCTGCGCCGGAGGTTGGTCACAATGTATCCGGGTCCCGCCACTTTGGCCAGTTTGCCGGTGATGGTCCAATCGCCTCCTTTTTTGCGCTGCACCATCACGCGCAGATCCATCGGACGTTTGCCGATTTCCGCCAGCGAAATTCGTTTTTGAATGATGTGGGTTCGGGAGGAAAGCCGCTTGTGCGCATATCGGCGCAAAGCGTCTTCGCCGTGGAAGGTGCGGACGGAATGATCGCGGTGCACCCGGTATGGGCCGGCTTCGGTTTTCGATACCTGAATGACGCCCGTTCCGCCGCTGCCGACAGACGGTTTGACGATCACCTTCCCGTATTTGTGAAGCATGCCGAAAAGGCGATCCGTTGTGAATATGTGCGTTTCGGGAAGATGTTCCCTCAATTCCGGGCTTTGATTCAACAGCTTCGTTCTTGCCCACTTGTAGCCTTTTCCCATTTGCGCCCCTCCCGGTTCGATTGCATGACGATCATCTTCAATGTATGTCGCCTTGGCGGGGATGGGAAGGGCGGAAGCCTAACCGGCCTCGCTCATGTTCGGGGGATATGCAGCGTGACGCGAGTGCCCGATCCGGGGCCCGTCACAATATCAAGCTGACCCCCGATGCTTCTGGCGCGTTCCTCCATGCTGAACAGGCCGACTCCGCTTCGGTCGGAATTCACCGCAAAGCCGACGCCCGCATCGATGATCTGGACTTCCACCCGCTGTTCGTTTTCCATGAGCCTGACCGTCGCTTCGGTGGCATCGGCATGTTTGCTTACGTTGGTCAAAGCTTCCTGGATCACGCGATAAATGGTCGTCTCCACTTGCACGTCCAACCGTCTGCGCAAATTGGTTTCAAAATGGACCTGGATGGCGAAATGGTGCGAGAAGTTGTCAATATAGGATCGAAGCGCCGGAACGATGCCGAGATCGTCCAGCACGGACGGGCGAAGCTCCCAGGCCAGGCTGCGCACTTCTTCCATCACGGACGAGACATGCTGGCGCAATTTCGCCAATTCGGCCGAATGCCCCTGCTCGCTGATGATCCGGTCCAATTGAATCAATAAAGAAAACAGGCTTTGTCCAATGCCGTCGTGCAGCTCGCGGGAGAAGCGTTTCCTCTCCTCCTCCTGAATATGGATCACCTGCGTCATCATCTTCTGCAATTCTTCTTCCACGCGCTTGAGTTTCGTCACTTCGTTGCGGATGGCGAGAAATTGCACGGGCTTGCCCGCTTCGTCCACAAACGGAACGATGGTCGTATTGACCCAGTAGTAGGTATTGTCTTTGGCCCGGTTTCTTATGTCTCCCCGCCATACCCGCCCCGCATGGATCGTTTTCCACAGCTCCCGGATGAACGCTTTGTCATGGTAGCCGGAATTGATCAGCCGGTGATCCTTGCCCAACAGTTCGTCCCGCGAATATTTGGAGGTTTCGCAAAACTTGTCGTTGACATAGAGGATTTTCCCTTTCACGTTCGTAATCGCCACGATGGACGATTCATCCAGCGCAAACTTCAAATCGGCCAACTGCTTGAGGGATTGCTTCAAGTGGTCGCGAAATTGCGGGTCCGATACTTCCGCGTCGATTTGTTTCAGCAAGGTTTTTATATTTTGTCCGATCACTTCCGGGAACGGGTGGTTTCGATCGTTATTCAAATTCGAGCAATCCTTTCTTCAGCGCGAATTTGACCAACTCGGGCCTCGTCTTCAAACCGAGCTTCTCCATCAGGTTGCTTTTGTGGGATTCGACGGTTTTTACGCTGATTGTGAGATGTTCCGCAATTTCTTTATTCGAGTACCCTTTGGCGATCCATTCCAAAATTTCTTTCTCCCGCTCGGATAGCGAGTAGTAAATATCCGTTTCCCCGCTATGTTTAAGTTTGTCCAAATATTCGCTGATCAGGTGCTTGGTTGCGGTCGGGTACAAATAAGCGTTGCCCCGTGCGATCGATTGAATGGCGGAAAGCAATTCTTCGTGGGGCGCGTTTTTTAATATATAGCCGGAAGCTCCGGCGTGAATGGAACGAAACAAATATTCCTCGTCGTCGTGCATGGTCAAAATGAGGATGGCCATCTCGGGGGCGAGTTTTTTCAATTCGGAGGTGGCGGTCAGTCCGTTTTTTCCATGGGGCATGCTTAAATCCATCAGCACCACGTCCGGCTTCAACTCCAGCGCTTTGGCGATCGCTTCGTCGCCTTCCGCCGCCTCTCCCACCACCTTGATGTCCGGATGATGGCCCAGCAATGACGTGAGGCCCGATCGAACGATGGCATGATCGTCCACAATAAGCAAAGTAATCATCGGCTTCTCCTTATCTGGTTTCCGACATCAAAGAAAGGCGTTCCCGGCATAAGAGATCAGCGGGATCAGATCCTCGCCGCGATATGCGTGCGGCGTGCGGCGGCCCGCAAGCAGCACGCCGTCCGTGTCCTGGCGAAGCAGCACGGGCAAAGCCATGACGGAGCGCAAATTTTCAACGGACATGATCGGGTATTCGTGTTTCATCTGCTCGTAATCCTCCATCGTGGAATTGACGATCAGCGGTCTGCCCTGCCTGATCACCTGCCCCGCGAGGCCGCGTCCGGGTTTGAGCGCAAGCTGGCTGTACCGGAGATTCAGATTGCCGGAGACATGCAGCCAACGGATGCGGTTTTCCGGATAGACGATCCAGGCCAACCCCGAAAAATCGCTTGCGGTGAGTTCCCGGATTTTGGCCAATTGGTCTTGTATCAGCTTCTCGTCGGAATAGATCAGTTGGCTCTCCCCCTTTCACCTCTTTATTGTATCCTTTTCGCGCCGTTTTGTAAGTAAGGGAATTCCCTGAACATTAATGTCGATTCCCGGCTGTTTTTAGGGAGATTTCCCGCGAAGATTAGGGGAATCCACCGATTTTATTCTATCGGGCGAAACAGTAGGATGAAATTAAAGAAAGGGGTGGATCTCCAATGAAAACCGCAAAAAGCGATTTGGAAACATCGGATCGGGCGAATGAAAGCACGCTGAAAGGAACCTTTTTTTCGGTGGGCGTCGTCGGGGCGGTTATTCTTGTAACGTATTTGTTGATTTACGGGCTGTACATGGTCAGAGCATAGGAGGGGGTTGTCCAAATGCATCGTTCCGAGAAAGTATGGTTGACTTTAAGTTTCGGCATGATTTTGGTGTTCATGCTTTTTGCGGGTTATCAAACTTTCGCTTTGAATATGGGGCCGCCCAGCCACGTGGAGAAAATCGATTGGCGGAAGGTGGACGAGACCGCGCCGTTCGACCATCCCGGGGTGCGGCAAGTCGGCGACAATGAGTACGAGGTGGTCATGACGCTGCAAGCATTTTCCTTTGATCCGAGCGACATAGAAGTGCCGGCGGGGTCCACGGTGCATTTCATTTTGACCTCGAAGGATGTGATTCACGGATTCGAGGTGGCGGGAACGAACATCAACGCCATGGTGATGCCGGGATACATTCAGAAAATAACGCAAACGTTCGGCGAGCCCGGCGAATATTTGATTTTATGCAACGAATATTGCGGGGCGGGGCACCATGTCATGAGCACAACCATCAAAGTCAGATAAGGGAGGGGAACCGTACATGGAAAAAATAAGCCGGCTGATGGGCACCCGCCCGGAAGATGCCAGATTGGCGAAATCGTATTTATTGGTCGCGTTCTCCGCGCTGCTGCTCGGGGGAAGCCTGGGATTCATGCAAGGCTTGAATCGCGCGGGCCTCCTGGAACTGCCTGTTTGGCTCAATTATTATCAAGTGCTGACGGCGCACGGTCTGCTGCGGGTCGTTGTGTTGCCAGCCTTTTTCACTATCGGATATTTCTACGCGGCGCTATCGCATACGCTGGGAGGGCTGCTGCCCCGAGTGCGGAAGATGGCGTGGATCGGTTTTGGCATGAAGATAACGGGGTTTGTTCTGGCCGTGATTCCGATCCTGATGGACGACGCCTCGGTGATGTACACGTTCTATCCGCCGTTGGCCGCTTCGCCTTATTTTTATATCGGCTTGGTCCTTATCGTGTTGGGCGTATGGATGTGCGCGTTCGGCGGATTTATCCAGGTTGCGGTATGGCGGAAAAAGCACCCCGGGGAGCATGTGCCGATCCTCTCTTTCTTTGCCACCGGCGTTTTCGTGCTCCTGTTTTTCGGCAGCGTTCCCGTAGCGATTGAAGTGTTGACGATTATCCCGTGGTCCTTCGGATGGACCGAAACGATCAATGTGATGGTCAGCCGCACTTTATTTTGGGCTTTCGGGCATACTTTGGTCAATATTTGGTACTTAACGGCGGTGTCGGCCTGGTATGTGGCCGTGCCGAAAATTATCGGCGGGCGGCAATGGAGCGATTTGCTTACCCGCGTCGTCATCATTTTGATGGTGATCCTGAACATTCCCGGGGGATTCCACCATCAGATCGTCGATCCCGGGATTCCCGAGTCGGTCAAATATATGCACGTGTTCATGAGCTTGTCTATAGGGTTCCCTTCTCTGATGACCGCATTCGCCATGTTCGCCATATTCGAGCGCACCGCGCGCAAGAAAGGCGGCAAAGGGCTGTTGGGCTGGTATAAAAAGCTGCCTTGGGGCGATGTCCGTTTCCTGGCGCCCATGATCGCGATGATTTCCTTCATTCCGGCCGGGGCGGGCGGCATTGTTCAATCGACAAACCAGTTGGATCAGGTCGTGCATAATACGCTGTGGGTTGTGGGGCATTTTCATCTGACGGTCGCCACGTCCGCCGTTCTTACCTTTTTCGGCATTAGCTACTGGTTGATACCGTACATCTCCGGCCGCGTATTGACGGCGAGAATGAACAGATTGGGCGTGATTCAGTCCATCATTTGGACGGTGGGAATCTGCTTTATGTCGGGGGCCATGCACGGGGTTGGATTGTTGGGTGCGCCCCGCAGAACGGCCTTTACAACCTACGGGGACAACGCGACCGCGCTAAGCTGGGACCCTTATTACATGCTGATGGCCGTCGGCGGAACCCTGCTGATCGTCGGGGTGATCATTCAGGTGTTCGCTGTGTTCCACCTGATGTTCCGCGCGCCGAAGGGAGAAACGGAGTTCCCGATCGGCGATCCGGAGGAGGGTGGAAGCAAAACCCCTTATTGGACGGAGCTTTGGGGGCGGTGGATCCTGATCATGCTGTTCGTCGTAGCGATGGCTTACGTCATACCGCTGGTCGATTTCATCGTCGATGCGCCGCCCGGATCGCCGCCGTTTCGAACCTGGTAGCCTGCGCAGCGGTTTGGGCAATGTTGGGGCAATGAACCTTGGGATGGGGAAGTGATCTTCATGATCAAGCATCGATACGACGCACTCGCCGTTCTGCTCGTTCTGCTGTTCGGATTCCTGCTGTTTTTCATCGGAACGGACGGGTTTCGCGCCTTTACCGCGGAAACCGCGCGGGTGAATCGGCTGATCGAGGACCGGCCGGTCTTTCCCGACGTGGTGCTGGAAGACAGCGAAGGGCGGATGTATCCTTTCTCCGAGTTTCAAGGCAAGTATGCGCTGATCACGTTTATTTATACGTCCTGCGGAACGGTGTGCCCGCAAATCGAAATGAACATGGCCGAGGTGTACCGCTCGGTGCCGAGCCGGTATATCGGGAAGGATATCGTCTTTTTGAGCATCAGCTTCGACCCGACCCGTGACGATCCCGCGACATTGAATCAATATCGAGCCCTATTTCACAGCGACGGCGAAACGTGGAGAATGGCCAGAATCGCGGACCGGGCCCAACTGGATCGGGTGTTGAAAACGTTCGGCGTCATTGCCATTCCGGACGGTCAGGGCAACTTCACGCATAATGCCGCATTCTATTTGGTGGACCGAAAGGGACGGCTGGTCGATGTGATGGACTATACCCGAACCGGGGACGCCGCCCTTCAAATTACCGGCATGCTGGAACGGGAGGCGGAGCGCCAATGAAGCAATCGGTCTATGGGCTGCTGTTGTATTTATTTCTGATCCTTCCTCCCGTCGCGCATTTGATGGAGTCGATCATGATCGTGCACATGCATATGCAAATGCCTTTATTGGCCGTTGCGGGGTTCGTCATGGCCCGTTTTTTCCAAATCCGCTTTCCCGGCTTTTTTGAAAAATGGAATCGCGGCGGTATCCCCGGCATCCTGCTGTTCGCCATCGTTGCGTCGTACTGGATGATTCCGCGGACGATGGACGAGGCCATCACGATGCCGGGCGTCGAAATATTCAAGTTTGCAAGCTTGCCGTTTCTGGCCGGACTGCCTCTGCGCGATAGCTGGAAAAAGCTTGGGGAAACGGGCAAAAACGCGGTTTTCACCGGCTTCACGGCCCTGTTTCTCGCCATGGGATGGCTGTACATCCAATCGTCGGAACAGTTGTGCAACAACTATTTGCTCATCGATCAAATCACGCTGGGATGGGGATTTCTGACGATGGCCGCGTGCATGGGCGCGTATGGGATATACCGTGTTATCGTGGAAAAAACGATGTAGACAAACGAAAATTCGTCTGATATAATGAGCCTACATTTTACAAATTCAAGAAGTTGCGAAGCACGCGGCTTATGGGATGCATTTTCCCGTAGGCCGTTTTTTTGTGCGCGGGGGAGGTGCGAGGATGAGCCGCAGAAGAAGTTGGACGATCAGCGCTGTCGCGGCGGCGCTGTCCTGTTTGCTGGTGTATGGCGTCTACGTTTTGCAGATCAAGCAGGTGGAATGGCAGAAGACGGTGAACGTGGCGGTGCCGAAAGATTTTATCGGGGCGGGCGCGCTGCTGACCTCGGACTTGATTGAATATGCGCCCGTATTCGCCGGGTCTTATCGGGATTCGATGTTCACCGATCTGGGAGAGCTGCTCGGCCAGGAGACGCTGATCCCCATCGGCAAAGGGGAGCCGATTCTGCGTTGGAAAGTGGATCGTTTCCACCTTCTGCCGACGAATCGACAGGCAACGTTTCAAATTCCGAAGGAGTACATTCTTTCCATTTCCAATGGCATTCGGGCAGGCGATCAGGTGCTGATTTATGTCTCCGATCCGGCGGGCGCGTCGGAGCGATTGTTTGCCGGCCGGATTACCGTCGCTTCCGTGAAATCTTCGTCCAATGCGGAAATCGACAGCCCCGAGCATTCCAATTTGATGGCCAGGGCGGACGGGAACAAGGAGAAAATGTATCTTTCGCGCAGGGAAGCCAATGCGGCCATCGATCAGATCAATCTCAATTTGCGGGAATCGGAGTGGTTGACGATCGACCGCATTTGCAAATCGAGGCGGAACAAGCTGGTAATCGCCTTTACGTCGGCTTCGATTACCGGCATTTCGTCCGATGCCGACCGCGTGAAGAACGGAGGGGAATCATGAATATCGCTTTGCTGATCAAGGATGACAGGCTGAAAGAATGCTTTGTCAGGGAGAAGTCGAACCCGGAATGGGAGCTTGTTTTCCTGGATGGGCCGGAATCCGTGTCCGAATCCGGTATGATGTCGCGTTGGGATGCGCTGGTGCTGTCGGACCGCTGCTTCGATTTTTCCGGGCTGGCCGATGCGGTCGAGCGGTTGCTCGATTCCGGCAAGATCGGAAAAATAGCGGTGCTGCTGTCCAACCGACATCTGGTCGAAGAAAATGAAAAATATTTAAAATTTTGCTTGTATCATGACCTTATCCATACGCACCCGGGGCAATCGGTTGAAGCGATCGTTCGGCATGTGTACCGCTCCATCTCCGGGGAAGCGTCGGCGCAGGCGAAAGCAAAGCGAAACAAAACGGCGGTGTTTATGGGATCGACTCCGAATATCGGGACCACGTTGGCCGCTTTTGGGACGGCGGCTCAAATGGCCATGCGCACGGACAGGACGATCGCCTATCTGTGCCTGAATCTGAAAAGCTCAAAAATTCACAGGTATCTCGGGGTCGATCGGCCGCCCGTCACGTTGGATGAAATCCGGCCGGAGCTGAAGTCGATGAGCTTGGACCGACAAAGGTTGAAGCGCTGCTGCGAGAAAATCAAAGGCTTCGACAATTTGTATGTCCTGTTCGGCAATATGTTAAGGGAGCAAGCGGAATTTTACACGCCGGACGATATGGACTACTTGCTGCAGCTCGCGTCGGAAACATTCGATGTGTGCATCGTGGAGGTGAGCGCGTACTGGGACAATGCGGCCACCGCATGCGCCGGCCTGTTCGCGGATACGCGCGTGGTTGTGACGAGCGCGCAGCTCGCTTGCTTTCAGGAGGATATCGCCCGCTGGCTCCAGACGATTGCGCCGATGTTCGGATTGCACGCTTCCGGCTTCGATTTATTTGTTACCCGGCAGCCGGATGCGGGCTCGTTCCGCGGTTTCCATCCGAAGGATATTCGAAGGGAGACGGGCATGAATGTGATCGGGGGAATGAGGGCGGACCCGCGTGCCGATCCGATGCTGGATCAAGGTCAAATCGTGGAACTAGTGACCGGAAAGACAGCGGCGGCCCGCGATTTGGGCAGGATGGCCCATACGCTGATCGCGCTTTATCGACTGGATGGAACGGATATTCCGGTGAAAAAGGCAGCGGCCGGAAACATGTTTTCAGGCAGCGGCGGCGCGCGGATTCTGAACCTGTTCGGAAGGGGGTGAATGATGAAGGAAGAGAAGGATAACAGGTTTTCCGTCGTCCGGTTCGCCCGCCGGCAAGCCGGAAGCCGCGAACCGGCTTTGCCTGCGGAGGAGGAGCGAAAGGAGGCGCCGGTTTCCCGGTTTCATTCGTTGACCGAGAAAGTTCGCCACGTTCTGGTCGCTACCCCCGGGTCGGGAGAAGCGGAGAAAATGCGCCGCAACGAACTGCTGAACCGGGCCGTTCTCGGTTATGCGGAGGAAAGGCGGCAGATCATGGCGATCATCGGCGATTATCTGATCAAGAATCGGATCAGCATGCCGCTTCCTCCCCATTTGAAATATGACTCGCTGTCCGAAGCGGTGTTTGCCGAAATTATCGGCCTCGATGTGCTGGAGCTGATTTTGAAGCATAAGGAGGGGTTGGAGGAAATTCAGGTGATGGGCAGGCAGGTATTCGAAGTTCGATCGGGCCGCCCTTCGCTTTCCGCGCATCAATTTGCCTCGGTGAAAGACGTGGAGCGCATTCAGCAAAATTTGGTGCTTTATAACCGCGACACCTTCAATCCGAGGAAAAGATGGGCCGAGGTGATGCTGAGCGACGGGTCCAGGGCGACCTTGACGGGGTGCGGCTTTACCTCCGAGCCGACGCTGACGATTCGCTTTTATTTGTCCGGGAGGCTCCGTTTGGATGCGCTGTGCCTGCCGGAGTACGGCACTATGGATTGCCGTATGGCGGCCATTCTCCGCTGCCTGATCCGCTCCTGTTTCAATATGGTGGCGATCGGTTCGACCAACTCGGGAAAAACGGTGTTGATCAAAGCGCTGATCGCCGAAATGCCCGATCATGAGCGGATCGTCACGATGGAGTCCCGGCTTGAACTGATGCTGAAGCGGGATTTTCCGCAAAAAAATATTGTGGAGTATGAGTACGATGAGAACGATCCGTCCCATTCGGCCGTTCAGGCGTTCAAGCTCGCGTTGAGACAATCTCCGCAGCGGATTTGCCATGCGGAGATCAGGGATCAGGACGCGAATGTTTATGTCCGTGCCTGTACGCGGGGCCACGAGGGCAGCATCACATCCGTTCATGTCAATGAGTTGGAGGATGCGCCGGAAGCGATTACGGACATGTGCATGCTCGACGGACGGGGAATGAATCCGGAGCGGATGCTGAAACGGATTGCGAATTTCGTCACCCAGATCGGGCTGCACATGGCGCTGGTTGACGGCCGCAGAAAGCTGGTTCGGATAGGGGAGTTTGTGTTCGGGCAGGATGGCCCGCTGGTTCGGGATATCGTCAGATATGATTTCAGCCGGAAGCAATGGCTTTTTCCGCAGCCGTTGACTTCCTCGGCCGCCCGCCGAATACGAAGGTTCGACGAAACGGGATACGCGGATTTGAAACGGATGGGTGTGATTGTCGAATGATCGAGATTGAGGTGGCCCAAGGTGCGTTCATTTTCTTGCTGTTTATGCTTTGTTATTTGTGGATTCACCGTTTGATTCACGGCGCTGTGCGAACCGTCGGTTCCAAATCGAGGCTGACATTCTTCCGGCATTTTGCGGCCCGCCGCCTGAATCGGTATGCTCCGCGCCATCCGGCATGGATACGCCATATCGCCGATTCCCTGGAATCCTTGCAGCTTTACGGAAAGACGGGCGCGTTTCTGATGTATTCCTCCATTTTGACGGCGGGAGGCGTGGTGGCCGGTGCGCTTGTGTTCCACACGATGAAAGGAGCGGCGATCGCCGGTGTGATGGGGGGCTTGCTGCCTTATCTGATCGTTCGCATCCGCCTGATTAATTTGCGGATGAAAACGAGAATTGAGTTTTTGCCTGCCGTGGAAATTTTTTATCAAGCTTATTTGCTTTCCGGCCATTGCAATATTCGCGCCGTTCTGCGGGATTCCGTCGGGGGGACGGGCATCGGCTATCCGATGAAGCCGGTTTTTGAACAGCTTTACCGCCATTTGATGGTTCGTCCCGACATCGATGACGGGCTGCGCATTTTCACCCTGGCCCTGGGCAATCCGTGGGCGGAATATTTCGCCGGCATTGTTCGCTTCGGCTTGTTGGAAGGCGTTGACATTGCCGAAAATTTGAAGGAATTGATCGGGGATATGAGAAAGGCGCAGCGGGCGGACCAGGCGGCGAGAAATCGCCTGTTGGAAATCCGGATTGCCAACTTTACCCCGGTTGTTTTTTTGGCGGCGTTTTTGGGCGTTAATTTTAAGATGAATTATCATAACGCGGTGTATTACTACCTGGTGGAACCGAACGGGAGGGACATGCTGCTGGACAGCGCAATCCTGATATTCGCCTCGTTTCTCATGGGGATCTATTTATCGATGAAACGGATGTAACGATGCCGATTGCTTTTTCGCCACGCTTTTAAATGGAACGGCAGGCAGTATTAGCTGGAAAAATGCCTGTTAAATGGCCCGGTTTTGCGAGTTTTCATAAATTAGCGGGAAAACCGCCTTCTAATTTTGGACAAACAACCATTTTTATATCATTTGGACGGGATTAAGGGGAAGTTTTCCTGTTAAGTTGGGCTTGACGGGACATGTTTGGAGCATTAAAGGGAGTTTTTCCTTTTAGAGGGCCGGTTAGAAGGCCGGTGAAAAACAGATGGTTCCGCGCCTAAGCCCAGGTTTTTCACCCCTCTCCTAAAATATCGCGAGGTGATCCGAAATGCTTTCGTTTGAAATATGGCGCGTATTGCTGCTGGTCAGACACGCGATGCTGCTGCCGCTTTTTTTCGCCGTTTGTTACGGCTTGCTGAACGCTTTGACATGGAACAAACGGAGCCGCGCGTTTACCGGAATGAAAAGGATGCTGTCCGCTCGATCGTATCCCGCCTTTCTGCTGAGCATCCTGTTGATCCGTTCGGAGGAAGCGTGGCTGGAAGAACGCCGCCGATTGTTGAACGGATGCGGGCTTCCGCTGGATGCGGTGCAATACGAGCTGCTCAAGCGGCTGACGGCGCTGTTGTCCGTCGCGATCGGATTGGCGGGAGTGATGGCCGTCCGGCATTCGTGGACGATTCCTTTCGTTCCTCCCGCTTTGCTTGTTTTGCTGTCGGCGGCCGGCGGACTGCTTGTCATGTTTAACGGGACGCTGCTGCGCGCTTTGCGGGACAGACGGAATCAGGCGATCATGAAAGAGGTGTATCAAATTTCCAAGCATTTGCTGTTTTACGCCGGATCGGGCATGAATCTGCATGGCAAGCTAGCGCGGTGCCTTCCGTATACCCGGGTGATTCGCGCCGAAATGCATTTGCTGATAAATGAGTGGTATCAGCATGCCGAACTGGCTCTGGATCGCTTCAAACAGCGCCTTGGCACGAGGGAGGCCGCAAGCTTTGCGGAAACGTTGAAGTCGATTCGATCGCATGAGGACGACCGCTATTATGTGCTGCTTCGGCAACGAATAGACGATTTCAAGGAGCAGATGGAGCTTTCCCGGGAAAGCAGAAAAGAAACGTCGTCGTACATTTTGTTCGTTCTGGCCGGCATCCCGATCCTTTATACGTTCCGTCTGTTTATTTACCCGTGGGTGGCCGAGGGCCAGAAGCTGTTCCATTCATTGAACTAGAAGTGCGATGAAA
>CAYYCV010000095.1:0-17615 GCA_964470405.1 uncultured Caryophanales bacterium
TATGAAATGCCGAAACCGAATGGAAGGGTAAGTATTATATTTAATATCACTTGTTTATTATGGAAAATATCTTTAACAGGGAAATGAAATGGAACTAGATTGAAATGAAAGACTGTAAAATAGTTCCTCATACTTTCGATAAGAGAGTGATTGACCGGTATTGGGAAAATAGTGTACTTAAGTACATTTAATATATAAATAAAAAAAACGCTGAACAAAACAAGATAAGTATTATCCTTTTTAAATTTATATTTCAAGATCAAACATATGAATAATAATACGATGGCCCCCCCGATAATTGTTGACAAATCAAAATCCATCATGAAGCAGTCCTCCTAAGAAGATTAGTAGCCCCAGCTTGAAGCAGAGGCTACTAATCTAGTTATTATTGCGTTACAAGAGTACCAGAACTTGCGAGATTAAATCCATCATCTTCAAGTTTTCCGGCTTCAATGTAGTATTTTCCTCCATCTTGACTCCCCCAACTTCCACTTACACTTTTTTTAGTGTTAATCGTAGAGTAGGGGGTCACAGTAGTAGTGCCAATGAATTCATCAAATCCAGTTTTGGACTCATAAATGTAATATGTCACTTGGTACGGGGAGGATAATGCACCAGGGTCTTTCGATGTCACCCAGATATCTCCACTCAATGACATATTTCCTTCATCCAAATAATGATATTCACCGTTTTCATCGCCGCTCACAAATCGTAAATCCATAGTCCAACTCCATGCACTACTGTCATAGGCAAATGCGGGGAATGCCATTACAAATAACATTATGATTACAAAAATGGTCCCTAAAAATTTTTGCTTCATAAAATTGCATCTCCTTAAAATTTTATTATATGAAAGCTGGCCAGCAATTCATCGCATCTGAATACTTTGTCATCTCTTACACACTGATAGTGAGCGAATCGATAAAGAATGTAGGTGAAAAGAAAGATTCAAAACAATTAAATCAATGATACTTCTATTTCCCAAATAAAGTAAATAGAAAAAAACACCTATTCTATTGGAAATGGAGACAATATTATATTCTGATTTCAAACAAAACTCTCCAAGTTTACTTTTGAACCACATTTTATTGCTGGAAGTCAAAGGGAAGATTCCAATGGGTTGCCGTCAAATCTTGTCATCGGTGCCCTAATTGTGATATAGTAATTGTCGGTGTTAAATACACACGTTGGAGGATTCGGGTGAGGGTGCTTTCATGGAAAGCTTCATCCGGAGGGGAATCCGACGGAGGAGAATAAAACCAAACGGAGGAGGTGAGTGAAGATGGCAGTTATATCGATGAAACAGTTGCTGGAGGCGGGCGTTCATTTTGGTCATCAAACCCGGCGCTGGAACCCTAAAATGGATCGATACATCTTCACGGAACGCAACGGGATTTACATTATTGATTTGCAAAAAACGGTGAGAAAGGTCGAGGAAGCCTACAATTTCGTGAAATCCGTTGTGGAAGAGAACGGAACGATTTTGTTCGTCGGCACGAAGAAGCAAGCGCAGGATTCGGTTGCGGAAGAAGCGACGAGATGCGGAATGCACTACATCAATCAAAGATGGTTGGGCGGCACGCTCACCAATTTCGAAACGATCCAGAAGCGAATCAACCGGCTGCATGATCTGGAGCGCATGGAGGAAGACGGCACGTTTGACGTGCTGCCGAAAAAAGAAGTCATCCTGTTGAAGAAGCAGCAACTGCGGCTCGAGAAGTTCCTTGGCGGCATTAAAGGAATGAAAAGGCTGCCCAGCGCGTTGTTCATCATCGATCCCCGCAAAGAGCGGATCGCTGTGGCGGAAGCGCACAAATTGGGAATTCCGATTGTGGGCATTGTGGATACCAACTGCGACCCGGATGAAATTGATTACATTATTCCGGGGAACGACGACGCCATTCGCGCCGTCAAATTGTTGACTTCCAAAATGGCCGACGCGGTTGTGGAAGCTCAGCAGGGCGAAGAAACCATCGCCTGATTTTAAACTCATATTCGAGCGTTTGAACAAGCAGGGTGGTTTGAAGGTTGCATAACCTATCACCACCCTTTTTTTAGGGATAGGAAGAAAAAGCGCGATATTTCAAGGAGGAATTACAAAATGGCTGTAACAGCGGCATTGGTAAAAGAATTAAGGGAAAAAACCGGGGCGGGCATGCTGGATTGCAAAAAAGCTCTGGAGCAAGCAGACGGAGACATTGCGAAAGCATCGGATATTTTAAGGGAAAAAGGGTTGTCCGCAGCGGCCAATAAAGCGGGGCGGATCGCCACGGAAGGCGCGGTGGAATCGTATATTCACGCGGGCGGGCGGATCGGCGTGCTTGTGGAAGTGAACTGCGAAACCGACTTTGTGGCCAAGACCGATTCGTTCAAGGCGTTTGTGAAGGATATCGCGATGCAAATTGCGGCTTCCAGCCCGCGTTATGTGCGCCGTGAAGATGTGCCGGCCGACGATTTGGACAAAGAGCGCGAAATTCTTAAGGCGCAGGCGCTGCAAGAAGGAAAGCCGGCCCATATCGTCGAGAAAATGGTGGAGGGCCGTCTGGGGAAATATTACGAGGAGTTCTGTTTGCTGGAGCAGCAGTTCATCAAGGACCCGGATAAAACGATCTCCCAATTGTTGAATGAAAAAGTGGCGCAAATCGGAGAAAATATTTCAATCCGTCGTTTTGTCCGCTACGAGCTGGGCGAAGGGCTGGAGAAAAAACAGGAAAATTTCGTTGAAGAAGTCATGGCGCAAACAAGGAAATAATGACCTGAGGAGGTATTCCTAACTTGAATCGGCCGGTGTTTAAACGAGTGATTCTGAAATTGAGCGGAGAAGCGCTCTCCGGACAGCAAGGGTACGGAATCGATCCGCTGATTATCGATTCGATTGCCGGGCAGATTAAAGATATCGTGGATCTCAAGGTTGAAGTAGCGGTCGTTGTCGGCGGAGGGAATATTTGGCGCGGGGTTGCGGGCAGCGCCAAAGGATTGGATCGGGCGACGGCGGACTATATGGGAATGCTGGCCACGGTGATGAATTCGTTGGCGCTGCAGGATTCGCTGGAGAAGATCGGGGTCCCTACCCGGGTTCAAACCTCGATCGAAATGAAGCAAATCGCCGAGCCTTACATAAGAAGAAGGGCTATTCGCCATTTGGAAAAAGGCAGGTTGGTCATCTTTGCGGGCGGCACGGGCAATCCGTTTTTCTCCACGGACACGACGGCGGCGTTGCGGGCTGCCGAAATCGAGGCGGAAGTCATTTTAATGGCCAAGAATAAAGTGGATGGGGTTTATTCGGCCGACCCGCTGATCGATTCGGCGGCGGTCAAGTTCGATTCGCTGACCTATATGGAAATACTGAATAAGGGATTGGGAGTAATGGACGCCACAGCTTCTTCGCTGTGCATGGATAATCATATCCCTTTAATTATTTTTTCCATTATGGAAAAGGGAAATATCAAACGTGTTGTACTCGGTGAAAAAATTGGTACAATTATTAAGGGGAGTGATCTGTGATGCCGGAATCCATCAAAAAAAATGCTTCGGAACGCATGAACAAAGCGATTCAAACGTTGGGGAGGGAACTGGCCACCCTGCGCGCCGGAAGAGCGACGCCTTCCTTGCTGGATCGCATCCAGGTGGATTACTATGGCGCATTGACTCCCTTGAACCAATTGGCCAACATCAACACGCCCGATCCTCGCACGCTGTTGATTCAGCCTTGGGATAAGTCGTCCGTGGAGGCGATCGAGAAGGCGATCATGAAATCCGATCTGGGGCTCACCCCGGCAAGCGACGGGAATATCATCCGCATATCGGTTCCCGCCCTGACCGAGGAGCGCCGGACGGAATTGGTCAAGATGACCAAGAAGATGGCGGAGGAAACCAAGGTGGCGATACGTAACGTCCGCAGGGACGCCAACGATGATATTCGCAAACGGGAGAAAACGGATATCTCGGAGGATGATTCCCGCCGTTACCAGGAAGAAATTCAGAAAATGACGGATCAATTCACGGCGGAGGTCGACAAAATCATCGCGGGAAAAGAGAAGGAGATCATGGAAGTCTAATCTTTGAAATGGGGAGTTCTTCGATTTTCTGGGGGAAGAATAATGAATCAAAGGTTGAATTTGTGGTTTGGCAAGAAACCGTCCGCTTTACCGGAAGCGATCGATCCGAACAGGGTCCCGCGGCATGTGGCCATTATTATGGACGGCAACGGCCGCTGGGCGAAGGAGCGGGGGCTTCCCAGAATAGCCGGGCATCACAGCGGAATGAAGAATGTCAAGAAGATCACGATAGCAGCCAGCAATTTGGGCGTGCAGGTTTTGACACTGTATGCTTTTTCTACGGAAAATTGGAAGCGGCCCAAGGAAGAAGTCGAGTTTTTAATGAATCTTCCGAAGGAGTTTTTCCCGCTGGAGATTGGCGAATTGATCCGTCGGAACGTGCAGGTGCGGATGACCGGGTGTCCGGATCATCTCCCGGACTATGCGCTGAAACCGATTGAGGATGCGATTCGGAAGACGGAACACAATACGGGCATGATATTGAATTTTGCCGTAAATTACGGAGGCCGCAGAGAGTTGGTGCTGAGCATGCGGCAAATCGCCCGCAAAGTGCAAGCGGGAGAATTGCTGCCGGAGCAAATCAACGAACAGGAGATCTCCAGGTTTTTGCAAACCGATGATCTGCCTGATCCGGATTTGTTGATACGGACCAGCGGAGAATTGAGAATCAGCAATTTCATGCTGTGGCAGCTCGCCTATTCCGAGCTCTGGTTTACCGATGTGTACTGGCCGACCTTCTCCGAGGAGCATTTGATGGAAGCCGTTCGCGAGTATCAGCACCGGGTCAGGAGATATGGCGGGGTGTAGGAGGAAGTCGTTTGAAGCAGAGACTGATTACAGGGATATTGGCCGGAGCCGGATTTTTGGTTTTGCTGTATTGGGGCGGGCTCGGGTTTGCTGCTCTTATCCTGTTGATGGCGCTGATCGGCTATGACGAATGGATTCGGATGCACGGCGCCCGCCGGTTCCGTCCGGAATCCGCGGTGGGCTATTTGGGGACAGCCTGTTTGGTCATACCTTGGGAACGCTGGTTTTCCGCCGCTCCTTCCTTTGAAGCGTCCATATGGTGCTTTACGCTGCTGTTTCTCGCGCTGACGGTTTTCACCAAAAATCGGCTGGATTTGCGGCAGGCTTCCGTGTTATTGATCGGCATGGTTTACATAGGGCTTGGATTTCATTATATGATTGAAACGCGAATGCTTGCACACGGATGGTACTGGACGATGCTGGCATTCGTCTGCATTTGGGCGACCGATTCCGGCGCTTATTTCAGCGGTTGGGCGTTCGGCAAACGGCTGTTGTGGCCTGTTATCAGCCCGAAGAAAACGGTCGAGGGCGCCGTCGGGGGCATCGTTTTTGCGGTTGTGGCCGCGATCGTTTTCTCCGTTTCGGCTCCCGATTTGTTGGATATGAAAACGGCGGTGTTTCTGGGTGTGGCCATTTCCGTTTTGGGCCAGCTCGGCGATTTGATCGAATCGGCCTATAAGCGGTCCTGCGGCGTGAAGGATTCCGGCTCCCTGTTTCCGGGGCATGGAGGCATTCTCGATCGCTGCGACAGTTGGATCATTGTGTTCCCTTTCTTCTACTGGGTCATGTATTGGATCATACTGTGACCAAACCAGGTTTACTCTCATAAGGTGGAATCAGAATGAAACGAATTGCGATTTTAGGCTCGACCGGTTCGATCGGCACCCAGGCGCTGGATGTGATTTCGAAATACCCGGATCGTTTTTTGATTGAAGGCTTGGCGGCGGGGCATAATGTCGATTTGCTGATCGAGCAAATTCGCCGGTTTAAGCCGCGCAAAGCATCGGTGGCGAATCGCGGCGATGCGGAACGCGTGCGGCTCTCCGTCGCGCCGGATACGGAGGTTTACTGCGGGGAGGAAGGCCTGCTGGAGGTCGCCGCGGGGACGGAAGCCGATTTCGTCATCACGGCGCTGGTCGGAAGCCTCGGGCTGAAGTCCACTTTGGCGGCCATCCGGGAAGGGAAGGACATCGGCCTGGCCAATAAGGAGACACTGGTCAGCGCCGGGCATATCGTTTCTTCCCTGGTTGAGCGGCACGGGGTTCGCCTGCTTCCGATCGACAGCGAGCATTCCGCGATTTTTCAATGCCTGAATGGCGAGTCACCGCATAGGATATCGAAGATCACGCTGACCGCATCGGGCGGCTCGTTTCGCGACCGTTCGCGCGAGCAGCTCCAAGGCGTGACGGTGGAGCAGGCGCTGCGCCATCCCAATTGGTCGATGGGGGCGAAGATCACCATCGACTCGGCGACCATGGCCAACAAAGGACTGGAAGTGATCGAAGCGCATTGGCTGTTTAAACTGCCCTATTCACAGATCGATGTCATCCTGCACCCGGAGAGCATCGTTCACTCGTTCGTTGAATTTGTGGACACCAGCATGATCGCGCAGATGGGGAACCCGGACATGAGAGTGCCGATCCAATACGCGCTGACTTACCCCGAGCGGATAGCGTCCCCGGCCGAGCCGCTGGACCTGGCGGAGGTGGGCAAGCTCCATTTTCGCAAGATGGATTACGAGCGTTACCCTTGCCTGCGGATGGCGATGGAATGCGGCAAAAGCGGCGGGACGGCGCCCACCGTGTTCAACGCCGCCAATGAAACGGCGGTTTCCCGCTTTCTTCGCGGGGAAATCGAATTTCTGGCCATCGAGGATGTCATCCGATCCGTATTGGATCGGCACAGCGTCCGATCTTCGCCGCAACTGGAGGAAATTTTCGAAGTCGATGCCTGGGCCAGGGAAGCCGCGTCCGCACTGTTCTGAAATTGATCCCCTTGAATAAAGCGGAAGAATAATGTTAATCTTAGGACATACTCTGTTTAAAGAGCAGGCGCGAAAGGGGGCGACGTTGGATTGTTTACTCCACAGGTGATTTTTTTAACCGTTCTGGTATTCTTCGTTCTGGTCGGCATTCATGAGTGGGGACACTTTATATTCGCCAGGAGAGCGGGGATTTTGGTCCGCGATTTTTCAATCGGGTTTGGCCCCAAACTGTTTTCCTTCAAAAAAGGAGAAACCCGATTTACCTTTGGAATCATACCGGCGGGCGGATATATTCGCATGGCCGGGGAAGAGCCGGAAGTGATCCGGATCAGCGAAGGCCAGACGATTGCGGTGCGAACGACGGACGGGCAAGTCAGCCACCTGTTTTTGGACCATTTGGATCAGCGGACGAACGTGGTGCAAGGCGTGGTGGAGCAAATCGATTTGGACAAGAACTTGCAGCTCCGTTTAAATATGGGCGGGGAAACGGAAGCGTTCCCCATCCACCCGAAGGCGATGATGATCGCGCGCGGCAAAGAAACCCAAATTGCCCCGTTCAATCGCCAATTTGGCGGGAAAACGACGGGCCAACGGGCCATGACGATTTTTGCGGGACCGCTGATGAACTTTGTTTTGGCGTTTGTCCTGTTTCTTTCCTATGCCTGGGTCAGCGGGGTTCCCGAGCATGTCAAGCTTTTCAAGGTGATGCCCGGATCGGCGGCCGAAGCGGCACAATTGCAAGCCGACGATATCGTCATTTCGGTCAACGGAAAGGAAATTGGAACGGATCGCGAGCTTTTTGTGCAAATGATTGAAAGCTCGGCCGGACAAGAAATGAAATGGGTGGTTCAGCGGGGAGAGCAATTGAAGGTCATCGCGATTACGCCGCAGCAAGAGGCCGGAAAAGGCATAGCCGGAATCAACACGATATTCCAAACTCGCAGCGCGACCGTCGGCGAAGTGTTCAGCAATGCCGGCACGACCATGGTGGAATTTACCAAGCAGATCTTTATCGGCTTGAAGCAACTGGTGACGTTGCAGTTTAAGCTCGACGACCTCGGCGGGCCGGTGCGGATTGTGGAAGTTACCGGGCAGGCGGCGTCGATGGGCATGGCCACGTTGCTTTTGTGGGCCGCTATTTTGAGCCTTTACCTTGGAATCTTCAACCTGATTCCGTTTCCCGCTTTGGACGGAAGCCGGTTGCTGTTTATCGGGATCGAGGCGGTGCGCGGCAAGCCGATTGATCCGAACCGCGAAGGCATGGTGCATTTTATCGGCTTTGCGATGATCATGATGCTCATGCTGGCCGTTACTTATAATGATATTTTGCGCTTGTTCAAAGGATAATGGAGGTAAAGCATGGCCAACGATAAGCAATTTGTGAGAGAAATTACGCCGCAGAGCGAGGATTTCTCCAAATGGTATATTGACGTGATTCGCAAAGCCGATTTGATGGACTATTCTCCGGTCAGAGGCTGCATCGTGTTTAAACCGGAAGGCTATGAAATTTGGGAATTGTGCCAGCGCGAGCTGGATGCGAAATTTAAGGAAACCGGGCATCGCAACGCCTATTTCCCGCTTTTTATTCCGGAGAGCTTTTTCCAAAAGGAGAAGGAGCATGTGGAAGGCTTCAACCCGGAGCTTCCATGGGTGACGGAGGCCGGCGGGGAAAAGCTGGAGGAGCGCTTGGCGATTCGCCCCACTTCCGAAACGATGATCGGCCACATGTACGCGAAGTGGATTCATTCCTATCGCGATTTGCCGTTTCTGATCAACCAGTGGGCCAATGTGGTGCGCTGGGAAAAACGGACGCTGCCTTTCCTCAGAACGAGCGAATTTTTGTGGCAGGAAGGGCATACCGCGCATGAAACGGAAGAGGAAGCGCGCCGGGAAACGATGCTGATGCTGGAAGTGTATCGGGAATTCGTTGAGAATTTCCTGGCGATTCCCGTCATAGTCGGGCAGAAAACACCTTCCGAGAAGTTTGCCGGAGCGGTCGATACGTATTCCATCGAGGCGATGATGAAAGACGGCAAAGCGGTGCAAGCGGGCACGTCGCATTATTTGGGGAACAATTTTGCCAAGGCTTTCGATATTAAATTTTTGGATCGGGACAATACGCAGCAGTATGTGTACACTACGTCCTGGGGCGTCAGCACGCGGCTGATCGGCGCCCTGATCATGGTGCATGGGGACGACCGCGGCCTGGCTTTGCCTCCCAAGGTGGCGCCGACCCAGGCGATCATGATTCCGATCGGCCCGGCCAAGACGCGGGAGCAAGTGGTGGAGCGCACGCACGAGCTGTCGCGGGAGCTTAAGGAAGCGGGAATCCGGGTGCGCGTGGACGATCGGACGGAGCAAAGCCCGGGGTGGAAATTCAACGAGTATGAAATGCGCGGCGTTCCGATGCGGATCGAGATCGGCCCGCGCGATATGGATAACGGACAAGCGGTGTTGGTTTCGCGCATCTCCGGGGAGAAGCGCGTCGTCGCCCAGGCGGAGCTGGCGGCCGAAGTGAAGCGGATGCTGGAGGAAATACAAAAGCAGATGTTCGATCAGGCCAAGGCGTTTATGGAATCCCATTTCAGATCGGCGGATACGTTGGATGAAATGAAACGCATGATGGAGGAAGAACGGGGATTTGTGCTGGCCGGTTGGTGCGGCTCGGTCGCTTGCGAGCATCAGGTGAAGGAAGAAACCGGCGCAACCAGCCGCAATATTCCCTGCGAGATCAAGGAGCATAAAAGCAAGTGTCTCGTTTGCGAAGATGCGGCCAAGCATACGGTGGTGTTCGGAAAATCCTACTGAGTTGCGAGAGAGCATATTCAACTTCGGGGGAGGAGACAAAATGGATCATCTCGCGAAAAAAAGAGACCGTTTCGAACAATTGATGCAGCAGGCGGAATTGCCTGCCCAAATGATCGATTCTTTTTTTTCGGACGGTTATATCGATAAAGTGGTATGCGGCAAAAACAATCGGGAATGGACGTTTTATATCGTCAAATCCAGCCTCATCCCGCAAAACGTGTACAGCTCGTTTTGCAAAATGATTCAGTCCAGGTTTTCGCAAATTGCCAAAATTCATTTTGTGATTGAATATGCGGAGCAGGTCGATGTGGAGGAAATGATCAAGGAATATTGGAGCCTTTTCATCGCCTGGGCGCAGCGGGAAAGCGCCGGAATCAACGGATGGCTGAGCCGGGCCGGTTTAAGCTGGAACGCTCCGACGTTGACGGTGGCCTTGCTGGATCGGAACATTTTGGAGTTGGCCCGAAAAAAAGATACCGCCTCGCTGATTCGCACCTTTTTTGGCCGCTTTTTTTCTCTGCGTCCGGAGGTGCTGTTTCAAATCAACGAACGCCGTTCGGAGGAGGTGGAACGGTTTTCCCGCCTGATCGAGGAGGAGGAGCGTGCCGCCGTCCAGGACCTCGTCGCCGAGAACGACAATCGGAAGCAAGCGGCTTCGGAGCCGGCTTCCAGCCCGAACGCGCGATTGATGTATGGTTACGACATTCATGACGACGCGGTGCCGTTGGAGAAGATCGAAGATGAAGAGAAAAAAATGACGGTTCAGGGCTCGGTATTCGGTCTGGAGGAAAAAGCGCTCCGCAATGGAAATACGCTGTTCCAGTTCATGATTACAGATTTTACGGACTCGCTGTCCGTCAAAATGTTTGCCCGCAGCAAGGACGATGTCAAAGTCATGAAGCAGTTGCAAAACGGCAAATGGCTTAAATTGAGAGGCCGGATCGAGTACGACAAATATATGACCGAGCCGGAATTGAATCTGTTTCCAACCGATATCAATGAATTTCCGCCGCCGCCCGAGCGCATGGACGAAGCGGAGGTCAAGCGGGTCGAGTTTCATTTACATACCTCGATGAGCGCGATGGATGGCGTGACGTCGATCGAACACTATATTAAAACCGCGGCCGCATGGGGGCATCAGGCGATCGCCGTGACCGACCACGCCACGATCCAATCGTTTCCCGACGCGAATAAGGCGGCGAAGAAGTACGGCCTGAAGATGCTTTACGGCGTCGAGGCCAACGTCGTCCACGATTCGGTTCCGATCGTCATGAATCCGGTGGATCAGGAATTAAAGGATTTGACATTCATCGTATTCGACGTGGAAACGACGGGGCTTTCCGTTGTCCATAACAAGCTGATCGAGATTGCCGGCGTGAAGATGCAGGACGGCAAAGTGATCGATCGCTTTTCCACCTTTGTCAATCCCCATGAGAGAATACCGTACAACATCACCCAGTTGACCCACATTACCGACGACATGGTGGCGGGCGCGCCCGAATTGACGACGGCGGTTCCCGCTTTTCTCGAATTTGTCGGGGACCACGTGCTGGTCGCCCACAACGCCCGATTCGATATGGGGTTCATGCAGGCCGCATGCGGCCGATTGGGGTTGGGTGAAATCCGCAATCCGGTATTGGATACGCTGGAATTTGCTCGTCTGTTGTATCCGGAGATGAAAAATCACCGCTTGAATACGCTGGCGGATAAATTGAAGGTCAGCCTGGAGAATCACCACCGCGCCGTCGATGATGCGGAGGCATTGGGGCATGTTTTGTTTCACATGATCCGGGACGCGGTGGAACGCCGGATTACGCGGCTTTCCCGCCTGAACGATTTCGTCGGGCAGGATCTTTCCAACACCCGGCCGTTTCATTGCTGTATCTATGCATTGAATGCCACGGGCAAGAAAAACTTGTTCAAGCTGATCTCGCTTTCGCACACGGAGTATTTCCACAAGGTCGCGCGCATTCCGAAAAGCAAGCTAAACGAAATGAGAGAGGGCTTGTTGATCGTGTCGGGGTGCGAGAAAGGCGAATTTTTCGAAAGCGTGTTGAACAAGTCGATCGAGGAAGCCGAAGAAGTCGCGCGTTTTTACGATGTGCTGGAAATTCAGCCGCTTGACTGCACCCGCCATTTGGTGGAGAAAGGGCTGGTCGGCCATTTGGACGACCTGCGGGATACGAATCGGCGCGTGATCGAGATTGGGCGCAAATTGGGCAAGCCGGTGATCGCGACCGGCAATGTGCATTATCTTCATCCGCGGGATAAAATCTGCCGCGATATTACGATTCACGGGATTACGGGCTTCAACCCGCTGAAAGATTTGAAGAAGCCGGACGTTCACCTTAGAACGACGCGGGAAATGCTGGAGGAATTCGATTATTTGGACGAACAAACGGCGTATGAGGTCGTGGTGAAAAATACGATCGAGTTGGCCGAGCGTTTTGAACCGTTCGAAATGTTTCCGCGCAAAGGCGGGCCGACGGACAACGGTTTATTTTCACCGATTATCGAAGGCGCCGACGAGGAAATTCGCACCACATGCTATGAGACGGCCAAGCGGATGTACGGGGACCCCCTCCCGGACATCGTGGAGGCTCGCCTGGAGAAGGAATTGCTGCCGATCATCAAATACGGCTTCTCCGCCAACTACCTGATTTCCGAGCGGCTGGTCCGCAAGTCGAACGAAGACGGCTATCTAGTCGGTTCCCGCGGCTCGGTCGGCTCTTCGATCGTGGCCACCATGCTGGGCATTTCGGAGGTCAATCCGCTGCCGCCCCATTACCTTTGCCCGAAGTGCATGTACAATGAATGGTTTACCGATGGAAGCGTACCGAGCGGGTTCGATCTTCCCGACAAGGCGTGTCCGAACTGCGGAACCAAGCTGAAAGGGGAAGGACAGGATATTCCATTTGAAACGTTCCTCGGGTTTAACGGGAGCAAGGTACCCGATATCGATTTGAATTTTTCCGGCGACTATCAGCCGATTGCCCATAATTACACGAAGGTGTTGTTTGGCGAGAAAAATGTATTCCGCGCGGGAACGATCGGAACGGTGGCGGAGAAAACGGCTTACGGGTTTGTCAAAAAATATGTGGAAGATCGGCAGCGAAGCATGAGGGGCGCGGAGATCACCCGATTGGCCGCCGGCTGCACGGGCGTCAAGCGGAGCACGGGCCAGCACCCGGGCGGGATTGTGGTCGTGCCCGATTACATCGACGTCGAGGAGATTACCCCGGTGCAGTACCCCGCGGATGATACGTCCTCGGAATGGAAGACGACCCATTTCGATTACCACGCTTTCGACGAAAATTTGCTGAAGCTGGACATTCTGGGGCACGATGATCCGACGATGATGCGGATGCTGCAGGATTTAACGGGGATCGATCCGCAGACGATTCCGATGAATGATCCCAAGGTGATGAGCATTTTCAGCTCTACGGAAGCGCTGGGCGTGACGGAACAACAGATTCGCACGCCGGTGGCGACGTACGGCATTCCGGAAATGGGAACGAAGTTCGTCCGCCAAATGTTGAAGGAAACCGGTCCCTCCACGTTTGCCGATCTGCTGCAAATTTCCGGCCTTTCCCACGGAACGGGAGTGTGGTTCGGCAACGCGCAGGAGTTGATACGCAGCCAGACCTGCACGATTAAAACCGTGATCGGGTGCCGCGACGATATTATGCTGTACTTGATTTACAAAGCGGGAATGGATATGGAATTGGCCTTCAAGATCACGGAGAGCGTGCGGAAAGGCAAGGGCTTGAAGGACGAGTGGATCGAGGATATGAAAAAGCATAACGTTCCGTTGTGGTACATCGATTCCTGCCAAAGGATCGAATATATGTTTCCCAAGGCGCATGCCGCGGCCTATGTCATCTCCGCCGTCCGCACGGCGTATTACAAAGTCTATCATCCGATCGCCTACTACGCGACTTACTTCTCGGTCAGGGCCGATGAATTTGATGTGGAGCTGCTGTGCAACGGGTACGATGCGATTTTGCGCAAGCTGGTGGAGATTGAGGAAAAAGGGTTCCAGGCATCGCCCAAGGAAAAGGGCATGATCTCCATCCTGGAGATGGCTTTGGAAATGACGGCCCGCGGATTTCATTTCAAGGGGATCGATCTGTATCGTTCGGCGGCGGAAAAATTTGTGATCGACGGAGATGGGTTGATCCCGCCGTTTTCCGCGATTCAGGGCGTTGGCGTAAACGCCGCCCGCAATATCGATGTGGCGCGAAAAGAAGGGGAATTTCTGTCGATCGAGGATTTCCAGACGAGGACGAGGTCGACGAAGACGATCGTCGAAATCTTGAACGGCATGGGCTGCTTTCGCGGATTGCCGGAATCCAACCAATTGTCGCTGTTTTGACAGGTGGCATGCATTGAATTCATGCGCTGAAGTATGGTGCGAAACGGGCGGCTCCGGGCTTAGATCCCGGTTGCCGAGCGCGATTGTCCGCGAATTTCCTCGTTTTGCGGCTTTATTCGGAAAAGATCCGCGGAAACGAGCGAGCGTGCAAGCTCAGGTGTCATCCGGTCCGAAAGAAGACCATTTTTTAACCTTTCGGGTAAAATACCTGCAAAAGTGCATCTATTTTCTTCGTTGGCGACATGCTGGAGAAAATACCTGCAAACGTGCAGGTATTTTGCGTTCGGCTCCCCGTTTTCGGCGATCTACCTGAAAATACCTGTATTTTCGCAGGTATTTCTCGCCAGCACCCGAAACAGGGCCCAAATAGATGCACTTTTGCAGGTATTGGCATCATGCAGTCCCGAAACGCTGATGGCCCGATGGCCGCGAATTGTAAAAATGGATGTGAATTGCAGAAAAAGAGCATTTTAAGACTTCGCCATCGCCATCGCCGCTTTGTTCGCTATGCTTTTAGATCCGCTGAGTCCTTCTGAATCGGGAAGGGCTCATTTTGATTTTGCGGGAAAACACGCGGCTCAGGTAGAACCCGTTATCGTACCCGCAGCGTTCGGCGATCTGCTCGATGGTCAGGCCCGTTTCCAAAAGCAGATTTTGCGCTTGCTGCAATCGAACGTCCGTCAGGAAATCCATCGGTTTCAGGTGGAAGCACGATTGAAAATTGCGGCTGAACTGCACAGGGCTAAGCCCCAGGGAGGAGGCAAGCTGTTTCAGGCTGATCTTCTCGAAAGCATGTTGGCGAATATAGGCGGCGGCTTTGTCCATCAGCGGGTTTTCCTTCTCTTGTTTCCCGGAGGCGGCCGCCTTGGATTCCATTTCCAGTGCGTACAACGCCCATATATCGTTGAAAAAAAAGTTTTTTCTGTCCGGCATATCCGCAGCGTCGGAAGCGGTTTTTAAATAGCTGTAGTCGGAGCGGAGCCGGTCCGTGTCGCGAATGCCGATTTTCACCGGGAGCGCGGGAAAATGGCCATCGATCGCGTCGATCGGATTTCCGGAAACGTCCTCCCAATGAAACAGAAAAAAGTGGAAGGATAATTCGCTCAATACCGTTCTGCGAAATGGCGTATGCGGCGGACAGAGGACGAGATCGCCGAATGAAGCCGTTCCCCGCTCCTGCCCGATCTCATACGCAAACGCGCCTTCTTCCACCGCGATGGCAACCCATTCCGGATAGCGGTCCTCGGCGAGCAAAAACTGTTTTTTTCGATGCCAGTACGTATGGTTTCCAACCGTTGGCATCGCCCGAAGCGGCTCAAAGCGATTCATGCCGCACACCCCCGCAGCCTTTTGAAATTTTGTATATGTTCTATGATAAAACAATGCATGTAAAAATCATAGCTTTTTATTTAAGGTGAAATTATGGATATAATTTTAATGTTCAAGAGGTGCCGTGGGATGAAATACGAACGGGTGCAGTCCGACATAACGGTAATCGGCGGAGGGCTGGCGGGCGTATGCGCCGCTGTGGCCGCGGCCCGATTGGGCCGAAAGGTGGCGCTTGTGCAGAATCGTCCGGTGCTCGGCGGCAATTCAAGCAGCGAGGTTCGCGTATGGGTGGTCGGCGCCACGGCTCACGGGGTGAACCGGTATGCGCGCGAGACGGGAATCATGGGGGAAATGTTTGTGGAGAATCAGTATCGCAACCCGGACGTCCACGAAGTCGAGGCCGACGGGGGCGAAGACCATCGGGTCATTCGATCGGCGACGGGTTGGATGATGGGCTCCGAGCGCCGAATTCGCTTTGAAAGCCCGATGTTTCTTGACTGTTCCGGGGACGGGCTGATCGGTTTTATGGCGGGAGCCAGGTATCGCATCGGGCGCGAGGCCCGGCATGAGTATGGCGAAGCGTGGGCTCCGCCGATTGCCGATGATGTGCTGTTGGGCAGCACGATTTTGTTTTACACGAAGGACGCGGGCCGTCCGGTTAAATACATTCCCCCTTCTTTTGCCAAAGACATTGCCAAAACGGAAATTCCGTTGAAACGGGTCATCCGGAGCGGGGATTCCGGCTGTCACTATTGGTGGATCGAGTGGGGGGGAGAACTGGATACGGTTCACGACAATGAACGGATCCGCGACGAATTGTGGGCGGTGATCTATGGGATCTGGGATTACATTAAAAATTCCGGCAAGTTTGAGGCGGACCGCATGACGTTGGAGTGGGTCGGCGCCGTTCCGGGGAAGCGGGAATACCGCCGGTTTATCGGCGATTATGTGCTGAACCAGAACGATATTTTGGCGCAGGTTCCTTTCGAGGACCGGGTTGCGTTCGGCGGGTGGTCGATCGACCTTCATCCGCCGCAAGGCATGTACTCCGGCGAGAGCGGTTCCAAGCATCTGCACCCGGACGGCATTTATCATATTCCGTTCCGTTCGCTTTATTCGTCCAACGTTTCCAACCTGCTGTTCGCCGGCCGCAATATCAGCGCGACTCATATCGCTTTCGGCACCACCAGGGTGATGGCGACGTGCGCGACGGTCGGCGAAGCGGCGGGAACGGGGGCGGCGCTTTGCGTGAGCAAGGCGGTGTCGCCAAGGGAGCTTTGCCAAAAGCACATGAAGGAGCTGCAGCAGGTTTTGCTGCGTCAGGATGCGGCCATCAAAGGGTGACGCGTTGCAGGCTTTTTCATGGCGAATCACGCAAAAACCCGCACAGTTCTTTGGCTATTCGTCGTCGTCGCCCATTTCCGGCAACGGCGTTGTTTCTTCTTCCGGCGGCAGTTCGTGTTTGGTTTTGCGCCCGGCGTCCCTTTGCTTCGTATCGATGTTGCCCGACATTTGCTCGTAGAAAAACTGCATTGCCCATTCGAGTAAAGCGGCTCTTTCCGAGGGGCCCAGGTCGCTGCCAAGCAGATCGTTCGGCTGGAGCGTAATCGGGTCGATCAGCACGTGCCGCTGCCGGTTGTGGTAATGGTTCAGCGTGATCCAATACATGACGGTGCGATGGCTCAGACTGTCCACGACGAATTGGAAATTCCAATCGCCGTATTGGGGATGGCGGGCTGCCATGATTTCTTCGCTTTTGACGCGCGGCTCCGGTGTGATTTTATCTCTGCGGGCGGCGCGGACGACATTCCAGGTGTGTCCGGCGGGGTCGTCCCGATCGCCTTGGGATTGGGCTTGGAGCAGGTTGCTGACAAACCGGTTTCCCGCCGTTCTTTGCAATTGCAGCAAATTGGCCGGGGACAGGGATTGGGAAGGGATATAGCGCATCCCCGCATGCGCGGACAGAGGCTTGGAACCGGTCGGCGGTTTGGGTCTTTGGCGTTTTTCCGGTTTGCTGAACGGCATCGGGCTTCTCCTTCCGTCATTGTTCTCTACGATCATTGTTCTCTACGATGTTATTCTTCGCCCGAGTCGTAATTCCTGCCGCCGGCCGCATAAAAGACAGCGAAAATCGTTTGAGCCAAAAGGCCCGAATACATGCACTTTTGCAGGTATTTGATCCCCCGGGTTCCGAAGCGTCTCGAATACATGCACTTTTACAGGAATTTTAGCCCAAGGCGGTCGATCCGCCCCG
>CAYYCV010000096.1:0-17601 GCA_964470405.1 uncultured Caryophanales bacterium
CCGATTTCTATATCGGCAAAGTGAACAACAACGCGGACGGCCGCAATTTGCTGAAAAACGAATGCGTCAACTATCTGAATACGCTGCAAGGCCTTGCCGCCGTGCAGAACTTCGACAGCCAGGCGGACATCGCGGTGTCGGCCGGCAACGATGTGGACGCCGTCGTAATCGATGTGGCCGTTCAGCCCGTTGATAGCATCGAAAAAATTTACATGACCGTGACGGTCGAGTGAGGAGTGAAGGTGAATGTTTTTCAGGGAGACAGACGCGATCAGCGGTAAACATGCTAAGGCATTCGCAACGATCAACGGTCGTGTAGAAGAGTTGTTCTACGCCAAGTCGCTCGAGGCCACGATCGAGAAGAATAAGGTTGATGTTCCCATGTTGGGCAGGACGAATACGCCGAAGCGATCCCAAGGATGGAATGGTACTGGAACACTCACGATCTATTATGTGACTTCGGTGTTCCGGCAATTGATGCGGACCTACATTCAGACTGGGCAGGACTTCTGGTTCGACCTGATGGTTACGAACGAGCAGCCGGGTAGCTCCACGGGCAAGCAAACAACCACTTTGAAGGGTTGCAACTTGGACAGCGTGATCGCAGCGCGTTTCGATGCGTCTTCCGACGATATGTTGGATGAAGAAATGCCGTTCACCTTCAATGATTACGACCTGGGGGACGAGTTTAATCCCCTTGTCGGATCCTGAGCAGACACAAAAATAACCCGCCCAGGTTTACGGCCATTTCAATCCTCGCATTTGCGTGATAGGCGACAGAGGAGCCGGATAGCCGTCCGGTTCCTTATTTCTATTCTTCGGCTGTTTTATACGTGCCACGCCCAGACATGTACGGAAATTTTAAAAGACTAGGGGAGAGTGTGAGCATGACGTGCACGATTACCACCGACAAAGAAAGCAACACGATCAGCGGAACGTTCCGCATCACGCTTGGTGGGGATGAGGGTCAATTGATGGCTGAAGTTCAACTGCGTGATATGACTCCTTCTGATTTCTCGCAAATTCATAGCCGAATGCAAACTGTTGCTTCGGAAATCATCCGTGCTTTGGTCATTCACACAAACAAGATCAGCTAGTCGGATCATAACCGTACTTTGCCCGTTCCGTCAAATGCGCTTTGAGTAACATAGAGCATACGCGCAAGGAGATTTCCGCCTGGTTCCTGTCCGCGTCGTTGGGGAATTCTTGTTCGATCTGTATGTGGACTTCTGATGAAATTGATTCAAGGTACCTACTGATTCGATCGTCCATGGACTCTTGTCCTGAATTGGTGTTGAAATGAGTAACTCGCACAGGATCACCTTCTTTCTGTTTATTTGAATAATTCGACATAGAGAAGAAAGTTCCTACACCCATCAAACATACGGAGGTAATGAAGATGAGCTTGCAAGATTTTTTGAATGACCACCCGGTCGACAATTTGACCGAGGATGTCGTCGTTTCGCCACGCTTCAAGGATGCGGGCGGACAACTGCTGAAATTTACGATCAAGGCCATGACCAGCCGAGAA
The DNA here is from genome assembly GCA_964470405.1 of uncultured Caryophanales bacterium. GTDB lineage: Bacteria > Bacillota > Bacilli > Paenibacillales > CAYYCV01 > CAYYCV01. The sequence continues at coordinate 1,532 of CAYYCV010000096.1, forward strand.
TTCGACGAATTGCGAAGGTCTGCTACGGAGATCCGGAAGGGGCGCAAGGTTGAATTTGATGCGCAACGATTCCACCTTCGGGTCGTCGTCAACCACACCGTCTATCCCGATTTTAAACATGCTGAAAGCTTGGCGAAACTCGGGGTTCACACTCCTGAAGAGTATGTCCAGCGTGTGCTGTTGGCTGGCGAGATCGTAACGCTGGCACAGAAAATTACGGAGTTGAGCGGATTCGACGTGGACATGGAAGCACTGGTGGAAGAAGCAAAAAACTGATCCAGGGGGGCGACGGCGAAGCGAATTATGCTTATTACGCCCTCCACGAATTGAAGCTCCTGCCCGGGCAATTTATGGGCCTGTCCCGGGAGGAGCGTGCATTTGTTATGGCGGCCATTGATGTGCGCGTCGAAAAAGAAAGGAAAGAGCAGGCGCGTATCAAGAAGAAATGAACACTGGTAGACTCCTGTTCCAAATTAAGGTAACATCGAGAGTATAATACTTAGGGGGGGCTAATATGTGGAAACTTTTGATGTGTTTAGCTGTGGGTTTTTTCTTCGCCGGATGTTCAAGTGCAATTAAACACGAAGAACAGGTGGCACAAGATGAGACGGTTCAGCCGATTGTCGATTCTTCTCAATTTGGAAAGATCAATATGGAAGAATTAGTCGGAATTCTTGGTGAACCGGAATCAAAAGATGAATGGAACTTTGAAAGTGCAAACGGGCAAAAATATAAAGCGATAACGTGGGTATACGATGACGGAAACCAGGAATTTCTCTTCATCGATAATAAGGTAGTACGGTTTACATTCTATGGCACAGGCCAGGTTTATAAAGACGGTTATCAAGCGCTAGCGTTGTTTGGTATCACTCCAGGTCCCAATATAAAAAAAAGTGCCGATACCGGTACGGTAATAAGGTTTCAGCAGGTAGATGATTCTATGAAAGTAGACGATTTTTGGTTATTAGAAGGTGATACCAAAAAATCAATCGGTACTGTGAAAATAACGTACGACTCTCGATATTTTTAACGCCCAACTGGGCGTTTTATTTTTTTATGAAAGGAGAAATCCAATGGCTACAATATCCTCGACATTGCGCATGATAGACCAATTTTCGCGCCCAATCCAACGTGTTACGAATCAGGTCAATGCGGCCATTGCATCCATGGAGCGTATGCGGCGGTTGGTCGAAGCCCCTGCCAACCTGCATATACAAGTGGATGCATCTCAGGTTTCCCGACAGATGCAACAGGTTCGCAGCGCCATGACAAACTCAGGTTCTGCTGCGGTAATCGACCTGTCGATCAACGCCTCCGACATTATGCGGAAGATCACGGAGATTCAAAGCCGAATAAGAGGGGGGGTTGCGAAAAGTATTGTGAATATTGGATTTAACCGGTCTCAAGTGCTGGCGGAAACAGCAACGATGCAGGCGATGATTCAGCAGAAATTGCAGGGGATTCAAGCAACGGTCAATTTAGAAGCGGCTGATGTATCGGGAAATTTGCAGCGGATGCGGGATCGAATTCAACGAGTCATGTCGATGGTTTATGTGGATGTGACTATTAATTCGTCCCAAATTATGCGCCAAGTCCAGGAACTCAGGGAACGAATTCAGCGGGAATTGCAGCAAATTCGTGCGAGGATACGCATTGAATTGCCTACATCATTGACGGTCGTGTTCGCTAATCTGCAACGGATGGTACTGCGATTTACCGCGGCTACTCGAAGATTCGGCAGTGGGTTCGGAAATTCACAGCAACTGCAGTTTGCCCTGCAGCGAATCGAAGAGCTTGAACGACGAATTAACGAGTTACAGAGGCAACTGAACAATAGGCTACGCCAAGGTGGTCGAGAAGCTGGAGGATTCGGAAGTAAAATAAAGTCGGTCGCTGTAGGGGCTGCGGCTGCAACGGCTGCTATATATGCAACAGTTCGTGCACTGAAGGCCCTCACAAGTGAAGTAGACAGCTATGCTCTTACAAAAGCGCGCCTCGGGCTTATAACAAATGCTGGTCAACCGTTGGGAGGATTGCAAGAACAAGTTTTCGCTGCGGCTAAACGATCACGGGGAAGTTACACGATCATGGCCGATAGCGTCAGTAAACTCGGTCTACTGGCCGGGGATGCGTTCGGAAGTAACGCAGAAGTGGTGAATTTTGTGGAGTTGATGCAAAAGAGTTTTAAAGTCGGCGGCGCGTCTACGATGGAGCAGCAATCCGGTATGTATCAGCTCACTCAGGCCATGGCTGCCGGAAAGCTGCAGGGAGACGAGTTCCGGAGTATTATGGAAAACGCCCCAATGCTGGCGAGTGCAATCGCAAAGTTTACAGGAAAATCAAAGGGTGAACTCAAGTCGATGTCCGCGGAAGGAACGATTACGGACGACATCATCAAGGGGGCAGTTTTTTCATATGCCGATGAAATTAATAAAATGTTCGACGCCTTGCCGCAGACGTTCGGGAGTGTGTGGACGGACCTGACAACTGACGCGACGCGTGCATTCGGCCCTATATTCGAACGCATGAACAAACGGCTCAATTCTGATCAGGGCAAAGCGTTCACGGATACGTTAAGCCGGGGTTTGTATCTGGCTGCTGCCGCAGCGGGCTGGGTGGTTGACGCCATAGGCTGGATTGGAGATGGGCTGGCCTATCTTTGGACGACAGCTCAGCCGGTATTGGCAGCCATAGGCGGCGCGTTTGCACTATGGGCGATCACGCAAATTCCAGCCTTAATCTCCGGTGTTGCAATGCTGGTCACGCGCTTATGGCTGATGGTCGCCCCAATATTAGAAAGTGTTGCCGGGTGGCTCATTATGAACTGGCCTATTCTCCTGATCGGTGCGGCGATAGGCTTTCTCATTTATTCGCTTTACAAATGGGAAGACGCAACCGCTGAGGTCATCGGCTACATCGGCGGGATATTTGGCGTCCTGTTTGCGTGGTTTTACAACAAATTTGCGTTTTTCGCGAACTATGTCCTTTCCGTGGCCGAATTTTTTATCAATGTGTGGAAGGACCCAGTCTATGCAGTTAAAAAGCTGTTTTACGATTTGGTCATCAATGCGTTGGAATGGATTCAGAATTTGGCAACCGGTACGAGCAAGCTCCTGAATAAACTCGGCATTAAATTCGATGTATCCGGAGTCGATAATCTGCTCTCGAAGTTGGAGGCAGCGCGTGCCGGTTTGACGAGTGATAAAGACGTGGTGACCCTGAAACGGTTTGAGCAGATGGGCTATGGCGATGCATTTGGCAAGGGGCAGGATATCGGACAAAATCTCAGTCATGCTGCTTCGAAGGGCATTAAAGGCGCCGTAGATTATCTCGGCGATATGTTTACAATGCCCAAAGTGCCGGGTCTTCCCGGCGGCGATGGATCTACCACCAGTGTGGACAGTGTGGGCAAGGTGAATGAAGTTGGCAAGATCAACGATACCGTGGATATCTCCAGCGAGGATCTCAAGACGATGCGCGAATTGGCGGAGATGAAGAACATTCAGAACTTCGTGACGTTGACGCCGTCGTTCACGTTCGGCGACACGCACGTTCGGCAGGAGGGACGATCTGTCGATGAGATCATTGCCAACATCGGTGATAGACTGAACGAGGCGATCGCCTCTGGGGCGCAAGGGGTGTATGCGTGATGATGAAAACGAAGGAGGCGAAATCGTTGGTTAAAGTTACATTGGAGCTTCATGTAAATGCAGACGCTGCGATCCGGGCAATCCAAGAACTTACGAAGTCGATTAATGACTTATCTGAAAAGGTGGATACGGTCGTAACGCTAACCCCTGCTCTGGATGTCTATTTGAGCAGTCAATTTTGTGGTATCGATTCAGTCAACGATAGGGTTTCAGAAAAACTGAACGCAACTTCGAAATACAGGTGAGGGCGCGACAGATTTTACCTGCCGAATTTCTTGAATGTGCGTTCTAACTTTTTCAGCGATTCATCCAATTCTCCAAGAGCTTTATTTGAGTCGGTGAGAGTTTTCTTTGTTGTGTCGTCATGGTTGATTTCAATGTCTTGGCCGCATCCAGGACATTTAATGATGTGTTTGTCACCCATCACTTCTTTGAATTTGGCGGAAAAATTGTGACTACAAGCAGGACAGTCAATATCTATTTTTTCGTCACCAAACATTGATTCAAGAGACATCTTTTTCATATTTCAGTCCGCCTTATAAGTCGCGCCCCTTTACCAACATTCGGCAAGATTTTATAAATTCCTGCATTCGAAGGGATGGTGAACATGACCTACGGCATTTGGCTCAGTTGGAACAACCAACAGGAGGGCTTTCAACTTCCGGTCAATCCCGCTTCGATTGAGATCAGCGACGGCAATAAAGGACAGACGTACGATGTGGCCGAGCTGGGAGAGATCAACGTGATCAAGAATCCCAAACTGACAACATACCAATTCAGCAGCATATTTCCTTCGCCAACCGCAAGACGCTACTATGCGGGAAACAAATTCGTTGACCCCCTCGCATCTGGCCCAATTGTATCATTCGTAAATTTTGCAGATGTAACTCCGCAAGTCAGAGTGAAGACGAATCCGTATGTAGAGTACCTTACAAGGTGGATGGAGTCCAAGCGGCCCATCCGCTTCGTTTTTACTGGCGAGACGTTCGATATCAACGAGGCCGTGTCGATCGAGGCGTTCGATTGGAAGGAGATCGCCGGTAGCAGCGGGGACATCGAATTCACATTGACACTGAAGAAGTACGTCTTCTATGCCGCGCAACATATCACAGTCAACCAAGCCAGCGGAACCCAACAAATCGTCAAGGTCGCCGCTTCTCGCCCTGATGATCGACAACCACCGAAGGCGTACACGATGCGCGCCGGCGATACATTGTGGAAAGTGGCGCAGACACAATTGGGAGATGGTGCAAGATGGCGCGAGATTCAAAAGATCAACGGCATCACAGATGCGCAAATCAAGGCGTTGTCGGTAGGCAAGGTTCTGAATCTGCCAGCATAAGGGGTGAATGGATTGATCGAGTTGTTGCTGGACAACAAGGCCGGTAAGGTGTGGGACCTGTCGCAAATCGTCGCCGGCATCACGTGGAAGACTTCGCGAATCGGCAAGCCTGGCAGCCTGGAATTCACGATCGTCCGGAACGGCATCTATCAGTCGACCGACTTCCAGTACAACAACGGCGATGTCGTCAACTGCAAGGTGGATGGTGTGAACGTCTTCTACGGATATATCTTCAAAATCAGCGAGGGCAAGGACGAGGACGTGAAGTTCCTCTGCTACGATCAGATCAGGTACTTGATGGCGAACGACACTTACGTCTTCGCCAACGTGACGGCCGCGGATGTTGTCCGACAGATCGCTGGCGATTTCAAATTGAAGCTCGGCCGGGTCGACGACACCGGGTATCGGATTCCGACGATGGTCGAAGACAACCAGAAGTTGATCGACATCATTTGCAAGGCGCTTGACCTCACGCTGATCAACGCCGGCCGCAACTATTTTTTGTTCGACGATTTCGGCGCGCTGTCGCTCCGTGATTCGGAGAGCATGCTGCTCGACATCGTCGTCGGTGACCGCAGCCTGATGTACGACTACGCCGCGGAGCGCTCGATTGACAGCGACACGTACAACCTGGTGAAGCTGTACCGGGACAACAAGGAAACCGGCCGGCGGGACACGTACATCGCCCAGGACAGCGCGAATATCGCCCGCTGGGGTACGCTGCAGCTCGCGCAATCCGTCGACGAAAATATGAACGCGGCGCAGATCAACGAGTTGCTGAATGCGCTGATTGCGATCAAAAACAGGGAATCCCGATCGCTGCGTATTGATTCCATCGGCGACATCCGCATTCGCGCCGGCTGTTATGTGCCGATCGTCATTAGTGAACGCGGCATCAATCAGCCGTTCCTGGTCGACGAATGCTCGCATCGGTTTGCGGGTGGCGATCACACGATGAGTTTGGAGTTGAAGGTTATATGAGTATCGAAAAATTAGTAGGGGCGATTAAACAGGCCAGCATGGGGGCCATGGAGGCGGGCTCGCCGGTGGCTGTTCAGATCGGAACGGTGAAGACGACGTCGCCCCTTTCAGTGACGGTGGATCAGCGTTTCACGCTGACGGCGGATTTTTTGATTCTTCCGGAGAGGTTGGCCCGGTTCGAAATCGACCTACATCATAGCCACGCCTATTCCGAAGGTACGACCGGGGCGGCGCTCACGGACAAAATCGTCATTCGGGCCGGGCTGGAATCGGGCGATAAGGTCATCTTGCTGCGGGTACAAGGCGGGCAGCAATACGTCATTTTGGACAGGGTGGTGCAGACATGATTCCTACAGGCGGAACGATTGCAGAAATAGCAGTTGGGGCAGTGCAACAACCGTCACGCACATATAGGCTGGATATTCCCAAAGGGCGCAGTGTTGGCATGACGGATGGGCTGGATGCGGTCAAGCAGGCCGTATTCAAAATTTTGCAGACGGAAAGATTCCGGTATGCGATTTATTCGTCCGATTACGGACACGAATTGGTATCACTGCTCGGCAACAATCCGGAATATGTACGTTCCGAAGTAAGCAGGCGCATCCAGGAAGCGCTCCTGCAGGACGACAGGATCGCCGGTATACAGAATCTACAAGTGGTCAACGAGGGCGACAGCCTGTCGGCTACGTTTACAGTCGCCTCGGATTTTGGCAGCTTCGAGCAGGGGGTGAGCGCCGTTGTATGAACAGCAGACGTATGACGCAATCTTGAACCGGATGCTGGCCCGCGTCCCCGGTGACGTAGACAAGCGAGAGGGATCGATCATCTACGACGCCCTTGCGCCGGCCGCAGCCGAGCTGGCGCAGATGTATGCTGAACTCGATATTAATTACAGTCTGTCGTTCGCGGATACGGCGACCGGCGAATATTTGTCTCGGCGGACGGCCGAGCACGGTGTCAATCGTAAGCCCGCGACAGTAGCCAGACGGCTCGGGCTCTTTTATGCTGACGGTGATGCCCCGAAGGACGTGCCGATCGGCACGCGCCTGTCGATATCCGGAATCAACTATGCCGTGACAGAACGGCTCGATACCGGTCAGTTTGAACTTACGTGCGAAGCGGCCGGCATTGTTGGCAACCAACATTTCGGCACAATGTTGCCAATCGATTACGTGGCCGGGTTGGCCCGAGCGGAGTTGGCTGATGTGCGGGTCCCGGGGCAGGAGGAGGAAACGGACGAGGCGCTGCGTGCGAGATTTGTAGCTGCGATCAACGAGCAGCCATTTGGCGGAAACGTAGCGGATTACCTGCAAAAAGTCGGCGATCTCGGCGGTGTCGGCGGAGTCAAGGTGTTCCCAACATGGGACGGCGGTGGCACCGTGAAATGCACGATCATCGATAGCAACTATGATGCGCCGGCGTCTGGATTGGTGGATGAAGTTCAAGCAATTATCGACCCGGAGATCAATGGAGGCGAAGGGCTTGGGTACGCGCCGATCGGGCATAGCGTCACAATTGCGGGAGTGCAGGCCGCCACCATAGATGTCGAAACGACGATCACACTGCAGAGCGGATATACGATCGGACAAGTCGAGGATGACATCACGGCGGCGATCGCTGCATACTTGCTCCTCCTGCGGCAAGCCTGGGCATCTGAAACTGGCCTGATCGTCCGGGTAGCGCAGCTGGAGTCGCGGGTACTCGGCGTAGAAGGAGTGGCCGACATAACGGGCACAACCCTGAATGAGGTTGCGGCTAATGCGGAATTGGGGATTGAAGAGATCCCGGTACTGGGGACGGTGACGTTGAATGAATGACCCGTTGCTGTCCTACCTGCCGGACCTGTATTTCGATATACGCGAATTTGTGGAGTTGATGGCGACAGAGGACGTGGAATTCGCTTCACTGCAGACGGCGGTGGATAGGCTATTCGACGATCAGTTCGTGCTGACCTCCAGCGAAGACGCGGTCAGACGGCGCGAGCGCATGCTGGGCATTCTGGCAGACAAGACGATCGAGACGCTGAGCTTCCGCCGAACGCGGATCATCAACCGCTTTTCAACCAAGCCGCCATTTACGATCAGGTATCTTCAGGAACGACTGGATTTTGTTACGGGGGCGCCGGGGTTAGTGCTGGCGGAGCTGGACGTGCAGCATTTTACCCTTAAGGTCAGCGTCGGCGTCGAGAACGCGGCGGTTCTGCGGGAGCTGCAATATACGATCGATACACTCAAGCCGGCGAATCTAATCTATCAGCCGACTACTTACTCTATGGATCGAATCGAAATCTTGGATACAGCCTTTTCTGTTGGATTGGACCGAAAAACGAAATTTGACGGCTCTTGGCATCTGGGCGGTACCCCGTTCGCCGTGAGAAGGGAGGAAGTGCCGCTATGATCGCATCGGATTATCTGAATGAATTGACGACCTATACCAATATGAAGATCGCCAAGGTTGTCCTGAATGACACGCTGGCAATTACCGATTGGTTGATCAAAAGTACGGAGGACAATATGCTGATGATCGAATACATGGTGCAGAATGGCTCGATCGAGACGGTTACATCGGTGGAACTGCGGGCGTCGGATGATTCGGTGATCAGCTCCAGGACGGTGAACGTGCCGATTTTGGAGGACACGATTTTGCGTCATGTCATTACTATAGAGGAGGTTGCGTGATGCCCTATAATGCAAAAACAGATTGGCAGTATGGTGACACGCCGACTGAGAATGATTTTAACCGGATCGAGCAGGGAATCAAGGATACTTCTGATGCAGTAGCCACAAAGGGTCAACCTAACGGCCTCGCCCCATTGGACGCCAACTCCAAAATTCCGATCGCCAATCTGCCGAATATAATGAGCGCGGTTCATGGCGGATTGGTGTATGAACACTGGACTAGAATAGCTACTGTGCCCGTTGCTGATGCGGAGAAAGGGTTTAGCGGGCGCTTTTTGGTGCATTTGAAAAAAGACGAGATAACTGATTCGAAAGTGACAATATTATTTGACATTAGCGGGAACAGCATCGAGGATAGTGAGAGTTATACCTTTAACATGTTGAATATCACGGATGGGGCAGACACGCCTTTTCTCACGCAAATACGTTTAACGTATGACACAACAACCTATGCGTTAGAGATGTATGTTGATGGAGCGACTGGGTCGCTTACCGTAGATACCACTATTTTTAACGCTGTTGGTGGCTGGGAGATACTAACTCCCGTTGAAGGGGCCTCTCTCGGAACGGACGTTGCGCTTTGGGCGAACGACGGACTTCTCGGGACAGCAAAAGGAACATCATACGACAACAGCACATCGGGCGCCGCCGCTACCGATGTACAAACTGCGCTTGACGAGGTTTTTCAATCTGTCAGTGATGGAAAGGCCATCGTCGCCGCCGCTATCACTGACAAAGGAATAGAAACGGCGGACGACGCAACATTTCAAACGATGGCCGATCATATCGAAGCTATCGTATTGAAGGATTATGAGGTTGGCGACGTTTTGAATGCGACCAGCATAAGGAGGGTAGGAGAAACAAATGAAATCTGGTCAAAACCGTTTTTGGATCGACTCCAGGATATTGCCGTAGACCACGACGGGAATGTATACGTAGTCGGAGAATATTACGTCCGGAAATTCAACTCTGCTGGAACACAAATGTGGATGAATTCGGATGTGACATCCGGTGCAGGGATTGACGTAGACAACCTGGGGAATGTCTATGTCGCTCAAAATATCGATACCGGAAAAACTGTCCGCAAACTTGATTCGTCAGGAACGGAAGTTTGGTCGAAAGCCGATGTACCGTATGGAAGGGATGTCGTGGTAGACTGCCAAGGGAACGTGTATGTGACATATTTTGATATCTACGAGGGGACAGGGGCCATCCGCAAACTTGACTCGTCTGGAGCGGAGATTTGGTCAAATTCGAATGCGGATCAGGTACAGGATGTCGCAGTAGACAGCCAAGGGAATGTATACGTTGCACATGAAACGGAGGAAAACACCGTCCGCAAACTCAACTCATCCGGGACGGAGATTTGGGCCGACAGTAGTACAGCGTATGCGATGGGGATTGCGGTCGATCACATCGGAAATGTATACGCTACGTACAACGGGGGGAACAACAAGGTTTACGTCCGAAAATTGGACTCTTCCGGTACGCAAGTTTGGTCGAAAATCAACGAGCAATATCCGCATCGGGTCGTGACAGATGATATTGGGGATATCTATATAGCCATATCCAGCAACGTGGGAAAGGTGATCAAATGGGCGTATGATACCGAGGAGGATGATGATCCTGTTTGGATCGATGCGGATGTCCCAGAGGTTTCCGGCGTTGCAGTCGATCACGCCGGAAACGTATATACATCTCATATAGGCATTACCGCAACAAAGACTATTCGTAAATTATCGCAGACTACTGGATACAAAATTATTGGCTAAGGGGGATATGCAATGTCAAAATTACTATGTGGTGAGCGGATATCCGAAGAAAAACTGGTTGTGCATATGGTTTACAATCTTGATGCTGTAGAAAATGCGGGAATGGACACAAGTCAGGGCGTTGTTGTGGAAGCTGAACCAAATTTCCCCGCGTCCCAAGTGGGGAAAGCATATCGATGGTGCGTGAATCCGCAGACGAAAGAACAGTTCTTCGAGGAATACGATCGTCCGCTTACATCCGATGAAAAAATGCAGCAAATGCAGGATGTTGTGGACCAGATTGTTATTACCACACTCATGGGGGGAGATTAATGTGTTTGAAACCGTTAAACGGCTATACATTGACGGATACGTATCAAAGACGGGAGTAGCCAACGCTGTCACAATAGGATGGATCACTCCAGAGCAATATGAATCAATAACCGGCGATGCGTATGTGGTCTGATTTACGGCACCTCAGCCAGATAGAGTGAAATTTATGATCTTTTGAAACAGCGCACCTAACGGGGCGTTTTTATTTTTGTTGGGGGTGATGGATGGAATGGATACAGCGGCGATCATGGCGGCGATCTCTGTGTTGGCGACGATCAGTGGAATGGTCCTGGGCTGGACAGGGAAGGCACGAACAATCCGACAGGATACGGTTGCGGAGGCAAGAGAGGACGCAACAATCAAGTTTGAACTTGAATACATCAAGCGAGGTATCGATGACGTACGGCTTGAACAGCGCGCACAGGGGAAGCGTTTCGACGAGCTTTCTGAACGCTTGGCCCGCGTCGAGGAATCTGCGAAACAGGCGCACCATAGAATCAATCGATTGGAGGGCGAAAGAAAATGAAAATTTGCATCGATGCCGGTCACGGGCCGAATACGCCGGGGAAACGAACGCCGAAATTCCCGGACGGAAGTTTTATGCATGAGTATGAATTCAACGCCGCCACGGCCCGGTATGTGATGGACCGGCTCGCACCGTACGCCGATGTGGAGATATTGACCACCTTCGAGGATGGGCGGGATGTGCCGCTCCGGGAACGAACAGACCGGGCCAACGCCTGGGAAGCGGATGTGTTCGTGTCCATCCATGCGAATGCCAACGGTTCGGGCGGGTGGGATGACGCGCACGGGATCGAAACCTATACCTACATCACGAAGCCGGGCGAGGCGGTGAAGCTGGCCGGCGTGGTGCAGCGGCATTTGCTCATGGAAACCGGCCTGATGGATCGAGGCGTCCAATTTGCGGATTTCCATGTTCTGCGGGAAACCCACATGACCGCGATCCTCTGCGAATGCGGGTTCATGACGAATGAGGCGGAAGCCAAACGGCTGCGGTCGGATGGTTATCGGCAATCCTGCGCAAAGGCGATTGCGGAGGGATTGATTGAATTCTATGGGCTGGAGCTGGCGCAGACCAAGACCGGCCCGTTCCCGGATGTGGAGGGGACGCGCTGGAGCGCGCCGGCCATTGCCGCCGCGAAAAACGCCGGCATCCTGTCGGGCTATCCGGATGGGACATTCCGTCCGGAACAGCCGGTGACGCGCGAGGAATTGGCTGCGGCGCTGGCGGCTTTGAAGGAGGTGAAGGGCAAATGAACAAGAAACGTCTGAAAAATCACGGGCTGTGGGTTGCCGTTGCGGCGCTGGTTTTGATGGCGCTGCGGGCGTTCGGGGTTGATGTGGTGGAATCGGACTACAACGAGATCGTCAACGCCGTCCTGGGCGTTCTGGTGCTTCTGGGCGTCATCAGCAATCCGACGAAGCCGGGCGGAAGCGGATTTAATTTGTAAAAGAAAGCCCCGCTCGTAATGGGCGGGGTCATTGTTATTTCGATGTAAGTTGCCTTTTTTTAATGATTTCGCTATGTTTGCGAACGATCTTTCGTCGCGTTCGATCGCCAGCGGAACTATTCAGTATCTTATCAACGTATTCATGAACCGTCATATTACCGCTTAGATACTGTCTGCGCAAGTTGTCCTCCAAATTACGCCTCGATTCGAACATCATCTCCACCTTCCCTTTCTTGTCCATTGAATTGTTCAATGTGCATTAAAGGAGTAAGAGCATCAGCAAAGTAGGTGAGATAGTCCAGATCATCTTGGGTGAAAGAGTTGCACTCTTGACCGTCGATGCTCAGCACCCCTAATGTCATTTTAGCACATTTTATTGCCACACACATCAGCGAATAATATTTTTTTGTTGCTTTTGGATGGGGTTTAAATTTGTTTCCTTCTGAAAAAACGTTTCCTGAGAAATAAGGTTCTCCTGTTTTGAAGGTGCTCCCCGCCGCCGAATCATCGATCGCTACTCTGAAATTTTTAAAACCCCCTGGCGAATAACCTACCCCTTCATGGATTCTGAGAAATCCGTCATGGTTATCAACCAAAACTGCGACCCGATGAGAATTTCCTTTTTCCTTTGTTAACACGCTAGCTATAGTACTTAACAAATAAAGATAGACACTTCTTTTACTAATAAGATACTCTTCTGATGTTTCGGAATTTAACAAATTGGTTATTTCGACCGACAAACGATGTAACACTTTTATCACTTGAGTCTTTTGCTTTGAATCTGCATTCAGTTTGTTGAACTGTTCGTTTAGTTGTGAAAAAGCCTTATCTGGTTTTATCGCGAGTTTCCAAATTTCAATTCTATCTCCCTGAGCGACTCGTTTTATCGCAAAAAACAGGATGAGTATAACGGAGACTGTAAGCGCAAAACCAAGCACATCCTTTTCCCATGATTTGAGTTGAATAGTTGAAAGAAAATCCATTATCAGTTGCAGCACTTGTCGACTCACCTAAAATAATCCTCATCGGTTGAGGGATTGGCTTCACCCTTCTTTCTATTCCATTTTACACCAAAAGTCGCATTTTGGCGATATATGGAATATTCGTTCTTTTATGTTTACAACCACATTTGCATATGTTATCATGTTCTTGTCCGGGAAGCACCCCGGCAAGCCCCCGTGGGAAGCATCCCCGGGGGCTTTTAATTTCCACCGGCGAGTGACCAGTATTTTAGTTTGATGGATATTCATTTGTACTATATAATAAACTGAGGTTTTCAATGCCGTTTAAATAAGGAGTTGTGCATATAAATGGGTCTCTCTTGCGGTATTGTGGGTCTGCCGAATGTCGGCAAATCCACGCTGTTTAATGCAATTACCCAGGCCGGCGCGGAGTCGGCGAACTACCCTTTCTGCACCATTGATCCCAACGTGGGTGTGGTGGAGGTTCCCGATGAACGGTTGCAGCAGTTGGCGGAGATCGTCACGCCGCAGCGCATCGTACCCACCGCGTTCGAATTTGTCGATATAGCCGGGCTGGTCAAAGGCGCCAGCAAGGGCGAAGGCCTCGGCAATAAATTTCTGGCCCATATCCGGGAAGTCGATGCGATTGTCCATGTCGTCCGCTGTTTTCAGGATGAGAATATCACGCATGTCTCGGGCGCCGTCGACCCGGTTGGGGATATCGAAACGATTAATCTCGAATTGATACTGGCCGATCTGGAAACGGTGGAAAAGCGGCTGGAGCGTTCGCGCAAAAACATGAAGAGCGGCGATAAGAAAATTGCCGCGGAAGTGGAATCTTTGGAAAAAATCAAAGAGACGCTGTATGCCGATAAGCCGGCGAGAAGCCTGGAATTGACCGATGAGGAAAAAGTGTTGATTCGCGATCTGCACTTGCTGACGATGAAACCGGTGCTGTATGCGGCCAACGTCAGTGAAGGCGAAGCTGTCGCAGGCGGCGATAATTCGTTCGTCGGGCAGGTGAAGGCCTTTGCCGCGGCCGAAGGTGCGGAGGTGGTCGTGATCAGCGCCAAAGTCGAATCGGAGATTGCCGAATTGGAAGGGGAGGACCGCGACCTGTTCCTGGAGGAGTTGGGCCTGGCCGAGTCGGGATTGAACCGCCTGATCAAAGCGGCTTACCGTTTGCTTGGGCTCAACACGTATTTTACCGCCGGCGTGCAGGAGGTTCGGGCCTGGACGATCCGTCAGGGCACCAAGGCGCCGCAGGCGGCGGGCGTAATCCATACCGATTTCGAGAAAGGGTTCATCCGCGCGGAAGTGGTCGGTTATGACCATTTGATCCAGGCGGGCACGATGGCCGCGGCTCGCGAGAAAGGCTTGCTGCGCCTGGAAGGCAAGGATTATGTTGTCGCCGACGGGGATGTTATGCATTTCCGGTTTAATGTTTAAATGAACTTTGAAATATTTTTGAAATCCGCATAAAATAAAGATAAATCCTCTGGCGGAATTTGCCCGCCGAACGAAAAAGAAAGGAGCCGTGGCTTATGTTGGATCGACTGCGATCTTTTGCCGACCGGTATGAAAAGCTCAGCGAACTGTTATGCGATCCGGATGTCGTCAGCGACACGATAAAACTCAGGGAGTACTCCAAAGAGCAGTCTGATCTGCAGGAAACGTACACGGCGTACTGTGATTATAAATCGGTTCTCGAACAGTTGAACGAAGCGAAAGCCATGCAAAATGAAAAGCTCGACGACGAGATGCGTGAAATGGTCAAAATGGAAATCGACGAGTTGAGCGAACGAAAAAAGGTGCTGGAAGAAAAAATTCACGTCCTGATGCTGCCGAAAGATCCGAACGATGACAAAAACGTGATCGTCGAAATTCGCGGCGCGGCCGGCGGGGATGAGGCGGCGCTGTTTGCCGCGGATTTGTACCGGATGTATACCCGTTATGCCGATTTGCAAGGGTGGAAGACGGAGATGATGGAGGCGAACTTGAGCGACCTTGGCGGTTTCAAGGAAGTTATTTTTATGATTAAAGGAAAGGGCGCTTACAGCAAGCTGAAATACGAAAGCGGGGCCCATCGGGTTCAGCGCATCCCCACCACCGAGTCCGGCGGACGCATTCATACGTCGACCGCGACCGTGGGCGTGATGCCTGAAGCGGAGGAGGTCGAGCTGGATATCAAGGAAAGCGATATTCGGGTGGATACGTTTTGTTCCAGCGGCGCGGGCGGCCAATCGGTCAATACGACCAAATCGGCGGTGCGGGTCACGCACATGCCGACCGGCATCGTTGCGACCTGTCAGGACGGCAAATCACAAAACTCCAACAAAGAGTTGGCGTTGCAAGTGCTGCGCGCCCGAATTTACGATAAAATGCTGCAGGAAGAGCAGGCCAAGTACGACAGCGACCGCAAAAGTAAAGTGGGCACGGGAGATCGCAGCGAGCGGATTCGCACCTACAATTTCCCGCAGAGCCGGGTGACCGACCACCGGATCGGACTGACGCTGCACAAGCTCGATACGGTGCTGGGCGGGGAGCTCGATGAAATTATTTCCGCGCTGACAATGGCTGCCCAGAGCGAATTGCTGGAGCAAGAGGAGCGCGTTCACAGTTGAAACAGCCAACGGTCCTAACGATCCGCGAAGCCTGGATGAAGGCTTCTTCTTTTTTACAATCCGCCGGCGTGGAGGATGGAAACAGCGCTGCGGAACAACTGCTGTGCCATGTGTTGGACCGGGAACGCACGGCGTTGTTCCTGCATTGGTCCGAGCCTTTTCCCGAGCCGCGCCGGGCGGCATGGCAGGAAGCGCTGCGACGCCGGGCGGCGGGGGAACCGACGCAGTACATTACGGGGATGCAGCATTTTTACG
This sequence comes from uncultured Caryophanales bacterium, assembly GCA_964470405.1. Classification (GTDB taxonomy): domain Bacteria; phylum Bacillota; class Bacilli; order Paenibacillales; family CAYYCV01; genus CAYYCV01. The sequence continues at coordinate 17,580 of CAYYCV010000096.1, forward strand.
GAGAGGCGTTCCAGGTAAACCC